>QHCC01000210.1 GCA_003243915.1 Pseudonocardiales bacterium | reverse complement strand
CTGCAGAAGCTGCTCGCCGAGCATATCCACACCCTCGGGCCGGGGTACCGGCTGGTGCGCCGCGAGTACCCGACCCCGATCGGCCCCGTCGACATCATGGCCCGCGACCCGCACGGAGTGGCGGTCGCCGTGGAGATCAAGCGCCGCGGCGAGATCGACGGCGTCGAGCAGCTGACGCGATACCTGGACCTGCTCAACCGCGACCCGCTGCTCGCGCCGGTCCGTGGGGTGTTCGCGGCACAGGAGATCAAGCCGCAGGCCCGAACGCTCGCCGAGGATCGTGGCATCGCCTGCCTGGTGCTGGACTACGACCTGCTGCGCGGCATCGACGACCCGTCCCAGCGGTTGTTCTGAGCTGCGCCGCAGGCGGCGGCTCCCACCCGTAGTTACCCGCCAGTACCTTTGACACATGACGAGCATGGCCGCGGCGCCGCAGGCAGCACAACAGACCACGTTCGAGTCGCTCGATCCGGCTACCGGCGCGGTGGTGGCCAACTTCCCGGTGCACACTGCCGACGATGTGCGGCGCGCGGTCGAGCGCGCGCGCCCAGCGGCGGCATGGTGGCGCGAACTCGGCTTCGACGGGCGCAAGACCCGGCTGCGGGCGTGGCGCTCGATAATCGCGTCACGCCTGGACGAGTTCGCCGAGCTGATCCACCGGGAGAACGGCAAGCCGGTCTTCGACGCGATCGGCGAGCTGTCCATCGCGGTCGAGCATCTGGACTGGGCATCCGGCGCCGCGGCCAAGGTGCTGGGCCGCAGACGGGTCGGATCCGGGCTGCTGGCGATGAACCAGTCCGCGAGCGTCGAGTACCTGCCCTACGGGGTCGTCGGGGTGATCGGCCCGTGGAACTACCCGGTACACACGCCGATGGGCTCGATCTCCTACGCACTCGCCGCCGGGAACGCCGTCGTGTTCAAGCCGAGCGAGTTCACGCCCGCGATCGGCAAGTGGCTGGTCGACGCCTTCGCCGAGGTCGTCCCCGAGCAGCCCGTGCTGCAGCTGGTCACCGGATTCGGCGCCACCGGCAACGCGCTGTGCACTGCTGGGGTGGGCAAGCTCGCCTTCACCGGGTCGACGGCCACCGGCAAGAAGGTGATGGCGGCCTGCGCTCCCACGCTCACGCCGGTCGTGATCGAGTGCGGCGGCAAGGACGCGCTGATCGTCGCCGCCGACGCCGATCTGGAGGCCGCCGTCGACGCCGCGGTGTGGGGCGCGTTGTCCAACGCGGGTCAGACCTGCGCCGGGGTCGAGCGGGTGTATGCCGTGGCGTCCGTCTACGACGAGTTCGTCGCCGGCGTGACCCGCGAGGCCGCCAAGGTCCGTGGCGGCGCCGATGCCGGCGCCGACTACGGCCCGATCACGATGCCGGGCCAGGTCGAGGTGATCCGGCAACACATCGACGACGCGATCGCCGACGGTGGTCGCGCGGTCGTCGGGAGCCCGGACTCCGTGCAGGCACCGTTCGTCCAGCCCGTCGTCCTGCTCGACGTCCCCGAGCATTCGGTTGCGGTGCAGGAGGAGACGTTCGGCCCGACGATCACCATCGCCAAAGTGCGCGACGAGGACGAAGCGATCGAGCTGGCCAACGCGAGCCGCTACGGCCTCGGCGCCGCGGTATTCAGTGCGAAGGGAGGCCGGGCGATCGCCGAACGGCTCTCCTGCGGCTGCGTCAGCATCAACTCCGCCATCTCGTTCGCGATGGTGCCAGAGCTGCCCTTCGGCGGGGTGGGCGACTCCGGGTTCGGCCGAATCCACGGCGCGGACGGGCTGCGCGAGTTCGCCTGGCCGCGCAGTGTCACCTCCGTCCGCTTCCCGGCCCCGCTGAAGGTGACGACGTTCAAGCACCCGAAGAGCGCCCGCGTACTCGTCACCAGGCTGGTCAAGGCGCGATGGGGCCGCGGCCGGTCCTAATGGTCTGCCTGGGATATGAGCTGGCGGCCGCATATCCCTGTGGCGGACCACTCGCGTCGCGCGTGACCCTCGTGTCGCCCACCTCAGTGCTGCCTCCGTGACGGGCCGGGCACACTAGGGTTCGGCGATTGGCCCGAGGTCAGTCAGTTCCGACCCAGGAGGATTTCTTCATGACACGGGAGTTCCAGCAGGTCGGCGTGATCGGGCTCGGCACGATGGGCGCCGGCATCGCCGAGGTGTTCGCCCGCAACGGGCTGTCGGTGGTCGGCATCGAGGTCGACGACACTGCCGTCGCGAGCGGCCGCAGCCACTTGGAGAACTCCACCGGCCGGGCGGTCGCCCGCGGCAAGCTGTCCGAGCACGAGCAGCAGGCGCTGCTGGAGCGCGTCAGCTACAGCACCGACCTCAACGCGCTCGCCGACGTCGACCTCGTCGTCGAGGCTGTCCCGGAGCACCTCGAGCTCAAGCGCAGGATCTTCACCCAGCTCGACAAGATCTGTAAGCCCGAGGCCATCCTGGCCACGAACACCTCCTCGCTGTCGGTCACCGAGATCGCCGTGGCGACCGGCCGTCCCGGCAAGGTCGTCGGCCTGCACTTCTTCAACCCGGCGCCGGTCATGAAGCTGGTCGAGGTGATTCGCAGCGTCGTCACCGAGCAGGACGTCGTCGAGGACGTCGAGACGTTCGCCCAGAAGCTCGGCAAGGTCGACGTCACCATCGGTGACCGGGCCGGTTTCATCGCCAACGCATTGTTGTTCGGCTACCTCAACCACGCCGCGTCGCTGTACGAGACGCGCTACGCCAGCCGCGAGGACATCGACGCCGCCATGAAGCTCGGCTGTGGCCTGCCGATGGGCCCGCTCGCCCTGCTCGACCTGATCGGCCTCGACACCGCCTACGAGATTCTCGACACGATGTACAAGCAGTCGCGCGACCGGCTGCACGCACCGCAGCCGATCTTCAAGCAGATGATGACGGCCGGGCTGCTCGGGCGAAAGAGCGGCCGCGGTTTCTACAGCTATGACGCGGAGGGTTCGCCGAACGTCGTGCCAGACGCCCTCACGCCGGCGGCGGGCGACGGTGCCACCGGCGCGCGCCCGGTGTCGACGGTCGGCGTCGTCGGCTCCGGGACCATGGCCACCGGCATCATCGAGGTCTTCGCCAAGGCCGGCTACGACGTGGTGTTCGTCGCCCGCAGCCCTGAGAAGATCGCGAAGACCACGGCAGCCGTCACCCGTTCGCTGGAGAAGGGCGTGCAGCGCGGCAAGCTGACCGAGGCTGACCGCGACGCCACGCTGTCCCGGATCAAGGGCACGGCGAAGCTCGACGACCTCGCCGGCGTCGAGCTCGTCGTGGAGGCCGTGGTCGAGGATCTGTCGGTCAAGCAGGCGCTGTTCTCCAACCTGGACGACATCTGCGCCCCAGGTGCCGTGCTCGCAACGACGACATCGAGCCTGCCGGTGATCGAGTGCGCTGCGGCGACCTCGCGACCTGCCGAGGTCATCGGCATGCACTTCTTCAACCCCGCGGCGATCATGGCACTGGTCGAGGTCGTCAGCACCGTGGCTACCGCCGGCGATGTCGAGGCGACCGTTCTCGAGGTAGCCCGCAAGATCGGCAAGCACGCCGTGCGCTGCGGTGACCGCGCCGGCTTCATCGTCAACGCGCTGCTGTTCCCGTACTTGAACGACGCGGTCAAGATGCTCGAGGCGCACTACGCGAGCGCCGACGACATCGACTCGGCGATGAAGGTCGGCTGCGGCTACCCGATGGGGCCTTTCGAACTGCTCGACGTGGTCGGCAACGACGTGTCGCTGGCGATCGAGCGCGAGCTGTACCTGGAGTTCCGCGAGCCCGGCTTCGCACCCGCGCCGCTGCTCGAGCACCTGGTTACCGCCGGGCGACTCGGCCGCAAGACGGGGAAGGGCTTTCGCGACTACAGCTGACGCGGCGGGTTGCACCGACCCCGCCCGGGCAACGCCACGCTCATTCCGAGCTCTGCGAGCCGGGCCCGTTCGTCTCGACGCTGGCGTTCTCGGCCCCGTCGCCCGGCTTCTGGAAAACCATGCAGATATTGTTGTGACTCGCGCTGAGTCTGCCGCGCGAGCAGGCGGCAATCGCGACGAGCACAGCCGAGACAACCGGACGCAGCCGCCCGAAATGCTTGAGGTAGAGATTCGTTCCGTCCTCGTGCAGGACGGCCAACCCGTTGTGGGCGGCCCAGGCCCGCAGACCGCGCAGGGTGACCACCTCGTCGTACACCGTCGGGTAGGGCGCGTAGCCGGGCTTGCCGGCGTTCGGGTAGCGCTCGACGTAGCGCTTGTACAGGACGTGTACGCGGTGCGGGGAGTGCTTGGTGAGGAAGCCGTACACGGAATTGCCGTCCGGCACGCGCACAATCAGGCGCCCGCCCGGGCGAAGGGCGGCGACGAAGCGGTCCAGGACGGCCTGAGCCCCGGCGACATGCTCGAGCACGTAGCTGCAATAGACCACGTCGAACGACTCGGCCGGGAGAGCCACGGTGCGTAGATCGCCGTGGATCTCGTCGTCGAGGTCGCCCTGCACCTCTCGTCTGATTCGCAGCGCGTCGGCGTCGGTGTCGACTCCGGTGATGTGCACGTCGCCGCTATGCGGCGTCAGCACCCAGCGATTCCCGCAGCCGGCCTCGAGGACGCGGACGGCGCCGGGCTGGCGCCTAGAGCCGAGCACGGCATCAGCGAGGATCTTGTGCTGCGCCGCGCCCGAGTCGAGCAGCTTGCGTGGCTCTACGTCAGATCTTGCGGCCATCGATGGTCCCCCCCGGACCCGTCAGTCGCGGTCCTAAGCGGGGCAGGATATCGCATGCCTGCACAGGCCAGCGTGGCACAGGGCTCGACCTCTTGGGCGCGCGAAGCCGATGGCACGCAACTACCCTTGTTCCATGCCCCGCCAGAATCGCCGGCGTGTCGATGTCCCCGCAGGCGCACCGCGGCCGTTGTCGACGGTGGGAGAACGCCGTGAGGACTGGCGCGGCGAGCAGTGGGTGGTGCGCGGTGTCACTGCCCTCGGCGCGGCCAAGGCCTATCGCTGCCCCGGCTGTGACCAGGAGATCGCGCGTGGCCTGCCGCACCTGGTCGTCTGGCCGGACTTCGATGCCGGCGCAAGCGAGCGGCGCCACTGGCACAGCGCCTGCTGGGCGGCGCGCGACCGTCGCGCGCCCACGGTGCAACGGGGTCGATCCGCCCCGCGCTACTGAGCCGCCTGCGCCCCACCAGCCGGATGGCTGCCCTCGGACGGCGGTGCGGACTCGTGCAGTGCGGTCTCCAGGGCCGCACCCAGCCTGCGGTACAGCTCGCGCAGTTGCGTATGCGCGTCATCGCGCAGCGCATGCAGCCGCTCTACCTCGTTCGCGGCAGCGGCGACGAGCCTGGCCGCCTCGGCCTTCGCGTCGGCGACCTGCTTGGCCGCTGAGGCGGTGGCCGCGGCCTGCTGTTCGGCCGAAGCCGCTGCCTCGGCGGTGCGGCGCCGCCGCAGCGTCAGTTCGAAGTCCTCCTCGGCCTGGATGCGGTGGGCGAGGGACTCGGCGTCGCGCCGCTCGCGCTCAGCGAGGGACTCGGCGTCCAGACGTACGCGGGCGGCCTCGGACTCGGTGCTGAGCCGGTTCTCCTCCGCACGGGCCTGCTCGCTGCTCTGCGCGAGCTGGGCCACGACCGCGACGCGGCGCTGCTCGGCCTCGGCCAGGCGCCGCCGGAAGGTTTCGTCGGCCTCGGCGTGGCGCTGGGTGGCTGCCGCGACGATCTCCTGCGCCTCGGCACCGGCAGCCGCGCGGGCCCGGCCTGCCGCGTCCGTAGCGCCGGAGCGGACGGCGGCGGATTCCGCTTCGGCGCCCGCTCGGATCTTGGCTGCCTCTACCTTCGCTGCGTCGAGCATCTTGCGGACGCGCTCGTCGACGTTCTGGGCGGTCACCGTCTCGCTCGCGGTGCGCAGTTGTCGGCGTAGCGACTCGACCTGAGCGCGAGCGCTGGCTAGCTGGGCCGCTAGGTCGGCAGTGCGGGCAGCCATCCCATCGCGGTCGGCGAGCGCACCACGCAGATCCTCGTCCATCCGCGCGAGGAACTCGTCGACCTGGGCGCGGTCGTAGCCGCGCATGGCGGTAGCGAAGCCCGGGTGGGCATCGGGGAGCATGGGCAGGACGTCCGAGGAGTCATCCGAAGCCATGAGTCCCATGGTCGCACCTCGCCGCCGGGCCGTGCAGGTGGCACCGAGCGCTGCGCGTCAGTGGTTGCGGAACCGGTTGATCTGCTCGAGGTGCCTGGCCCGCAGCTCGGCGTCGCGCACGCCCAGCCCCTCCTCGGGCGCCAGGCACAGCACCCCGACCTTGCCCTGGTGCAGGTTGCGGTGCACGTCATACGCGGCCTGGCCCGCTTCGGCGAGCGGGTACACCTGCGACAGCGTCGGGTGGATGGCGCCCTTGCCGATCAGCCGATTGGCCTCCCACGACTCGCGGTAGTTCGCGAAGTGCGAGCCGACGATCCGTTTGAGCGTCATCCAGAGATAGCGGTTGTCGTACTCGTGCCAATAGCCCGACGTGGAGGCGCAGGTGACGATCGTTCCGCCGCGCTTGGCCACGAAGACGCTCGCGCCGAACGTCTCGCGGCCGGGGTGCTCGAAGACGATGTCGGGGTCCTCACCACCGGTCAGCTCGCGGATCTTCTTGCCCAACCGCTTCCACTCCGACGGCTGCTGCTGGCCGTCCTTCCAGAACTGGTAACCCTCGGCGCTGCGGTCGATGACGAACTCGGCACCCATTGCCCGGCAGATCGTCGCCTTGTCCGGTGAGGACACGACGCACACAGGTGTGGCGCCACCGTTGAGCGCGTACTGCGTCGCGTAGCCCCCCAGGCCTCCCGAGGCACCCCAGATCAGCACGACGTCGCCCTGCTTCATGCCGGCCCCGTGGTGGCTGACGAGCTGGCGGTACGCGGTGGAGTTGACCAGCCCGGGCGCTGCGGCCTCCTCCCACGACAGGTGCGCCGCCTTGGGCATCAGCTGGTTGGACTTCACCAACGCCAGCTCGGCGAGGCCACCGAAGTTCGTCTCGAAACCCCAGATGCGCTGCTGCGGGTCCATCATCGTGTCGTCGTGGCCCTGGGGGTCTTCGAGCTCGACGGACAGGCAGTGCGCGACAACCTCGTCGCCCGGGTGCCACTTGGTCACGCCGGGTCCGACGCGCAGCACGACGCCGGCGAGATCGGAGCCGACGACGTGGTAAGGCTGGTCGTGTTTCTTGGCCAGGTCGGAGGACGCGCCGTAGCGCTTGAGGAACTCGAAGGTCGACACCGGCTCGAAGATGGAGGTCCAGACCGTGTTGTAGTTGATGGCGCTGGCCATGACCGCGACGATGGCCTCGCCCGGGCCGAGCGCCGGTGTCGGCACGTCCTGCAGGTGCAGGCTCTTGCGGGGGTCCTTCTCCTTGGTCGCCAGGCCGTCGAACATGCCCGCTTCGTCGGCCCGTACCACCATGGCCCGGTAGGTCTCGGGCACCGGCAGGTCGGCCACGGCGGCGAGATCCGCGCTGAGGATGGCGGTACGGATGTCGTGCACGACATGGCCTCCACAGTGGGCGGGTGTCCGGGCTGACGGCAGAATGTTACCGGGCAGTAGACGGGGAGGGGTGGGCGTCCGCGGGTTGGACGAGCTCGACGAGCACGCCGCCCGCATCCTTGGGGTGGATGAAGTTCACCCGGCTGTTCGACGTCCCGCGCCGCGGTGCGTCGTAGATCAGCCGCAGCCCCCTGCCACGCAGCTCGGCGGAGACGGCCTCGATGTCCTCGACGGTGTAGGCGACCTGTTGCACGCCGGGACCGGAGCGGCCGAGGAAGCGGGCGATGATCGAGTCGGGAGTGAGCGGGGCCAGCAACTGGATCTGGGTCGAGCCGTCGCCCACGGCGAGCATGGCTTCGCGGACGCCCTGCTCCTCGTTCGTCTCCTCGTGCACGCTCACGACGCCGAACGTGTCGGCGTAGAAGGCAATTGCGGCCTCCATGTCCGGCACCGCGATGCCGACGTGGTCGATCCTGGTGAACAGGCTGGGGGCAGGCATCACGCCATCGTGGCAACTGGAACCGCTATAGGGCGAGCCGCCGTGCGCTGGTTCACACCCGCGCCGGGTGCACTCCTGGCTAGAGTTGACCCTCTACCCGGTGTCGCGGGCTCGGCAGGTGCACGCTGTCATGTGGCGTGGGACGTCGGCTCAGAGGAGGACTGCACATGGCTGGTTCGGTGATCGTCGATGGCGCGCGCACTCCGATGGGCCGTCTGCTCGGCTCGCTCAAGGACTTCTCCGGCGCCGACCTCGGCGGATTCGCGATCAAGGCAGCCCTGGCGCGCTCGGGGGTCGCACCGGAGCAGGTGCAGTACGTGATCATGGGCCAGGTGCTGCAGGCAGGTGCCGGCCAGATCCCGGCCCGTCAGGCCGCGCACAAGGCCGGCATTCCACTCAGCGTCCCGGCGCTCACCCTCAACAAGGTCTGCCTCTCCGGCCTGGACGCGATCGCGCTGGCCGACCAGCTCATCCGCGCGGGGGAGTTCGACATCGTCGTCGCCGGTGGCCAGGAGTCCATGACCAACGCGCCGCACCTGCTACCGAAATCGCGCTCGGGCTACAAGTACGGCGCGATCGAACTGCTCGACGCGATGGCCTTCGACGGCCTGACCGACATCTTCGAGAACATCCCGATGGGCGAATCCACCGACAAGGTGAACGGCCGGCTCGGGCTCGGCCGGGAGGAGCAGGACGAGTTCTCGGCCCGCTCGCACCAGCGTGCCGCAGTGGCCCAGAAGAACGGCGTGTTCGACGAGGAGATCACGCCGGTGCTCATCCCGCAGCGTAAGGGCGAGCCGATCGAGTTCCGCGAGGACGAGGGCATCCGCGGCGACACCACCGCGCAGTCGCTGGCCAAGCTGCGCCCCGCGTTCACCAAGGACGGCACCATCACGGCCGGCTCTGCCTCGCAGATATCGGACGGTGCCTGCGCGGTCGTCGTCATGAGCAAGGCCAAGGCGCAGGAGCTGGGGCTTAGCTGGATTGCCGAGATCGGCGCGCACGGCAACGTCGCCGGCCCGGACAATTCCCTGCAGTCCCAGCCGTCGAACGCGATCTCCGACGCACTGCGAAAGGAGCACATCGGTGTCGCCGACCTCGACCTGATCGAGATCAACGAGGCGTTCGCGGCCGTGGGTATCCAGTCGATGAAGGACCTCGGTGTCACCGAGGACATCGTCAACGTCAACGGCGGCGCGATCGCCCTCGGGCACCCGATCGGGATGTCGGGCGCGCGGCTCGCCCTCACCCTCGCCTATGAGCTGCGGCGGCGCGGGGGCGGAACCGGCGTGGCTGCGCTGTGCGGTGGCGGCGGGCAGGGCGACGCGCTGATCCTGCACGTCCCAGCCTCCTGATCGATGGCAACACCTCGGCGCGGCGGCGACGTCGCCGAGCTGGTCGAACGGGCGCTGAGGGCTGATGCGCGCGCCGTAGCCCGGCTGATCTCCCTGGTGGAGAACGACTCGCCCGCCCTGCGGGAGGTGGCCGCCGCGCTCGCGTCGCACGGGGGTCATGCCCAGGTCGTGGGGCTGACCGGCGCTCCCGGGGTGGGCAAGTCCACGACCACGTCGGCGCTGGTGAGCACTCTGCGATCCGCCGGGAAGAGGGTGGGCGTGCTCGCCGTCGACCCGTCCTCGCCGTTCTCGGGTGGCGCGCTGCTCGGCGACCGGGTCCGCATGCAGGAGCACGCCACTGACGAGGGAGTCTTCATCCGCTCGATGGCGTCGCGCGGCCAGCTGGGCGGCCTGTCCGCAGCGGTGCCGCAGGGCCTGCGCGTCCTCAGTGCCGCCGGCTGCGACGTCGTCCTGGTCGAGACGGTCGGCGTCGGGCAGGCCGAGGTGGAGATCGCCTCGCTCGCCGACACGACGATGGTGCTGCTCGCACCGGGCATGGGCGACGGCATCCAGGCGGC
>QHCC01000209.1 GCA_003243915.1 Pseudonocardiales bacterium | reverse complement strand
CGGATCGGGCTGGTCTGGATCCTGAGCGCCCGGTGGTTTGTGGGCGCCGGCGAGGCGCTGCGCCGTGGCCGCGGCGTCCCGGACGGCGTCGGCACTGCCGCCACCGAGCCCCGCCGCCAGCCCCACGAGGAACGTCGTCAGCGGAGCTGCCGGGCGGGCGACGCTGTGGGCGGCGTCGCGCGCGACGTCAAGCAACAGGTCGCGGTCGACGACGGCCGGGTCGACGCCGAGTCCGGCAGCCAGTTCCGCCAGCCAGGGATCGAGTGGGTCCGTCATCACGTGGTCCCTTCTCGATGCATCCGGCTCCGAGCTCGGTCGATGTCGTCCCAGGTGTCGCAATCCAGGCCCCATCCGCCACCATCGGGTACTTCGATGAGCATGGCGCCGGCGACAAGGCTCCGCATGGCAGCGCCGTTCGGCTCGCCTACGGCCGCGAGCGCACGTGCCAGCGACTCGCGGCGCCACGCCGCGGCGAGGTAGTTCACCCGCCCGGCGCCGTCGACCAGGGCAGCGCAGTCCGACGGGGAGCCGCCCAGCGCCGCGAGGAGCACGGGCACCGCGGGCCCGATCGACGGCAGGTCGGCGGCAAGGGTCACGACGATGTCCGCGTCGCCATGTGGCAGGGCAGCGGCGAGTGCGGCGACCGGACCGCCGCCCGCGGGGTGCTCGCGGCGCCAGGTCACCGGTGCCGACGCGCGCAGGAGCGGTCGTGCCGGACCGACCACGATGAGCTGCTCGGCATCGGCCACCGCAGCGATGACGCGGTCGAGCAGCGACACGCCGGTGATCTCGAGCATCGCCTTGTCGGTGCCGCCCAGGCGTGCCGCGCCGCCGCCGGCCAGGATGATCGCGTCGAACACAACCCGAACCTAGTGTCACGTGTCACCGACTTCCGAACCGCGGCGCCGGTGGCCGTAGGCTCTGGCTCCGTGTCAGCAGGGGTCATCGGCGCGCTGGCGGGCGCCGGCGCCTGCCTGGCCGCGTCGCCCTACCTGGCCCGCCTCACGTTGAGCGTTCCCGATCGCGGCGAACCGCGCTGGTGGCGCGGCCGGCCGGCCAGCGGGCCACGCCTGGCGTGCTCCGCGCTCACCGCCACCGCGCTCGGCGTCTTGGCCGGTGCGGCGGCTGGCTGGAGCGCGCTGTTGCCGGCGTTCGTCGTGCTCGCGATGACGACCGCGCCGCTCGTGGTGATCGACTACGAGCACCATCGCCTGCCGGATCGTCTGGTCCGCACGGCGGCCGCAGGCGGTGCCGTGCTGCTCACGCTGGCCGCCCTGGTCCGCCACGACTGGCACTCACTGCTGCGCTCGGGCGAGAGCGCGGCCGCGGTCTTCGCCGTGCTGCTCCTGCTGGCCTTCGCCTCGCCCCGCTCCTTCGGCTTCGGTGACGTGAAGCTGGGCGCCGTCCTCGGGCTCTACCTCGGCTGGTTCGGCTGGGCCTTCGTCTACTACGGCATCTTCGCGGGGTTCCTGCTCGGCGCGCTCGTCTCACTGGCCCTGCTCGCGACCCGCCGAGCCTCGCTCAAGACCGCCATCGCATTCGGCCCGATGCTCGTCCTCGGCGCCTTGGTCGTCCTGGCCCTGCCCAGCACTGCTTCGCTGGGCGTGGCCTCGTAGCAGGACCGGACGGCGCCGCTGGGCTGCGCCGCCAGGCTCGAGGGTTTCGCTGTCGGGTTCTGAGAGACTTGGCGCGTGTTGCGTTGGATCACTGCGGGCGAGTCGCACGGACCTGCCCTCGTCGCGGTGCTCGATGGCATGCCCGCCGGCGTCGAGGTGTGCAGCGCTGACGTGGCCCGCGACCTGGGCCGGCGCCGCCTCGGCTACGGGCGGGGTGCCCGGATGAAGTTCGAACAGGACCAGGTCGAGCTCACCGGCGGGGTACGCCATGGCGTGACGATGGGTGGCCCGGTGGCCGTGCGCGTCGGCAACTCCGAGTGGCCCAAGTGGGACACGGTCATGGCCGCCGACCCGGTCGACCCTGCCCTGCTCGCCGAGCAGGCCCGCAACGAGCCGTTGACCAGGCCCCGCCCGGGGCACGCCGACCTGGCCGGGATGCAGAAGTACGACCTCGACGACGCGCGGCCCGTCCTCGAGCGTGCCAGCGCGCGAGAGACGGCCGCGCGGGTGGCGCTCGGTGCGGTCGCGAAGGCCTTCCTCAGCCAGGCGTGCGGCGTCGACATCGTCAGCCACGTCGTCTCGATCGGATCGGTCACCGCGCCCGCGGGGGTGGTGCCGCAGCCCGGCGACGAGGAGAAGGTCGACGCCTCGCAGGTGCGCTGCCTCGACGCTGCTGCGAGTGCAGCGATGCTCGCCGAGATCGACGAGACGAAGCAGGCCGGCGACACACTCGGGGGAGTGGTCGAGGTGCTGGCCTACGGTCTCCCGCCGGGCCTGGGCAGCTACGCGCAGGGTGACCGACGCCTGGACGCACGCCTGGCCGCGGCCCTGATGGGCATCCAGGCGATCAAGGGCGTCGAGCTGGGCGACGGCTTCGAGCTCGCGCGCATCCGCGGGTCGCAGGCCCACGACGAGATCGTCCGCGACGGCGCCGGCGCGATCCGGCGCAGCTCCGGGCGCTCGGGCGGCACCGAGGGGGGTATGACCACCGGTGAGGTGCTGCGGGTGCGTGCGGCCATGAAGCCCATCTCGACGGTTCCACGCGCGCTGCAGACGGTCGACACCGCGACGGGGCAGGCCGCTGTAGCGATCAACCAGCGCTCGGACGTGTGCGCTGTTCCCGCGGCCGGCGTCGTCGCCGAGGCGATGGTCGCGCTCGTTCTGGCCGACGCCGTGATCGAGAAGTTCGGCGGCGATTCGGTGGCCGAGACGCGCCGCAACACCCGGTCCTACCTGGACCGCCTCGCCGAGCGCGGGCTGTGATGAGCACCGCCCCTGCACCTGGGCACCTGCCCGGAACGTCACATCCCCAGGGTCACCGATGACCCCGAGAGTGGTGCTGGTCGGTCTCCCGGGTGCCGGGAAGAGCACGACCGGCCGCCGGCTGGCCAAGATCCTGAAGGTGCCGTTCGCCGACTCCGACGACCTGGTCGAGCACAGCGCCGGGCGCAGCGTCCGCGAGCTGTTCGCTGAGGCGGGCGAGGACGAGTTCCGCCGGATCGAGGCGACGACGGTCGCCTCGGCGCTGTCACAGTTCGAGGGCGTGCTCGCGCTCGGTGGGGGCGCGCTGGCGCTGATCAGCACGCGGCAGGCTCTAGCCGACTCTGGAGTTCCGGTGGTCCTGCTGCGGGCTTCCCTCTCTACGCTTGTCGTGCGGGTCGGTGACGGCCGCACCCGACCCCTGCTCGCCGGGGACCCGGCTGCTCGGCTGGCGGCTCTGGCCCCGGTTCGCGACCCCCTCTACCGCGAGGTCGCCACGTTCACCGTCGAAACCGAACACCGCACGCCCGGCAGGGTCGCTGCGGCGATCGCTGCCCGCCTGCACGAGCGGGTGTCGCGGGAATGAGCACCCAGACCACCCGAATTCCGGTAGCCGGCGCCGCCGGCTACGACGTGCTCATCGGGCGCGGACTGCTCGCGGAACTACCGCCGCTGCTCGGCACCGCCATCCGAGTCGCGGTCATTCATCCCCCGACGCTGGCCGGCACCGCCGAGCAGGTGCGCGAGCGGCTGGTCGCGCAGGGCCTGGATGCACACGCGATCGAGGTGCCCGACGGCGAGGACGCCAAGACCCTCCAGGTCGCCGGGCTGTGCTGGCAGGCGCTCGGCCAGGCCGGGTTCACCCGCTCCGACACCATCGTCGGGCTGGGCGGCGGAGCGACGACCGATCTGGCCGGTTGGGTGGCGGCCGCCTGGCTGCGCGGAGTGCGGGTCGTGCACCTGCCGACGACGCTGGCCGGCATGGTCGACGCCGCCGTTGGAGGCAAGACGGGCATCAACACCGAGCGCGGGAAGAACCTGGTCGGCGCCTTCCACGCCCCGGCGGGTGTCATCTGTGATCTGGACGCCCTGAAGACGCTGCCGTCCGAGGACTACCTGGCCGGCCTGGCCGAGGTGGTCAAGTGCGGCTTCATCGCCGACCCGGCGATCCTGGAGCTGATCGAGGCCGACCCGGCGGCGGCCGCAAAGGCAGGCAGTGCGGTCGAGCGGGAGCTCATCGAGCGCTCGGTGCGCGTCAAGGCGCGGGTAGTGGCCGCCGATCCCACCGAACAGGGGCTGCGCGAGATCCTCAACTACGGGCACACGCTCGGGCACGCGATCGAGCGGGCCGAGCGGTACCGGTGGCGTCACGGCGAAGCGATCTCGATCGGACTCGCCTACGCTGCCGCGCTCGCCCGGCTCCTGGGGCGGCTGGAGGATGCTGTCGCCGACCGGCATCGAACTGTGCTGGAATCCGTGGGGCTGCCCACCCGCTACCGGGCCGACGCCTTCGCCGCGCTGCTCGAGTCGATGCGGGTCGACAAGAAGGCCCGCGGCAACCGCATCCGCTTCATCCTGCTCGACGGGCTGGCCCAGCCGGTCGCCGTCGACGACCCGGACCCGGCGGCGCTCGCCGCCGCATATTCGGAGGTGTCCGCATGAGCAGACGAGTCCTCGTACTCAACGGCCCTAACCTGGGCCGCTTGGGTGTGCGTGAGCCGGACGTGTACGGAACCACGACGTATGCCGAACTCGAGGCATTGTGCGTGGGCGGCGGGTCCGAGTTGAGTCTGGACGTGGAGGTGCGCCAGACCGAGCACGAAGGGCAGCTGCTCGACTGGCTGCACGGAGCCGCCGACGAGTCGGTCCCCGTCGTGCTCAACGCCGCCGCTCTCACGCACACTTCCGCCGCCCTGGGGGATGCCTGCGCGATGCTGAGTGCGCCGCTCGTCGAGGTGCACATCAGCAACGTGTTCCAGCGCGAGGCCTTTCGCCACCACAGCTACGTCACGGCGCATGCCTCGGGTGTCATCGCCGGGCTCGGAGTCGAGGGCTACGTGCTCGCCCTGTCGTGGATCGCCGCCCAGCTCGACGCGGCGCAGCCGGGCTAGTGGTCTGTCTGGGAGATGACGTGGCGGCGCCTGCGGCGCCCAGACGTCGCCTCGCTGCGTTGTTGTCGTCGTCGTCGTCGTCCATACAACGCCGCTATGGCCTCCTCCTCCGCCTTGCGGGCCACCGGCTGGATCACCACATCCACCGCCGCCTAACCCAGACAGACCACTGGTCCGTCATGTATTGTATTCCGGTAGACTTCGCAGAGTAGGTCGTGTTTGCGCGGCCCCCGAACTCAGGAGACCGGACGTGGACTGGACATTGGCCCTGGCCGCCCTAGGTATCGGCGTCGTAGTCGGCCTGACCGGGATGGGCGGCGGCGCATTGATGACGCCGATGCTCGTCCTGTTCTTCGGTGTGCCGCCGCTCGCCGCGGTGTCCAGCGATCTGGTGGCCAGCGCGGTGATGAAACCGGTCGGTTCGTTCGTGCATCTTCGGCACGGCACGGTGCGCATGGATCTGGTGCGCTGGCTATGCGTCGGTTCGGTACCGGCTGCCTTCGCGGGTGTCCTCGTCGCCCGCGCGCTGGGGCATGGAGGGAACATCGACGAGCTGATCCAGAAGGCCCTTGGCGTTGCCCTCGTCATCGCCGCGGCCGGCCTGTTCGTGCGTGCCTACCTGCGACTGGCCGAGCGGGCCCGCCAGCGCGACGGCCGCCGTGCGGCGGATCCGACCGGGCCACCGACCATGAACGTTCGCCCGGCACCCACCGTGATCGTCGGCGCTGTCGGAGGCCTGGTCGTGGGCATGACGTCGGTCGGCTCCGGATCACTCATCATCATCGCGCTGATGGCGCTCTATCCGACGCTGCGGGCCAGCGAGCTGGTCGGCACCGACCTGGTGCAGGCGGTGCCACTCGTCGCTTCGGCCGCGCTCGGGCACATCCTGTTCGGCGACCTGAAGATCGCTCTGACAGTGTCGCTGCTCGTCGGGTCGATCCCGGGCGCGTGGATCGGTGCCCAGCTCTCATCTCGCCTGCCGGGCGCGCTGATCCGGCGGGCGCTCGCGTTCGTGCTGCTCGCCTCGGCGCTCAAGCTCCTGGGAACGAGCACGACCGCCACCCTGCTCCTGCTGGGTGCGCTGCTGCTCCTCGCCCCGCCGGTCTGGATGCTGCTGCGACATCGGCACGGGTTGCCCGCCATGCCGCGCAAGGAGCCTGACCCGATGGTTGCCTCGTCCGCTAGGGCGTGACCAGCACGAGGCCCTCGGCCAACCTGCGTCGGTCATCTAGACTGCGCAGTCGTGGCAACGACCAACGACCTCAAGAACGGCCTGGTCCTCAACATCGACGGGCAGCTCTGGACCATCGTCGAGTTCCAGCACGTCAAACCGGGTAAGGGCGGCGCGTTCGTTCGCACGACCATGAAGAACGTGCTCACGGGCAAGGTCGTCGACCGTACGTTCAATGCCGGCACCCGGGTGGAGACGGCCACCGTGGACAAGCGCGCGATGACCTACCTGTACAAGGAGGGCACCGATTTCGTCTTCATGGACAGCGACACCTACGACCAGGTGCACGTCCCCACACAGACGGTCGGTGAAAACGCCAACTACCTGCTCGACAACGCTGATGTGGTCATCGCGGTGCACGAAGGTATCCCGCTGTTCATCGAGTTACCCACCAGCGTCGAGCTGGTCATCAGCCACACCGACCCCGGCGTCCAGGGCGATCGCACGACCGGCGGCACCAAGCCGGCCACCCTCGAGACGGGTGCCGAGATCGCGGTCCCGCTGTTCGTGAGCACCGGCGAGAGGGTCAAGGTCGACACCCGCGACGGCCGCTACCTGGGCCGCGTCAACTCCTGACGTGGCTGCCCGGAGCAAGGCCCGCAAGCGCGCCGTCGACGTCCTCTACGAGTCCGACGCCCGCGATGTGGGCCCCGTCACGACCCTCGCCGAGCGGATTGCCCTGGCCGACCCGCCGGTGAACGACTTCACCGTGGAGCTCGTCGAGGGGGTGCAGGCCAACCTCGAGCGCATCGATGAGATCCTGTCCGACTACGCCGAGGGCTGGACGGTCGCCCGGATGCCCGGCGTCGATCGCGCCGTGCTGCGCCTGGGCGTCTACGAGCTGCTGTGGCGGGCCGACGTCCCAGCTGCCGTCGTCATCGACGAGGCCGTCGAGTTGGCCAAGTCGTTGTCCACCGACGAATCGCCGCGCTTCGTCAACGGTGTGCTGGCCCGGGTGTTGCGGGACCGCCCGACGGTGGCGGTCGACACCGTCTGATCGAACGGCGCGCCGGACGCCGCCCCGGCCGCGCAGCGCTGTTAGGGTGAGCGCGATCGACGTCCTTTAATGGCCCGTCCCGTGAGGCGGACAAGGAGGTCTGCTGTGAACGGTCGCGCCCGCACTCCGGTCGAGGCAAGTACGCTTGGCGCGCCTGACGTGGCCCGCATCGTCGACCGCATGGCCCACCAGATCATCGAGAACATCGCCAAGATCGACTTCGACGCCGTGCTGCTCGGCATTCCCACGCGAGGCGTCCCGCTCGCCCACCGCCTGGCCGAACGGATCAGGGTCTTCGCCGACGTTGCCGTCCCGGTCGGATCGGTCGACGTCACCCTGCACCGCGACGACCTGCGCCTGCGCGGGGTACGCCCGCTGGGGGAGACGGTCGAACCCGAGGGCGGTATCACCGGCAAGACGGTCATCCTCGTCGACGACGTGCTGTTCTCCGGCCGCACGATCCGAGCCGGGCTGGACGCGTTGGCCGATCTCGGCCGGCCGCGGGCGGTGCAGCTCGCGGTGCTCGTCGACCGCGGCCACCGCGAGCTACCGATCCGAGCTGACTATGTCGGCAAGAACCTGCCGACCTCGCCGCGCGAGAGGGTTCGGGTCTCGCTGGCCGAGACCGACGGCGCCGACGCGGTCAGCGTCGTCGAGGAGGCCGACGCATGAGCCGCCACCTGCTCTCGGCCGGGGATCTGAGCCGCGACGAGGCCGTGGCGATCCTGGACACGGCCAAGCGAATGCACGCCATCCAGACCCGTGAGGTGAAGAAGCTGCCGCCGTTGCGGGGCCGGACCGTCGTCAACCTGTTCTTCGAGGACTCCACCCGCACCCGCTCGTCGTTCGAGATCGCCGGGAAGTGGCTCTCGGCCGACGTGATCAACGTCAGCGCCAAGGGATCGAGCATCAGCAAGGGCGAGAGCCTGCGCGACACGGTGCTCACCGTCGCCGCCCTAGGCGTCGACGCGCTCGTCGTGCGGCACAACGCCTCCGGCGCGGTACAGCGAATCGCCGGCTGGGTGTCCTGCCCGGTGATCAACGCCGGCGACGGCACCCACGAGCATCCCACCCAGGCGCTGCTGGACGCCTTCACGCTGCGCGAGCGTCTCGGCGATCTGAGCGATCGGCACGTGGTCATCGTGGGCGACATCACCCACAGCCGGGTCGCCCGCTCCAACGTGCTGTTGCTGGCCACGCTCGGCGCGCGGGTGACGCTGGTGGGCCCTCCCACGCTGATGCCGGCCGGGGTCGCCACCTGGGGTTGCACCACGAGCTGGGATCTGGACGCGGTGCTGTCCGGAAAGGCCGCGGGCGACGTCGATGCGGTGATGATGCTGCGCGTGCAGCGCGAACGGTTGGGCGGAGGCTCAGCCGCGGGAGCTCGCGACCTCGGCGGTCAGTTCGTCCCCACCGAAAGGGAGTACGCGATCGGATATGGGCTCAGCCCGGCCCGGCTGGACCTGCTGCCCGACACCGCGCCGATCCTGCATCCCGGGCCGATGAACCGCGGCCTGGAGATCTCGTCGATTGCGGCTGACAGCGCGCGCTCGATGGTGCTCGACCAGGTGCAGTCAGGCGTCGCGGTGCGGATGGCAGTGCTGTACCGGATGCTCGCCGGCGCCGAGCATCCCGTTCTGGACGAGGAGCCGGCGTGAGCACGCTGCTGCGCGGCGCGGCACCGCTCGGTGGTGCCGCCGTCGATGTGCTGCTCGAGGGTGGCGTCATCGCCGACATCGGTCGCCACGTCGACGCGGGCGGCGCCGAGGTGATCGACGGCGGCGGCCTGGTGCTGCTGCCGGGTCTGGTCGACCTGCACACCCACCTGCGCGAACCGGGCCGCGAGGACGCCGAGACGATCGCCACCGGGTCGGCTGCCGCTGCCCTCGGCGGGTTCACCGCGGTGCACGCGATGGCCAACACCGACCCCGTCGCCGACACCGCCGAGATGGTCGAGCAGGTGGCCAGGCTGGGCGTGCTCGCCGGTCTGGTCGACGTGCGGCCGGTGGGTGCGGTATCGAAGGGGCTGGCCGGCGAGCGGCTGGCCGAGATCGCCAACATGGCGCGGTCCTCGGCGGCGGTGCGGGTGTTCAGCGACGACGGCCATTGTGTGCACGACGCCCTGTTGATGCGCCGGGCGCTGGAGTACCTCAAACCATTCGATGCGGTACTCGCCCAGCACGCGCAGGATCCGCGCCTGGCCGATCACACCAGCTGCGCGCACGAGGGTGCGGTCTCGGGCCGACTCGGGTTGCCCGGCTGGCCCGCGGTCGCCGAGGAGAGCATCATCGCCCGCGACGTCATGCTCACCGAGCACACCGGCTCGCGCCTGCACGTCTGCCACGTCTCCACGGCAGGCAGCGTCGAGCTGATCCGCTGGGCGAAGTCGCGGGGCATCGCCGTCACCGCCGAGGTCACGCCGCACCACCTGATGCTGACCTGCGACCTGCTCACCGGCTACGACCCGGTCTATAAGGTGAACCCGCCGCTGCGCCCCGCGGAGGATGTCGCGGCGCTGCGGGCCGCCCTGGCCGACGGCACGATCGATGCGGTGGCCACCGACCACGCTCCCCACGCGGCGCACGACAAGGACCACGCCTTCGGCGACGCCGCGTTCGGGATGCTCGGGTTGCAGACCGCGCTCGGTGTGATCGCGGAGGCGATGGTCGTGACCGGGCTGCTCGACTGGGCCGGCGTCGCCGACCGGATGAGCGTGCGCCCCGCAGCCATCGGTCGCCTGAGCGGGCACGGCCGCCCGCTCGAGGTCGGCGAGCCGGCGAACCTGACCCTCGTCGACCCGGCCGGCTCCTACCTTGTCGACGCCGGCATCCACGCGTCCAAGTCGCAGAACACCCCCTTCGCCGGACGCACGTTGCCGGCCGCTGTGGTGGCCACGTTCCTGCGGGGCCGCCCGACGGTGCTCGATGCGGCGCTGGCCGAACCGGTCCCGGTATGACGCCGCCACTCAACGCGACGATGGGCGCGACGATGGGCACCGTGAGCGCGATCCTGGTACTGGAGGACGGCCGTACGTTTGTCGGGGACAGCTACGGCGCCACCGGGGAGGCGTTCGGCGAGGCCGTCTTCGCCACCGGCATGACCGGCTACCAGGAGACGCTCACCGACCCGTCGTACCACCGTCAGGTCGTCGTGCAGACCGCGCCGCACATCGGCAACACCGGCGTGAACGATGAGGACGCCGAGTCGGGCCGGATCTGGGTGGCCGGCTATGTGGTGCGCGACCCGGCCCGCCGGGCGTCCAACTGGCGCTCGAAACGGTCGCTGGACGACGAGCTGTCCGAGCAGGGCATCGTCGGTATCAGCGGCATCGACACCCGCGCGCTGACCCGGCACCTACGGGAACGCGGGGCGATGCGCTGCGCCGTGTCGAGCATCGACGCCGACCCGCAGGCCCTGCTGCGCAAGGTGATGGACTCGCCACGGATGGCCGGTGCCGACCTGTCCGCGCAGGTGAGCACGGCGCAGCCCTACCGGGTCGAGGCAGTGGGCGAGCACCGGTTCACCGTGGCCGCACTGGACTACGGCATCAAGTCGATGACCCCGCACCGGATGGCCGAGCGCGGAATCACCACGCACGTCGTGCCGTCCACGTACTCGGCCACCGACGTGCTGGCGACGGGCGCCGACGCGGTGTTCCTCGCCAACGGTCCGGGCGACCCGGCCACCGCCGACGCCGCCGTCGAGACCGTGCGCGAACTGCTGCGCCATGAACTGCCGATCTTCGGTATCTGCTTCGGCAACCAGGTCCTGGGCCGAGCGTTCGGTTTCGGCACCTACAAGCTCGGCTACGGCCACCGCGGCATCAACCAGCCGGTGCAGGACCGGGCCACGGGCAAGGTGGAGATCACCGCGCACAATCACGGCTTCGCCGTCGACGCGCCGCTCGAGCGCGCCACCGATACCGAGTTCGGCGCCGTCGAGGTCAGCCACATCTGCCTCAACGACAACGTGGTCGAGGGGCTCAGAGCCCGCGACGCCAGGGCGTTCAGCGTGCAGTACCACCCCGAGGCGGCAGCCGGCCCGCATGATGCCGCCTACCTGTTCGATCAGTTCGTCGAACTGCTGGAGCGTGTGCAGTGACGACGGCGTCGATCCTCCAGCCCAGCGAGTGCTGTGGCCCACCCGGCGCAGGAAGATCGCGAAGGGTGCGGAGCTAGATGCCCAGGCGAGACGACATCGGCCACATCCTGGTGATCGGGTCGGGGCCGATCGTGATCGGCCAGGCCTGCGAGTTCGACTACTCCGGCACCCAGGCCTGCCGGGTGCTGCGCGACGAAGGGTTCCGCGTCAGCCTGATCAACTCCAACCCGGCCACGATCATGACCGACCCCGAGTTCGCCGACGCCACCTACATCGAGCCGCTCACGAGCGAATACGTCGAGCGGGTCATCGCGGCCGAGCGCGATGCCGGGCATCCGATCGACGCACTGCTGCCGACCCTCGGCGGGCAGACCGCACTTAACCTCGCGGTGGCGTTGCACGAGGCCGGCGTGCTCGAGCGCTACGGGGTCGAGCTGATCGGTGCCGACATCGATGCCATCCAGCGCGGCGAGGACCGCCAAAGGTTCAAGGAGATCGTGCGCACCGTCGGCGCCGAAGTACCCGAGTCCCTCGTCTGCCACACCCTCGACGCGGCCGCCGCCTTTGCCGCGAGCGTCGGCAACCAGGTCGTCATCCGGCCCTCGTTCACAATGGGTGGGCTGGGCTCAGGCATGGCCCGCACTGCAGACGAAGTGCGAACGATGGTGGCCCGGGGGCTCGCGGCCAGCCCTGTGCACGAGGTACTCGTCGAGCAGTCCGTGCTCGGCTGGAAGGAGTTCGAGCTGGAGCTGATGCGGGACCGCAACGACAATGTGGTCGTCGTCTGCTCGATCGAGAACATCGACCCGATGGGCGTGCACACCGGCGACTCGATAACAGTCGCGCCGGCGATGACCCTCACCGACCGCGAGTACCAGCACATGCGCGACGTCGGCATCGCCGTGCTGCGCGAGGTCGGCGTCGACACCGGCGGCTGCAACATCCAGTTCGCGATCGACCCCCGCACCGGCCGGATGATCGTCATCGAGATGAACCCGCGGGTCTCGCGCTCGAGTGCGCTGGCGTCGAAGGCCACCGGCTTCCCGATCGCGAAGATCGCGGCGAAGCTCGCCGTCGGTTACACCCTCGACGAGATCCCCAACGACATCACCAGGAAGACACCAGCCGCGTTCGAGCCGGCGCTGGACTACGTGGTCATCAAGGTGCCCAGGTTCGCGTTCGAGAAGTTCCCCGGCGCCGATCCGGTGCTGACCACGCACATGAAGAGCGTCGGCGAGGCGATGGCCATCGGGCGCAACTTCACCGAAGCGCTGGGCAAGGCGCTGCGCTCGATGGAGACCAAGGCCGCGGGGTTCTGGACGGTCCCCGAGGGCGACCTGCCGGTGGCTGAGCTGATGGCCCAGGCCGCGGTCCCCACCGAAGGACGGCTCTACCTGGTGGAGCGGGCGCTGCGGGCCGGGGCGGGCGTTGACGAGGTGTCCGCGGTCACCGGAATCGACCCGTGGTTCATTGATCAAATAGCCCAGATCGTCGAGCTGCGCGCCGAACTCGTCCAGGCCCCCGCGTTGACGCCCGGCCTGCTGCGCAAGGCGAAACGGCACGGCATCTCCGACCGCCAGCTCGCCGCGCTGCGTCCTGAGCTCGCCGGTGAGGACGGCGTGCGGCTGCTCCGCCTGCGCGCCGGCATTCGTCCCGTCTACAAGGCAGTCGACACCTGCGCTGCCGAGTTCGCCGCGGCGACCCCGTACTTCTACTCCTCCTACGACGAAGAGACCGAGGTCGACCGGACGGGCAAGCAGAAGGTGCTCATCCTGGGCAGCGGCCCGAACCGCATTGGACAGGGCATCGAGTTCGACTACTCCTGCGTGCACGCGGCGATGGCGCTGCGTGCGGCAGGCTACGAGACGGTCATGGTCAACTGCAATCCCGAGACGGTGTCGACCGACTACGACACCGCCGACCGCCTCTACTTCGAGCCGCTCACCTTTGAGGACGTTCTGGAGGTCGTGCACGCCGAGCAGCAGTCCGGCACGGTCGCCGGGGTTATCTGCACGCTCGGCGGCCAGACCCCCCTCGGCCTGGCGCAGCGGCTCAAGGACGCCGGCGTGCCGGTACTGGGCACCCAGCCCGAGGCCATCGACCTGGCCGAGCACCGTGGCTCGTTCTCGCGCGTGCTCTCCGCCGCGGGGCTGCCCGCGCCCAAGCACGGTACCGCCACCTCGTTCGAGCAGGCCAAGGCCGTGGCTGACGAGATCGGATACCCGGTGCTCGTCCGGCCCTCCTACGTGCTCGGCGGGCGCGGCATGGAGATCGTCTACGACGAAGCCCACCTGTCGGACTACATCGCGCGGGCCACTGAAATCACTAGTGATCACCCCGTGTTGGTCGACCGATTCCTCGACGACGCGGTGGAGATCGACGTCGACGCGCTCTACGACGGCACCGACCTCTATCTCGGCGGGGTGATGGAACACATCGAGGAGGCCGGCATCCACTCCGG
>QHCC01000208.1:165-25487 GCA_003243915.1 Pseudonocardiales bacterium | reverse complement strand
AAGCGCCACGAGATCCTGCAGCTCGAACTACTCAAGCCGAAGATCGCGATCCTCGACGAGACCGACTCCGGCCTCGACGTCGATGCGCTGCGGGTCGTCAGCGAGGGCGTCAATCGGGTTCGCGAGACCGGCATCGGCACGATGCTGATCACGCACTACACGCGAATCCTGCGCTATATCAAGCCTGACTTCGTGCACGTGTTCTTCGACGGTCGCATCGTCGAGTCCGGCGGCCCCGAACTGGCCGACAAGCTCGAGGCCGACGGCTACACACGCTACGGCGTCAACGAGACCGCGATCGCATAAGGACTTCAGTTATGGCATTCGACGTCGAGACGGTCCGCAAGGACTTCCCGATCCTGTCGCGTGAGGTGCACGGCGTTCCGCTCGTGTACCTCGACAGCGCCAACAGCGCACAGAAGCCGCAGGTCGTCATCGATGCCGAGGCCGACCTCTACGCCAACCACTACGCCAATGTCGCGCGTGCAGTGCACACCCTGGGCAGCGAAGTCACCAACGCCTACGAGGGCGCGCGCGACAAGGTCGCCGCGTTCCTCAACGCGCCCTCGCGCGACGAGATCATCTTCACCCGCAACATCACCGAGGCGCTGAACCTGCTCGCCTACTCGCTGTCCAACGCCACGACGTTTCCCGGCGCCGAGCGCTTTCGACTCGTCCCCGGCGACGAGATCGTCGTCACCGAGATGGAGCACCACAGCAACATCGTCCCGTGGCAGTTGCTCGCGCAGCGCACCGGCGCGACGTTGCGCTTCATCCCCATCGACGCAAGCGGACCTAACAGCGGCCGCCTGGTCGAGTCAGCCATCGACGACGTCATCAACGAGCGCACCAAGGTTGTCTCGTTCGTCTACCAGTCGAATGCGTTGGGCACGATCAACCCCGTCAAGCGGATCGCCGCACGCGCCAAGGCGGTGGGCGCGATCTCGATCGTCGACGCTGCCCAAGCCGCCCCGCACCTGCCGCTGGACGTGCAGGACCTCGGCGCCGACTTCGTCGCCTTCACCGGTCACAAGCTCTACGGCCCCACAGGTGTCGGCGTGCTCTGGGGGCGCTACGAGTTGCTCGCACAACTGCCGCCGTTCCTCGGCGGGGGAGAGATGATCGAGACGGTCGACGTGGGCGGCAGCACCTTCGCCGTCCCGCCGCACCGTTTCGAGGCGGGCACGCCGATGATCGCGCAGGCCGTCGCCCTCGGCACGGCGGTCGACTACGTCACCGCCATCGGCATGCCCGAGATCCGCCAGCACGAGAGGTCGCTCACTGCCTACGCGCTGGACGGCCTGCTGACGATCGACGGCCTGCGCATCATTGGCCCGGCCACGGCCATCGACCGCGGCGCCACGATCTCGTTCACGCTGCCGGGCATCCATCCGCACGACGTGGCGCAGTTGCTCGACGAGCAAGGCATCGCCGTGCGCGCCGGGCACCACTGCGCCCGGCCGGTCTGTGTCCGCTACGGAATACCGGCCACCACCCGCGCGTCCTTCGGGGTATACACCACCACCGACGAGATCGACGCCCTGGTCCGCGGCGTGGACACGGTGCGGGAGATTTTCACATGAGCGAGTCGATGTATCAGCAAATCATCCTCGATCATTACAAACATCCGCAGCACCGCGGGCTGCCCGAGGACTTCGATGCCGAGGTCCACCACGTCAACCCAACGTGCGGCGACGAGGTGACGGTACGGGTCAAGCTGGCCGACGGCGCCATTGTCGATCTCGGCTGGGACGGTGAGGGCTGTTCGATCAGTCAGGCCTCCACCTCGGTGATGAGCGGCCTCGTGATCGGCAAGCCGGTCGACGACGCGATGGCCCTGCAGGACACATTCCTCACGCTCATGCAGTCGCGCGGCAACGCCGAGCTGAGCGAGGCGGACGAGGACGAGCTCGACGACGCCGTCGCGTTCGAGGGTGTCTCGAAGTACCCGGCCCGCATCAAGTGCGCGCTGCTGGGTTGGATGGCAATGAAGAGCGCCGTGGCTGAAGCCGGCTGGGGCGCCAGCGCACACAACGGCGCCGGCAAGATCGCTGACAGTGCAGGGGAGCCAGGATGACCACCGCCACTACCGTTCCGTCCCGCGACGAGATCGACGAGGCGATGCGCGACGTCGTCGACCCCGAGCTCGGCATCAACGTCGTCGACCTCGGGCTGGTCTACGACGTCCACGTCGAGGAGGCGGAGTCCGGCCGGGTGATCACGCTGGACATGACGCTCACGTCCGCGGCGTGCCCGCTCACCGACGTCATCGAGGACCAGTCGAACGCCGCCATCACCGGCGGCCCCAAGCCGCTCGCTGCTGAGCTGAAGATCAACTGGGTCTGGATGCCGCCGTGGGGCCCGGACAAGATCACCGACGACGGGCGCGAGCAACTGCGCGCGCTCGGCTTCAACGTCTGATGCAGGCAGTGCGCGCGTTCCGCGCCGTCGCCGTCGCCGAGGCGGTCTCGTGGCTGGCGCTGATCGTGGCTGCCATCATCAAGCGCACCAATGACTTTCCGCTAGGCGTGAAGATCGTCGGTCCGATCCACGGCGTCCTGTTCATCGGCTACGTCGTCCTCGCGCTCACCGTTCGCGCGCAGTTGCGCTGGAACGCCAGGACACTCGCGATCGTGTTGGTCGATTCGGTGCTGCCCGCAGGCGGCTTCATCGTGGCGCGCCGTGCCGACCTGCGACCTGTGGCTGTGGACTGAATGTACTGATCGCACCTGTCGTCGAGTGAGTGTGCGTTTGTCCATCCCACCCAGCAGCTCACTGGACGACGGCACATAGACGAGGTGGACATATCCCGTTAGGTTGGCTCCACGCCAGCACACGGATGGGAGCTTCATGCTCGAGGTCAGTGAGCTTCACGTCTCCTACGGCGGCACCGTGCGCGCTCTGCAGGGTATCAGTTTGGACGTGCCTGACCGCAAGGTCGTAGCCGTGCTGGGCAGCAACGGTGCCGGCAAGAGCACGCTGCTGCGGACCGTGTCGGCCACCCTGCGGCTGCACCGCGGTGCCGTCGTCAGCGGCACGATCACCTACGACGGCAAGAGCTTGGCCGGACTGGACGCCGCCCGTACCGTCCGGCTCGGCATCGTCCAGGTTCCCGAGGGAAGACGGATCTTCGGCCGCCTGACCGTCGAGGAGAACCTGCGCGCCGGCGGTCTCGGGGCGGCTGACAAACGTTCCCGCAGTGGGTCGAAGGATCGGGTGTTCGACCTGTTTCCCATCCTGGCCGAGCGGCGCAAGCAGCGGGCGGCGCTGCTGTCCGGTGGCGAGCAGCAGATGCTGGCGATCGGCCGCGCGCTGATGGCGTCGCCGAAGTTGATCATCCTGGACGAACCCAGCCTCGGTCTGGCACCCAAGATCGTCGGACAGATCGGACGCATCCTGCAGACGATCAACGCCGACGGCACCTCGGTCCTGCTCGTCGAACAGAATGCGGTGATGGCGCTCGGCATCGCAGACACCGCCTACGTGCTTGACGTCGGACGGGTCTCGCTGTCCGGATCGGCGCAGGAACTCGCCGCCAGCGATGACGTGAAGCACCTGTACCTGGGGCACGCGGCCACGACGTCGACCGGTGCGCGCACCGACGTCGCGCGGGACGAGTCGCTACGTCCGAAGGCGACGCTGAGCCGGTGGCAGGGATGACCGCCGGGGCGCCGGCCCAGCTCAAGCCAGCCTCGGATGTCCCGACGTTGGTCGTCGACAGCGTGTCAGTCGCCTTCGCCGGCATCAAGGCGTTGAGCGACGTCTCGTTCACGGTGGTGCCCGGCAGCATTCATGCCATCATCGGCCCGAACGGAGCAGGCAAGTCGACGGCGTTCAACGTGCTGTCCGGCATCTATCGCGCCACGTCTGGGGCCGTGCGCTTCGGCGATGACAACCTGCTCGGCCTCCGGCCGCACCGCATCGCCAGGCTCGGAGTGGCCCGCGCGTTCCAGAACATCGCGTTGTCCAAAGGCCAAACCGTCGCCGAGAACCTCATGCTCGGCCGGCATGCGCTGACCCGCTCCGGTTTCCTGACATCCGGCCTGCGGCTGCCGTCCGCGACCCGCGAGGCGCTTGTGCACGGTGCCCGGATCCGTGAGATCGCCGACTTCGTCGGCCTCGGTGACAAGCTGGCCAAGCCCGCCGGGATGCTGTCCTACGGCGATCAGAAGAGGGTCGAGGTGGCCCGCGCGCTGGCCTGCGAACCGCGCTTGCTGCTCCTCGACGAGCCAGTGGCAGGAATGAACGCCGAGGAGTCGACATACATGGCCGCCCTCATCGCCGAGGTACGCCGCGAGTTGGGCATCTCGATCCTGCTCGTCGAGCACGACATGGGGCTGGTGATGGGAATCTCCGATCGCGTCACGGTCCTCGACTTCGGCCGGCTGATCGCCGAAGGAACACCGGCCGAGGTCCAGGACGATCCCAATGTGGTCCGTGCCTACCTGGGCACCGGCGAGGACGACAACGGGGAGCGCGGCCGATGACCCGGTTCATCGATCTGGTGCTGAATGGCATCAGCCTCGGCAGTGTCTACGCCCTTATCGCCTTGGGTTTCGTGATCGTGTTCAAAGCGACCGAAGTGGTCAACTTCGCGCAGGGCAGCATGCTGGTGCTCGGGGGGTACGTCACCACCCGGGCCCACGACCACATGCCCTTCGTCCCCGCGTTGCTGGTCGGCATTGCCGCGACGGCGATCACGGCACTGATCATCGAGCGGGTGTTGATCCGCAATGCGCGCGGCGCCGACGTCAATGCGTTGGCTATTCTGACCATCGGCATCGACATCCTGCTGATCACGGAGCTCACCAGACGCTTCGGCTCTGACGTGCTCACCATCGGCGATCCGTGGGGCAACAAGCTGGTGCACCTGGGCAACCTGTCGCTGCCGCAGGCACGGCTGGCGGCGATCACCGTTGCCGTCGTGCTGCTGACCGGGTTCTTCGCCGCCTTCAAGTACTCCAGCTGGGGCGTCGCGATGCGGGCCGGCGCCGAGGACAACGAGGCCGCCGCGCTGATGGGCATCCGACGTGGCCGCGTCACCGCCACTGCCTGGATGGTGGCCGGCCTGCTCGCAGCGGTGGCCGTGGTGTTCCTGACCGCCTTCCCCAGCCCGGGGCTGGACACCGGCGCCCGCGAGATCGCGCTGCGTGCTTTCCCGGCCGCGATCCTCGGCGGGCTCGATTCCACTGGCGGCGCGGTGGTGGGCGGGCTCGCCATCGGGCTGGCCGAGGCGATGACGGCCGGCTACAGCGTCACCTTCCTGGGTGGCAGCCTGGCCGATGTCATCCCGTACCTCGTCATGCTGGTGATCCTGCTGGTGCGCCCCTCCGGGATCTTCGGGACCCGGGAGCTGTCTCGTGTCTAGCGCGCTCACCGCGCGGCTGCGACGGGTGAGGGTGGGCACGGCCTGCCGGATCATCCTGGTGCTGATCCTCGCGGTGCTGCCCCTGTATCTGGACAATGCACTGCTGCAGACGGGTCTGTTCTCGATGGCCGCGGTCGTCGGCGCCATCGGACTCACCATCCTGACTGGAGCGGCAGGGCAGCTGTCGCTGGCGCACGCGTTCTTCCTCGCGGTTGGCGCGTACTCCTACTCCTACTACGCCGGGGTGAAGGATCCGTCCGGGGCGTCGAAGGCACACGGCCTGGGTATGCCGCCGGTGCTGGCGATGATTCTCGCGGTGGCCACGGCCGGCGTCGTCGGTCTGCTGTTCAGCCCGATCGCCGGTCGACTACGGGGCATCTACCTCGGCGTCGCCTCGCTCAGCCTGGTGTTCATCGGTTCGTTCATCTACGAGAACGCGCGCGGCCTGACCGGTGGCTTCAACGGGCGTCCGGCCACGGAGTTCGACCTGTTCGGCTTCCACTTCGGCCAGGACAACCCGCCGCTCACCGTGTTGAACGTCGTCTTCGGCCGCTTCGAACGGCTGTGGTATCTCTTCCTGGCCCTCGCCGTGCTGGCCTATATCTTCGGTGTAAATGTCCTGCGCGGCCGGATGGGGCGGGCCATGCAGACGATGCGTGACAGCGAGGTCGCCGCTGCCACGATGGGCGTCGACATCCGCCGTACCAAGGCCGGCGTGTTCGCGCTCTCGAGCATGTACGCGGGTCTGGCCGGCGTGATGGTGGCGCTGGCCTTCACCCGCGTGACGCCGGACTACTTCATCCTGCCGCTGTCGATCAGCTACCTGGCGATGGTCGTGATCGGCGGCCTCGGGTCGGTGGGCGGCGCTGCGCTCGGAGCCGTTTTCGTCACGGCGTTGCCGACGCTGTTGAGCCGGTACTCCGGCTCGCTGCCGTTCGTCGCCGAACCGGCCAGTGGCGGCTACGACGCCGGAAAGATAAGCGCCGCGCTGTTCGGGGTCGCCATCGTCTTCATCGTCATCTTCGAACCCGGCGGGCTGAGTGCGCTCGGCACCCGAATAACCAGGCGTTTTCGCCGGAGCAAAACCGAAGGTCCGGCTACCGAACCCAAACGCGCGATGCCCAGATCGGGCACTGTCACCCGCACCCAGGAGGATCCCGTATGACCCGCACCCGCACCCGCATGCAGGCGGTGCTCGGACTCGCCGTCGCGCTGAGTCTCGGCATCACCGCGTGCAGCACCAAAGCGAACAAGAACTCGGGGAACAAGAACGAGGGTGGCGTACAGGCCGGTCCGGGCGTTACCAAGGACAAGATCTCCCTGGGCGTGCTCACCGACGAGTCCGGAGTGTTCGCCTCGCTCGGCACCACCGTCACGCAGGGCAATCAGCTCGCCGTGGATGAGATCAACGCGGCCGGTGGGGTCTGCGGCCGAAAGATCAGTCTCGTGGTCAAGGACACCGCCTATGACGTGCAGAAGGCCGTGAGCCAGTACGCCGAGATAGCGCCCAACATCGCCGGCATCATGCAGATGCTCGGCTCGCCCGCCACCACGGCGCTGCTGCCGACCATCACGGCCGACCATATGGTGTCGGCGACTGCGACCTGGGCCTCGTCCCTGCTCACCAGCCCGGACATTCAGATCTCCGGTGCTACCTACGACATCGAGATGATCAACGGCATCTCCTACCTGCTCGAGAAGGGGCTCATCCACAAGGGCGACAAGCTGGGGCACATAGCGTTCGAGGGCGCCTATGGCGACAACGGGCTCAAGGGGTCGATGTACGCCGCCGGCAAGCTCGGGCTCACGATCGTGACGCAGCGACCGAAGGCGACCGAGACCGACATGACCAGCGCCGTGCAGTCCTTCAAGCAGGCTGGTGTCAAAGGCATCCTGCTCACGGTCGGCCCCAAGCAGCTCGCCTCGGCCGCCGGCGTGGCTGCGACGATCGGGCTCAACGTGCCGATCCTGGGCAACAACCCGAGCTTCAGCCCGTTGATCCTCAACACGGCCGCTGGGCCGGCGATCGAGAAGAACTTCTACCTCTCGGCCTCCTCGTCCCCGCTGTCCGCCCCAGCGGCCGCCAAGGTGTTGAGCGCGTTCAAGGCGAAGTACCCCTCGGGGACCCCGAACGCGGGCGTGGCCTATGGCTACGGCGTGGGCAAGATCTACGAGCAGACGCTCAAGGCAGCCTGCGACGCAAAGGACCTCACCCGCGAAGGCATCGAGAAGGCGTTCCACACTCTGAAGCAGGTTGACACCGGCGGCATCATCGCTCCACTTGACTACAGCAAACAGGGTGAGATTCCGGGTCGGCAGACCTTCATCATCAGGGCGGACAGGTCGAAGCTCGCCGTCGACGGCCTGAAGGTCGAGAAGGAGCTGTTCGAGTCGGACATCTCCAAGGAATACAAGCCGTAGGCCGATGAGAGTGCCGGCGGGGACGACAGAATGCACCCCGCCGGCAGGCTCGCCGTGACGTGGGGAAGCCACCCGCAGGAGGCGCACATGAGCACCCCGTTGGTGCCCGATGCCGACGCGTGGGTCGATCTGCTGCGGATGCTGGCCGAGGAGGCACCTGACGCCTTCTTCACCCGGTGGCTCAGCCGGCATGGTGCGGGCGAGAGCCGCGAACTTCCCTCGGTCGTCGTCGAGGGCTACGAGCTGGCGCGGCGAACCCGAGACAACAGTGCCCGGCGGGAGCGCCGGGAGAGTGAGCTGGCCGCGCTGTTCGCCACAGCCGGCGATCTGTCCTCGCTGCGCGACACCGACCGGGTCCTCACCGCCATCGTCCGGCGAGCCCGCGCCCTGCTCGTGAGCGACGCCGCCTATATCACCCTGATTGACAAGGGCGGCGACGTCACGACGATGCGGGTCGAGGTGGGTATGCAGACCTCGGCGCTGCGCACGATGCGGCTGGCACACGGCACCGGCGTGAGCGGCATGGTCGCCAAGACCGGGGAGCCGTTCTGGACTGCGGACTACCTCAACGACCGGCGGATCGTCCATGTCATAGACGACATCGTGGCCGAGGAAGGGCTGACCGGCATCCTGGGGGTCCCCCTGCTGCTGGGCAACCAGGTACTGGGCGTGCTGTTCGCGGCGGATCGGCGTTCGCGGGCGTTCGCGCCCGACGAGGTGGCGCTGCTGACCTCCCTCGGAAACCACGCCGCGATTGCGCTGAACAACGCTCGGATGTTCGAGGAGTCCCGCGCCGCGCTGGCCGAGCTGACCCAGGCACACGCCGCAATGAAGACCCATGCCGAACTCGTCGAGAAGTCAGCCCTGGTGCACGACCGGCTGGCCGATCTGATCCTGCAGGGTGCTGAGATGGCCGGTGTCGTCGACGCGCTCGCCGACGTGCTGGCCGCTGATGTGCTGGTCCTCGGCCCGGATGACGCCGAACTGGCCCGCTCGGCGTCGATGCCCACCGGGATCCACGCCACCCTGCGGGCCTATGTCGATGACCGCTCCGAGATCGGCATCGAGGAGGGCGAGCGGTGGGCCGAGGCCAGGGACCAGGCTTTCCGGCTCGGCCGTACCGCCCGGTTCGACACCCCCGCCGGCAGTCAGGACGTCTGGATCACGCCGATCATCGCGGGCACGGAGCACTTCGCGGTGGTCCTGTCGACGCGCGAGAGCGCGTTCAGCGAGTCCGAGAAACGCACCCTGGAGCGGGGTGCGCAGGTGACCGCGCTGCTGCTGTTGATGAGTCGATCGCTCGCTGCCGCCGAGCAGGCAGTGCGTGGCGAACTGCTGGACGACCTGCTGGGCTCCTATCCGGTCGACGAAGCCAGCGTCCGCCGCCGCGCTGAGTTGTTGGGCGTCGACCTCGGCGCCGATTTCGCCGTAGTCGCGGCCCGCCCGGTCGAGCAGGCACAGCGCGCAGCGGTACTGCACGCGGCCACCCTGCTCGTGGCTGAGCTCGGCGGAATCGCCGGTGAGCACGACGGCAGCGTCGTCTGCCTGCTCGCCGGTCTCAGTGCGGACCAGGCGGCCGATCGGGTCGCGACGGGGATTGCCGAAGTGGCCGATGCCGGTGCCACCGTGGGTGCGGCCGGCCCCGGTCACGCGGTCGCTGGGCTGCGCGCGGCCTACCTCGACGCGGCGCGATGCGAACGGATCCTGCTCGCCCTGGGCCGGTGGGGAGCGCGGGCCACCCCGCGGGATCTGGGGATCTACGGCCTGCTGTTCAGCGGCGCCCCCCGCGACCAGATCGAGGCGTTCCTCGACGACCGGTTGGGCCCGTTGGTTCGCTACGACGCGGGCCACGGAACCGACCTGGTGGCGACGCTGCGTGCGTACTTCTCGGCCGCCGGCAACGTGGCCAGGGCGGCCGAAGCCCTGTACCTGCACCCGAACACACTTCGCCAGCGGCTGACCCGAATCGGCGAACTCATCGGCAAGGACTGGGCGAACGACCAGCTCGAACTGCACGTGGCTGTACGGATTCACGAGATCATCCGCGAGATCTGACGCGCGAACGGGCCCGGGCGGAATCATCGCGCCCGGGCCGAGGTTGAGCACGCCATGACGACAATCGCACGTGGACGCATCAAGGTCGAGCACTCAGCCAAGCGGGTTCGCGGCTACCTCGACGGCAAGCCGGTGGTGGACTCGCCCGCGCCGGTGCTGGTCTGGGAGAAACCGTACTACCCGACCTACTACTTCCCGCTCACCGATGTGTCGGCCGAGCTCGTCCCGGACGGCACCGCCCATTCGCCGAGTAGGGGGCAGGCCGTGACGTACACGGTCGTGCAGGGTGAGCGGCGCGTCGAGCAGGCGGCGCTGCGCTATCTGGAGTCCCCGATCGAGGAGCTGCGCGGACTCGTGCGCTTCGAGTGGGACGCCATCGACGCGTGGTTTGAGGAGGACGACGAGGTGTTCGTCCATCCGCGCGACCCGTACAGCCGCATCGACATCTTGCCCAGCTCGAAACACGTGCGAGTCGAGGTCGACGGCGTGGTGGTCGCCGAGTCGACCAGCCCCCGACTGCTTTTCGAGACCGGCCTGCCGGTGCGGTACTACCTGCCCAAGCTGCACGTCCGGATGGACCTGCTCGAGCGCACCGACACGGTCACCCACTGCCCGTACAAGGGCGCTGCCGAGTACTGGTCGGTGCGGGCCGGCGACTCTCTGCACGCAGACCTGGCCTGGTCCTACCGTGCTCCGGTCCCGGAGAGCCAGCGGGTCATCGGTCTCGTCGCCTTCTACAACGAGAAGGTCGACATCTTCGTCGACGGCGTGCGCCAGGAGCGTCCCAAGACGCACTTCGCCTGACGTCGCCGGATCAGCCCAAACTGTCGGTGTTGAAGGTGTCGCACGCCTTCGGGTCGCCGCTGCGGTAGCCGGTGGTGAACCACTTCTTGCGCTGAACCGACGTGCCGTGCGTGAATGCGTTCTGGTTGATCGTGCCGTTGCCGAGGTTCTTCTGGATGTAGTCGTCGCCGATCCGCGCCGCCGTGTCGAGGGCCCGGTTGATGTCGTCGGCGGTGACGTCGATGATCAGTGGCTTGCCCGTGTCGTCCGGCACGGTTGTCGCGTGATTCGCCCACGCCCCGGCATAGCAGTCGGCCTGCAACTCCAGGCGCACTGAACCGGACTTGGGGCCGGTCTGGCCCTGCTGCACCTTGGCATTGGTTCCGAGCAGATCCTGCACGTGATGGCCGTACTCGTGCGCGAGCACGTAGGCGTCGACGAACAGGCCGCCCTGGGCGCCGAACTGGGTCTTCAGATCGTCGTAGAAGCGCAGGTCGAGATAGACGTGCTGGTCGCCGGGGCAGTAGAACGGGCCCGATCCGCTGCTGGCAGTGCCGCACGCGGTCGACACCTGGCCGGTGAACCAGACCGTGGTGATCGGCTCATAGCTCTTGCCGAGCTTCGGCAGCTCCTTGTCCCAGTAGTTCTGGATCGAGTCGATGTCGGCGACCACCGCGCAGTCGAGCTTCGTGTTCGCGTCGGCACCGGTCTTGCACTCCTTGGCCACCTCGTTGTTGTCGGCGGTCTGCGCGCCGCCACCCTGGCCCAATTGCCCCAGCACGTCGTTGACGGCGTTGCCGCTGTCGCCGCCGATGAGACTGAACAGCAGGTAGGCCACGACGCTGAGCACGCCGAGCCCGCCACCGCCCACCGCGAGGCCGCCCCGGCCACTCAACCGGCCGCCGCGGGCGTCCTGCACCCCGGAGGTGTCCAGCTGGGCGCTGTCGTTGTACTTCATCGTGGCTCCCGTGATCGTCGCTGTGGAGATCCTGCCCACCCAGGCACCGGTAGAATCGAATCAGATCCCGCAGCTCCGCACTGACCAGTCCGGCCTGCCGCGACACACGTCATCACTTTGGAGCCGTCCCACCATGATCACCGCAACGGAGCTCGAGCTGCGTGCTGGCACGCGCATTCTGCTCGATCCGACGACTCTGCGGGTGCAGCCCGGTGATCGCATCGGCCTGGTGGGGCGCAACGGCGCGGGCAAGACGACCAGCCTGCGTGTTCTGGCCGGCGAGACCGTGCCGCACGCCGGCAAGCTGGAGCGCAAAGGCGCCGTCGGCTACCTCCCGCAGGATCCGCGCACCGGCGATCTCGACGTCCTGGCCCGCGACCGCGTGCTCTCCGCCCGCGGCCTGGACTCACTCGTCACCGACATCGCGAAGATCCAGGTCCAGCTGGCCGAACGGCCGCAGGACGACTCGCTGGTGCGCCGTTACGGCAACCTCGAAGAGCGCTTCGACACGTTGGGCGGCTACGCGGCTGAGAGCGAGGCGGCCCGGATCTGCGCCAACCTGGGGCTGCCCGACCGGGTACTGGCGCAGCCTCTGCGCACGCTGTCCGGCGGGCAGCGCCGGCGCATCGAGCTGGCCCGCATCCTGTTCGCCGATTCCGGCGGCGAGCCGACCACGTTGCTGCTGGACGAGCCGACCAACCATCTCGACGCCGACTCGATCACCTGGCTGCGTGACTTCCTGCGCCAGCACCTGGGCGGTCTGATCGTCATCAGCCACGATGTCGCACTCCTCGACGCCGTCGTGAACAAGGTGTGGAACCTCGACGCGAACCGCGCCGCCTTGGACGTCTACAACGTCGGTTGGAGGATTTACCTGCAGCAGCGGGAGAGCGATGAGCGCCGGCGGCACCGTGAGCGGGCGAACGCTGAACGAAAGATTGAGACGCTGCGCAGCCAGGCCGACAAGATGCGGGCCAAGGCGACCAAGGCCCGGGCCGCACACCAGATGGACCGCCGCGCGGCGGTCCTGGCGGCCGGGCTGGCCGAGGTGCGCGTCCACGACAAGGTCGCCCGGCTGCGCTTCCCCGCGCCCGCTCCGTGCGGACGCACGCCGATCACCGCCGAGGGACTGTCCAAGTCATACGGCTCGCTGGAGGTCTTCACCGATGTCGACCTGGCGGTCGACCGCGGCGCCAGGGTCGTCGTGCTGGGGCTCAACGGCGCCGGCAAGACAACCCTGCTGCGCCTGCTCTCGGGGATCGAACTGCCCGACACGGGCGAGGTCGTGCCGGGGCACGGTCTTCGGCTGGGCTACTACGCCCAGGAGCACGAGACGCTCGATCACGACCGTACGGTCCTGGAGAACATGCGCTCGTCGGCATCCACTGCCGCCACCCACGGGCGCGACAGCTACACCGACACCGACCTGCGCAAGATCCTCGGCGCCTTCCTGTTCTCCGGCGACGACGTCGAAAAACCGGCCGGCGTGCTCTCCGGCGGCGAGAAGACCCGGCTGTCCTTGGCCATGCTGGTCACCAGCGCCGCTAACGTACTGCTGCTCGACGAGCCGACAAACAACCTCGACCCGGTCAGCCGGGGCCAGGTGCTCGATGCGCTGCGCACTTACGCCGGCGCGATCGTGCTTGTCACCCACGACGAGGGTGCCGTCGAGGCGCTCGCGCCGGAGAAGGTCATCCTCTTGCCCGACGGCGTCGAGGACAGCTGGAGCCCGGACCTGGCGGACCTCATCGCACTCGCCTGACGCCGTGCGTGGCTTGGCATGGATTGGCCGGGTCGTTGGATTGCGGGTGTGATCATTTCGGGCGCACGGCCCTGTCCACTTGCTGTCGGCACGCGTTGGACGTGTCGATCTTGCCGCCCGGCGAGGAGTGGATGTATCAATCGGCTGGGAGGTAGGTGCGGCGGACCCGCTAAGCCGGTGCAGGACCGCCGCGAGATGTGGAGGAAGACGCCATGGCCGTTCTCAAAAAGGGCGCACGCATCACGGGGTCGGATCGCAACAGGCTCGCGGGTGACCTGAAGAAGCAGTACGACAAGGGCAAGAGCATCCGCGAACTCGCCGACGCCCACGGGCGCTCCTACGGGTTCGTCCACCGGGTACTGTCCGAGTCGGGAGTAACCCTGCGCGGTCGCGGTGGCGCGACCCGGGCCAAGGCGAAGGGGAAGTAGCTGACCGCGACCCGGTCGATCGGGCCGCTCGACGTCCCGCCCGAGGCGGGCTTTCATGTCGACCTGACCGGTGCGGTCGCGACGATCACCCTCAACCGCCCGGCGGCGCTCAACTCGCAGAACCCGCACACCTGGACCTGGCTGGCCCGCGTCGCCGACGCGCTGCCGGGGACGGTGCGAGTCGTCGTGCTGCGGGGGGAGGGTCGCGCGTTCTCCGCGGGCCTGGATCGCGCCATGTTCTCACCCGACGGCGTCGCAGGCGCACCCGGCATGCTGGCGCTGGCAGCCGGACCCGCCGAGCACGCCCTGAGCCAGATCGCGTCGTGGCAGCGGGCCTTCGACTGGCGCACGCGGCCCGCGCTTATCAGCATTGCCGCCGTGCAGGGCCACGCCATCGGCGCCGGGTTCCAGCTCGCGCTCGGCGCGGACATCCGCATCGTGGCTGACGACGCCCAGTTCACCATGGCCGAGCCGACGCTCGGACTGGTGCCGGACCTCGGCGGCACGAAGCGGCTCGTCGATCTGGTCGGCTACTCCCGCGCGGCCGAGATCTGCCTGACCGGACGGCGGGTGGGCGCGGCCGAGGCGCTGGCCATCGGGCTGGCCTCGGCCGTCGTGCCGCTGGGCGAACTGGACGAGGCGGTCGGCAAGACCGTCGCTGCGCTGCTGGCCGTCGACCGGGACGCCGCGGCCGAGACGAAGGCGCTGCTGCTTGCCGCCGCGGCACGTACCCAGCCCGACCAGGAGGCCGCTGAACGCGACGCACAGTACCGTCGGCTGCGTGCGCTGAGCGGCGCGGACACGGGCGGCGGCGCCGAGGCCTGACTCGCACCTGCGCGCGCCGGTGGGAACATCCACAGGCGCGCGGGCGTTGGGCGAGCCGGAGGTAGCAGATGTCGATGGATTCCCTGCAGGCGATGCGCATGATGCGCTCGATGCACCGCGGCGACAACTCCGTCGTCGACCGCCAGCTGCCACCGGGAACGTGGCACCGGGTGCTGCGCTTCGCCAGGCCCTACCGCATGGACCTGCTCGTGTTCCTCGGCATCGTCATCGCCGACGCCTTGATCGGCGTTGCGACCCCCGTGCTCGCAGGTCGGGTCGTCAACGAGATCACCGGCCACGGCGCGGTCCATGTCGTCGTGCAGATCGCCTTCGTCATTGCCGGCCTGGCGGTCATCGATGCGCTGCTGTCCTTCGCCCAGCGCTGGTACTCAGCGCGCATCGGCGAGGGACTGATCTACGACATGCGCACGTCGGTGTTCGATCACGTGCAGCGGATGCCACTCGCCTTCTTCACCCGAACTCAGACGGGCGCGCTGGTCAGCCGGCTGAACAACGACGTGCTCGGCGCCCAGCAGGCGTTCACCTCGACGCTGTCCGGGCTGGTCTCGAACGTCGTGAGCCTTGTGCTGACGGCCGCGGTGATGTTCTCGCTGTCGTGGCAGATCACCGCGCTGTCGCTGGTCATGCTGCCGGTGTTCGTCATTCCGGCCCGGCGTATCGGGGCGCGCCTGCAGAGCATCACCCGCGAGTCCTACAACCTCAACGCGTCGATGAACTCGACCATGACGGAGCGGTTCAACGTCGCCGGCGCGCTGCTCGTCAAACTCTTCGGTCATCCCGCGGCCGAGGACGCCTCCTTCCGTGCCCGCGCGGCGCGCGTGCGCGACATCGGTGTCACCTCGGCCATGTACGGGCGCGCGTTCTTCGTCGCGCTCACGCTTGTCGCATCGCTGGCTCAGGCATTGGTGTACGGCCTGGGCGGCTATTACGCGATCAAGGGCGAGCTGTCGGCCGGCACCGTCGTCACCCTGGCGTTGCTGCTCACCCGGCTCTACGGGCCGCTCACCGCACTGTCGAATGCGCGCGTGGACGTCATGAGCGCCCTGGTCAGCTTCGACCGGGTCTTCGAGGTTCTCGACCTGCCGCCCATGATCGACGACGCTGCGGACGCGATCGAACTGCCGCGGGAGGCAGGCAGCGTCGAGTTCATCGACGTGCGCTTCTCCTACCCGACAGCGCGCGAGGTGTCGCTGGCCTCACTCGAGGACGTCGCGGTGCTCGACGACGCGCCGTCGCAGGAGGTGCTGCACGGGGTCACGTTCCTGGCCCAACGGGGCGAGATGGTCGCCCTGGTAGGCCCGTCCGGCGCGGGTAAGACGACGATCAGCCAGCTCGTGCCGCGCATCTACGACGTGCGCTCGGGCCAGGTGCTCGTCGGTGGCCACGACGTGCGCACGGTCACCCAGCAATCGCTGCGGGACCGGATAGGCGTCGTCAGCCAGGAAGCGCACATGTTCCACGACACCATCCGCGGCAACCTGCTCTACGCCGATCCCGACGCCTCCGACGAGGACCTCTGGAGGGCCATCACTGCCGCGCAGATCGGCGAGCTCGTCGCGGCACTGCCCGAGGGACTGGACACCCTGGTAGGCGACCGCGGCTACCGGCTCTCCGGCGGGGAGAAGGCTCGCCTGGCGATCGCCCGGCTGCTGCTCAAGGCGCCGGAGATAGTCATCCTCGACGAGGCCACGGCCCATCTGGACAGCGAGAGCGAGGCCGCGGTGCAGGAAGCTCTCGCTCAGGCGCTGGCCGGCCGCACCTCGATCGTGATCGCGCACCGGCTCTCGACGATCCTCAACGCCGACAAGGTGATCGTGCTCGATGCCGGCAAGATCGTCGAGATGGGCACCCATAGCGAGCTGCTGGCGGCCGACGGCCTGTACGGCGAGCTATACCGCACCCAGTTCGAGCGCCAGGCGGCCGGAGTCGAGCCACTCCCGCGCTGAGCTGACACGACAGCCGGGCTGCCTGTGTCGCTCTGGTAGGCGTCTGGAGCCGCGGTCGCCACCCGAGGCCACGCACCGGCCCCGGACTACCGTCAAGTTGCCTAAATGCCCGAGACGAACCGGCACCGGCCGCCTACGAGTTGGGTGGGGGCTCGTGACAGCTCAGAGCAGCGAGCGCAGCACGTACTGCATGATTCCACCGTGGCGGTAGTAGTCCGCCTCACCCGGGGTGTCGATGCGCACCCGGGCCTCGAACTGGATGCCGCCGGCTCTCACGCTGACGGTGTCCGGCACGCTGCCCTCGTTGATGGCCTCGACCCCGGTGATGGTGAAGGTCTCCTCGCCGCCGAGCCCGAGTGACCCTGCACTCTGACCGTCGGGGAACTGCAACGGCAGTACGCCCATCCCGATGAGGTTCGAGCGGTGGATGCGTTCGTATGACTCGGCGATGACGGCCCGCGCACCGAGCAGTGCGGTGCCCTTGGCCGCCCAGTCCCGTGAGGAGCCCGAGCCGTACTCCTTGCCGGCCAGGATGACCAGCGGCGTGCCCGCCGCGGCGTAGTTCACCGAGGCGGCGTAGATCGTGCTCTGGGGGCCGTCCGGCTGGGTGAAGTCACGGGTGAAGCCACCCTCGGGCAGCGCCGCACCGTCGCTCAGAACGAGCTGGTTTCGCAGCCGGATGTTGGCGAACGTGCCGCGGATCATCACCTCGTGGTTGCCGCGGCGCGAGCCGTAGGAGTTGAAGTCCTTGCGCTCGACACCGTGCTCGGACAGGTAGCGGCCGGCGGGGGAGTCGGCCTTGATTGCTCCGGCCGGGCTGATGTGGTCGGTCGTCACCGAATCACCGAGTTTGGCCAGCACCCTCGCGCCGACGATGTCGGTGACCTGGGAGGGCTCGCGCTGCATCCCGTCGAAGTACGGCGGCTTGCGGACGTAGGTGGACTCGCCGTCCCACTCGAAGGTCTTGCCCTCGGGGGTCGGCAGCCCCTGCCACCGCTCGTCGCCGGAGAAGACGTCGGCGTAGTCGCGGGTGAACATCTCACTCGCGATGGCCTGCTCGATCGTCGTCTCGATCTCCTGGACAGAGGGCCAGATGTCATGCAGGAACACCGGCTTGCCGTCGGGGTCGGCGCCGAGCGGGTCGTTGATCAGGTCGACGTCCATAGAGCCGGCAAGCGCGTACGCGACCACGAGCGGCGGCGAAGCGAGGTAGTTCATCTTCACGTCGGGGTTGATGCGGCCCTCGAAGTTGCGATTGCCGGAGAGAACCGCGGTTGCGGCCAGGTCGCCCTCGTTCACGGCCACCGACACTTCTGCGATGAGTGGCCCGGAATTGCCGATGCACGTGGTGCATCCGTAGCCGACCAGGTTGAAACCGAGCTTGTCGAGGTAGGACGTCAGGCCGGCGCGGTCGTAGTAGTCGGTAACGATCTTCGATCCCGGCGCCAGCGACGTCTTGACCCAAGGCTTTCGGCTCAGCCCGCGCTCGACGGCCTTCTTGGCCAGCAACGCCGCGGCGATCATCACCGACGGGTTGGACGTGTTGGTGCAGGACGTGATCGCCGCGATCACGACGGCACCGTGGTCGAGCACCGCTTCGGTGCCGTCGGCAAGCGTCACGGTCGTCGGGTTGGACACCCGCCCGCGTGCGCCGCTGGCCGCCGACGGGACCCGCGGGGGGACAGTCGCATCCTTGCTGTAACTGGGCGCATCCGAGGCCGGGAAGGATTCGGCGGAGGCCTCGTCGATGACGTCCTGCATCGAATCGCCGTTGGTATATGCGCCCAGCGCCGCCCGGAACATCGGCTTGGCGGACCTGAGCGGGACGCGGTCCTGCGGCCGCTTGGGGCCGGCGAGCGAGGCTTCGATGCTCGAGAGGTCCAACTCGAGGCTCTCGGAGAAGGCGGGCGTCACGGCCGGGTCGTGCCACAAGCCGTTGGCCCTCGCGTAGGCCTCGACCAGGGTGACCTGTTCCTGCTTGCGGCCGGTGAAACGCAGGTACTTCAGCGTCTCCTCGTCGATCGGGAAGATGGCGCAGGTGGAGCCGTACTCGGGGCTCATGTTGCCGATCGTCGCGCGGTTGGCCAGCGGCACCGCCGACACGCCGGGGCCGTAGAACTCGACGAACTTCCCGACGACGCCGTGCCCGCGCAGCATCTCGGTGATGGTGAGAACGAGGTCGGTGGCCGTGGCGCCCTCGGGCATCTCGCCGCTGAGCTTCACCCCGACGACGCGGGGGATGAGCATGCTCACCGGCTGGCCGAGCATGGCCGCCTCGGCCTCGATGCCGCCTACTCCCCAGCCGAGTACGCCCAGGCCGTTGACCATCGTGGTGTGCGAGTCGGTACCGACCAGGGTGTCCGGGTAGAGCATCCCGTCGCGGGCGAACACCACCCGCGCCAGGTATTCGATGTTGACCTGGTGCACGATGCCGGTGCCCGGCGGCACCACTTTGAACTCGTCGAAGGCGGTCTGTCCCCAGCGCAGGAACTGGTAGCGCTCCCGGTTGCGCTGGTATTCCAGCTCGACATTGCGGGCGAAGGAGTCCGGTGCGCCGAACAGGTCGGCGATGACCGAGTGGTCGATGACCAGCTCGGCCGGTGCGAGCGGATTGATCTTGGTGGCGTCGCCGCCGAGTTCCACGACCGCCTCCCGCATGGTGGCCAGGTCGACGACCGCGGGCACGCCGGTGAAGTCCTGTAGCACGACGCGGGCCGGGGTGAACTGGATCTCGGTGCCTGGTTCGGCGTCGGGGCGCCAGTTTGCGACTGCCTGGATCTGGTCGGACGTGACGTTCTTGCCGTCCTCGGTACGCAGCAGATTCTCCAGCAGCACCTTCAAGCTGAACGGCAACCGGGCGGTCCCGTCGAGCGCATCGAGGCGGAAGTAGTCATAGCTGGTCGTCCCCACATCGAGCTTGGTGCGGGATCCGAAGCTGTCCTTGCTTGCCGCCACGGGTGGCTCCTTCGCCTCTGACGTCGTCTGAGCTGCTCGAGCCCAAGATGTCTTGACGTCAAGATACCATCGACCGAACTGCCACGCCGGGCACTCCCGGCCGGCGCGCGTCGAGCCACGCGACCGAATTACCCCGGCCAGCGGCCGCCTCAGGTGTCAGCCCGCCATCTGCGCCAACGGATGCGTGGCCTCGTTAGCGCTGAGTTCTCGTCCGCCCTTCCTGGGGTTATCGGCGGATCGCAGAACCCACGCACGACTTCCCGCCATTGGGCTCGCAGCCCACTAGTTGCCTGCCGCCCAGAGGGTGTTTGAGCACAACGCTCGCCCTTTCCGTGACTAGGGACCCCACGCACGGGCCCGAAAAAAGAATCCGGGCGGAAAATCGGACTGTGACGGTCGACTCGGTTTCTGTGACGTGCGGCTCTGGAGTCGCATCGCAAACGCCTCGTCCGACCAAGACATCGAGAACGTTCTCGCTGACCTTGACGAGCCACCAGCTGACATGAGGGTCAATACCCAGTGAATGCACGGTCGGGCCGGAGGTCGGAGAGACCGCGGCAGGCTGGTCACCGCCGCCACGCCTGTTCGTCAACGCGAAGGTAGCAGTCACGATCACCAGTACCGCCGCAGCGGCCCCAGCCGCGAGGAGCCAGCGCCGGGCGGCCTTGGGTTCGCCGCCCACCCGCGCGCGCATCGGCAGTGATCGAGGATGTACCAGCGTGCGCGTCGGGTCTGGCCGGCTATCGTGATCCCGCATCACATCGCGAACGAACGCTTCGTAGTCGTTCATCGGTTCTCCGTCCGAGTTGTTGTGTCCGTTGTCATTGCGGCCGTCATGGCAACTGTCTTCCGCAAGGTCGCCAGACCTCGAGTGGTCAGGCTCCGTGCCGTCGACTCGCGGCAGCGCAGAATCTCCCCGATTTCGGAGTGAGACAATGACTCGAAATGGCGCAACACCAGTGCAGCTCGCTGCCTTTGGGGCAAGGACGCCAGGGCCTCCCACAACACGTCTCGATCTACGAGTTGCTGGCTGAAGTCTGGAACGGCACCTCCTCCTGCGCCGGGCAGGTGGGTAACGACCTCGGTGCTGGCGCTGGTCCGCCGAATCTCCAGGAACAGGTTGACGACCGTCTTGCGCAGGTAGGCATCCGGGCTCACCAGCTGCTCCGGAGGTCGCCGGGTCCAGACCCGGTAGATGCGAAGCAGCGCTTCCTGGACGAGGTCCTCTGCCGTAGCCCAATTGTGGGTGAGCTGGAACCCGAGACGCACGGCACCGTCGCTGGCGTGCGACATCAGGTCAGTCACCGCCTGATCGACGTCGAAGGTGTCCACATTGTTAATGATGAGGCGAGCTCCGGAAACGCTGCAGTCCTGCGCCTGGCCTTAGAGTCATCGCCGTGGCAGGCGAGGCAACGGGCGATGAACTGCGCCTGAACCGCTGGCGCCGCATCAGGCGCTGCGCCGGCGCCGCGTACTTCCTCGGCCTGGTGGTGCTGGTCGTGGCCGACGGTGTGCCCACCGGACGGTTGAACCTCATGTCGATCATCGTCGTCGGCCTCGCCATCAGCACCATCGGTCACGGCTGGCGCAGGCTGCTCCGGGTCCTGCTGGACTGGCTGCCGTTCACCCTCGTGCTGATGGTGTACGACCTGTCGCGGGGCCTGGCCACGGCGATCGACATGCCGTTGCACGAGAGCGACATCGCCTCGGCCGAGAACTGGCTCTTCGGCGGCAACATCCCGACGTTGTGGCTGCAGGACCACTTCTACACACCGGCCGCGGTGCACTGGTACGACGCGCTCGCGACGCTGGTCTACACGTCCCATTTCCTGGCCACCCCCGTCCTGGCAGCGGTCCTGTGGCTGCGAAACCGGGCGGTCTGGGTCGCCTACATCACTCGCGTGGTGGCGCTGGCCTTCGCCGGGCTGGTCACCTATGTGCTCTTCCCGGAGGCGCCGCCGTGGCTCGCCGCCCGCGATGGACTCATCGACCCGGTCAGCCGGCTGTCCGCGCGCGGCTGGATCTGGCTGCACGCCGGCGACGTGGAGGACCTGCTCGACGCAGCTCAGCGTGACGGCTCGAACCCCGTCGCGGCCATGCCCTCGCTGCATGTTGCCTTCGCGACACTGGTCGCGCTGTGCATCGCGGGCCGCCTCATCAGGCGGTGGCGTTACCTCCTGGCGCTCTACCCGGTGGCGATGGGTCTCGTCCTGGTCTACACCGGGGAGCACTATGTGCTCGATCTCGTGGCGGGCGTGGCCTACGCCCTGCTCGTCCACGTGCTGGTCTTGCGATGGGAACGCAGCCGGGCCGACGCTGCCCCCAGCCCGGACAACCAGTCGGCGGTCGCCGTGTCCTGAGCCCGTTTCGACCCCTTCGGTACGTTTGTTACTGGTGTTTCTGCTGGGGCTGCTGGCGCTAATGGTGCAGAAATGGCACTCTGTTGACTATCGCGAGCGTCTCTCGCGCCGTCAGGAAGAGAGCCGTCGCTGTGCAGGAGACTCGGACCGGACGTCGCTTCTCTCGGACGGCCGCCATGGTTGCCGCCCTAGCCGTCCTCGCCAGCGTGCTCGTCGCCCCTCAGCTGGCCTACGCCAAGCCCAAGCCGCCGCCGAACCCGTCGAACACGCAGATCAGTGCGGCTCAGCAGCACAAGAACAATCTCGCTTCCGAGGTCGGGCGCCTCAGTGCCCAGACCGCAGAGCTGCAGACCAGGCTGGAGCGGCTGAAGGCCGACCAGGAACTCGCGGAGCAGAAGCTCGCGTTCGCCCTGTCGAAGCTGGCCGACGCCAAGGCATCGGCCCAGGCCGCACAGGCGAACGTCATCAAGGCCCAGACCGACGTCGTGCGGGCCCAGCGGGACTTCGTCGGTTACCTCCAGGCCAGCTACATGGGCGGCGAGGTCCAGGGCACGGCTGGCTCGCTGCTCACTGCCCATGATCCGAACGTCCTGCTCGAACAGGGCGCGCTGAACGACTACCAGTCCAGTCACCAGCTCACTGCGATCGCCATCCTGCAGCGGGCCAGGGTGGCCAAGTCCAATGCCGACGCGACTGCTCGCCGCGCCGTCGCCGTGCAGAAGGCCGCCACCGACGCGGCCGCTGCAGCCCAGGCGCAGGCCGTCGCCGCCGTCAATGCGGCCAGGCGACAGCAACAGCAGTTGGAGGCCACGCTGTCGGCCAACCGCGCGAGGCTGCAGCAAGCGCAGCTGGAGCTGGCGACGCTGAACAACCAGCGGGTCACGTATTTGGCCTATCAGCGTGAGCAGGCACGCATCGCGGCTGCCCGCGCTGCCGCGTTGGCCCGCGCTCGTGCTGCTGCCGCAGCCGCAGCCGCAGCACGTGCGGCCGCTGCTGCAGCAGCGGCGGCGGCGGCGAACAACAACGGTAACAACGGTGGCGGCGGCGGTGGCGGCGGCGGCGGCGGCGGTGGCACCTTCGTTGCGCCCGGCCCCACCGGCCACTGGACACCGGCCGCCGGGCAGCGCGCCGTGAATCGCGCCATGCAGCTGCTCGGCGTCCCGTACGCGTGGGCAGGCGGCGGTGCGAGCGGCCCGTCGCGCGGCGTGTGCGCCGGCGACGGCGCGTTCAACGACTGCAACGTGATCGGTGTCGACTGCTCCGGGCTGGTGATGTTCGCCTGGGCCCAATTCCCGTTCTATCACTACGCCGCGACCCAGTACGAGCAGGGTTCGGTGCATCCGGACACGTCCAGCCTGATGCCGGGCGACCTGGTGTTCTGGAGCTCGGACGGCACAGTGGGCGGGATCCATCACGTCGCCATCTACATCGGCGGCGGCAACGTGATCCAGGCCCCGCAGAGCGGGGACATAGTGCGGATCACGCCGCTGGGCGAGGTGAACTGGGGCTACTTCGGCGCGACCCGCCCGTTGACCTGATCGCAGGTACCGTAGGGGAGTGACCGCTACCAGCTTCGCGACCGTCCTGGTCGACCGCTTCGGACGGGTCGCGACCGATCTGCGCATCTCGCTCACCGATCGCTGCTCGCTGCGGTGCACCTACTGCATGCCGGCGGAGGGTTTGGACTGGCTCGCCAAGACCGATCGGCTCAGCGACGACGAGGTCGTGCGCCTCGCCGAGGTGTTCGTCGGTCTCGGGGTCACCAGCATCCGGTTGACCGGCGGCGAGCCGCTGGTACACCCGACCCTGGTGCCCATGGTGGCCCGGCTCGCCGCGCTGCGGCCGCGTCCGGAGCTGTCGCTCACCACGAACGGGGTCAGCCTCACCCGCTCGGCCGGGGACCTCGTCGATGCCGGGCTCGATCGCATCAACGTCTCGCTCGACACGCTCGAACGAGAACGCTTCGCCCAGCTGACCCGCCGCGACCGGCTACCCGACGTCCTCGCCGGGATCGCCGCCGCCGCGGCGGCCGGCATGTCCCCGCTGAAGATCAATACCGTGCTGGTGCGCGACAGCAACCTGGCCGAGGCGCCCGCCCTGCTCGATTGGGCGCTGCGGGCGGGCTACCAGCTGCGCTTCATAGAACACATGCCCTTGGATGCCGACCACACCTGGTCGCGGGACGGCATGGTCACCGCCGAGGAGATCCTCGAACTGCTCACAATCAGCTATCAGCTCGTCCCCCGAGGGCACGACGGGCACGCACCGGCCGAGGAGTTCGACGTCATCGACGGGCCGAACCGCGGCTCGTGGGCGACGGCTCCCGGGCGGGTAGGTGTCATCGCGTCGGTGACGCGGCCGTTCTGCCGCGACTGCGACCGGCTGCGCCTCACCGCCGACGGGCAGCTGCGAACCTGCCTGTTCGCGCGCGACGAGACCGACCTGCGCGCTCCGCTGCGTGACGGTGCCTCCGACGCCGAGTTGGGCGCCGTCATCGCGACGGCTGTCGCGGGCAAGCAGGCCGGCCACGGCATCGGCACACCGACGTTCGTCCAGCCGGACCGGACGATGTCGGCCATCGGCGGCTAGGCGCCGCGGTTACGCGTGCGTGGCCCGGCCGCCACGAGTGGTCGATGCATAAGTGACCACTCGGCGACGGACTACAGCGGTGCCCGGGCGATCAAGAAGCCGCGTGCGGCCAGAAAGTCGGCGAGCCCGCCCGCATGCTCCGCGCAGGCCAGCCAGTGCTTGAGACGCGTCGCGTCGTGCAGCCTGGGGTTGCGCCACCGCAGGTCTTCAGTGGCCGGCGCACGGCAGCCCTTGGCCGAGCAGCGCGCTACGTCCGAGGCATCACCGCCGCCAGGCTTCTCGACAGACACTCAGGCACCGTAGCGGCGGCGTCGCGTACCGTGAAGCCGGTCCACGAACAGCTGAGGAGTACCACGTGATTGCGCCGTGACAGCAGTGCCTGCCCACACGCCGGCAGCTGATGCCACCGCGCTCGAACGCGTGATGTTCGAGGTCAAGCGGGTGATCGTCGGGCAGGAGCGGTTGGTCGAGCGCATGATGGTGAGCCTGCTCGCGCAGGGCCACTGCCTGCTCGAGGGAGTACCCGGCGTGGCCAAGACGCTGGCCGTCGAGACTCTGGCCCGCACCGTCACGGGGTCGTTCTCCCGCCTGCAGTTCACCCCGGACCTGGTGCCGTCCGACATCGTCGGCACCCGCATCTATCGGCAGGGAGCCGAACGGTTCGAGACTGAGCTCGGCCCGATCATGGCCAACTTCGTCCTGGCCGACGAGATCAACCGTGCGCCGGCGAAGGTGCAGTCGGCATTGCTCGAGGTGATGGCGGAGAAGCACGTGACGATCGGTGGCGTCCAGCACGACGTGCCGCGGCCGTTCCTCGTGCTGGCCACCCAGAACCCGATCGAGTCCGAGGG
>QHCC01000208.1:0-155 GCA_003243915.1 Pseudonocardiales bacterium | reverse complement strand
ATCGCCGTCGACTACCCGACGGCGAGCGAGGAACGCGAGATCGTCTACCGCATGGGTGTCGACCCGCCGACCGCGAACGCGGTGATCAGCACCGGTGAACTGCAGCGGCTGCAGGCGACTGCGGCCCGCGTGTTCGTGCACCACGCGATCGTCGA
>QHCC01000207.1 GCA_003243915.1 Pseudonocardiales bacterium | reverse complement strand
ACTACGCCGCCAGCAAGGCCGGCCTCATCGGGCTGGCGCGGTCCATCGCCCGGGAACTGGGCAGCAGGTCCATCACCGCCAACGTCATCGCACCCGGTTTCATCGACACCGACATGACCGCCGAGCTCAGCGATGCCCGCAGGTCCGAGATCCTGGTCAACGTGCCGTTGAAGCGTTACGGATCGGCCGCCGAGGTCGCCGGGGCGGCCCTCTACCTCGCATCCGAGGCGGCCGGGTACGTGTCCGGCGCTGTGCTGCCCGTCGACGGCGGTCTGGGCATGGGTTTCTGAGAGGACGACGAACATGGGACTGCTCGACGGAAAGCGACTGCTGATCACTGGTGTGATCACCGATGCCTCGCTGGCGTTCGGCGTGGCGAGGGTCGCGCAAGAACAGGGCGCACAGGTCGTACTCACCGGCTTCGGGCGGATGTCACTCGTCGAACGGGTCGCGCGCAAGCTGCCCGAGCCGCCGCCGGTCATCGAACTGGACGTCACGAACGACGAGCACCTGGGATCGCTCGCCGATCGGGTCCGCGAGCACGTAGACGGTATCGACGGGGTGTTCCACTCCATCGGTTTCGCCCCGGCGTCGTGTCTGGGCGGTGGCTTCCTCGACGCGCCGTGGGAAGACGTCGCGACTGCCCTTGAGGTGAATGCGTACTCGCTGAAGTCCCTTGCCGTGGCGACACTTGCGCTGTTCGGCGAGTCTGGCGGTTCTATCCTCGGACTCACCTTCGACGCGACCGTCGCGTGGCCGGCTTACGACTGGATGGGCGTGGCCAAGGCCGCTCTCGAGTCGACATCACGCTATCTCGCCCGCGAGCTGGGACCGCGCGGGATCCGGGTCAACCTGATCGCCGCGGGACCCATCCGCACGATGGCCGCCAGGAGCATCCCCGGCTTCAGCGCGTTCGAGGAGCCGTGGAGCGAACGCGCACCGCTGGGCTGGGACGTCTCCGACGGCGGCCCGGTTGCCCGCAGCGCGGTTGCGATGATGTCGGACTGGTTCCCGGCCACCACCGGCGAGATGATCCACGTCGACGGCGGTTTCCACGCCATGGGTGTCTGACTTGGCCGACTACGACGCATTCCTGCTGCTGTCCTTCGGCGGACCCGAGGGTCCCGAAGACGTCATGCCGTTCCTGCGCAACGTCACCCGCGGCCGAGGAATCCCCGAGGAGCGGCTGACAGCCGTCGCCGAGCACTACCAGCACCTACGCGGCGTCTCGCCGATCAACGCGGGCAACCGTGAGTTGCTCGCCGCTCTGGGCGTGGAGTTCGCCGACCGCGGGATCGACCTGCCGATGTACTGGGGTAATCGAAACTGGAAGCCCTACGTCGCCGATGCGGTGCGCCATATGCGCGACGACGGTGTCCAGCGCGCACTCGTCTTCACGACCAGTGCCACGGCGTCCTTTTCCGCCTGCCGGCAGTACCGCGGCGACCTCGCGCAAGCTCGCGCTGTCGCTGGGGAGGGGGCGCCGGAGTTGGAAAAGCTGCGCCACTTCTTCGATCATCCCGGGTTCGTCGCCGCGAACGCCGATGGGGTGCGAACGGCCCTGGAATCGCTGCCGACGGGGCAAGCAGGGGGCGCGCGGCTGGTCTTCACCGCCCACTCGATACCGGTCGCGATGAACGACACCTCGGGCCCGCAGGCGAACGGGTTGTACGCCGCCCAGCAACGCGAGACAGCACGCCTCGTGGCGGAGTCGGTGCGGGGAACCGACGCCGCGTTCGACCTCGTGTGGCAGTCGCGGTCCGGTCCGCCCGGCGTGCCCTGGCTGGAGCCCGACGTGAACGAGCACCTGCGCGCGCTGGCCGCTTCGGGCGTCACTGCCGCGGTGGTGAGCCCGACCGGGTTCGTCGCCGACCACGTCGAGGTCGTGTGGGATCTGGACGTCGAGGCGCAACATACCGCCGCGGAACTCGGCCTGAGCTATGCGCGGGCGCCCGCGGCCGGCACCCATCCCGCGTTCGTGGCGGCGATCGGGCAACTCGTCGAGGAGCGGCTGCACGGCACCGAGCCGCTCGCACTCGGTTCGCTGGGGCTGTGCGGCATCGACTGCCCACTGGGCTGTTGCCCGGCGCCGAGCCGGGCGGCCGTCGCGAGCTGACGGTGCCTGGCCGGACGGGCCGTGCCTCGTGCCGGCCGCGGGTTGAGTGAGCAGCACTAGACCGCGAGCGCGTTGTAGCCGGCCAGGCGGGCGCGGCGGACCGCCGTGGCCAGCGGGCGCAGTGCGTCGATCCTGGCGGTGACGCCGGCGCGGTCGATCGCGCCGCCCGTCGGATCCTGCGCGGCGAGACTCAGCATCGCCTGGAGCCGTTCTGCCTGGGCGACGAGGGCGACGGCGCGAGCCGGGAAACCCGGCGGCAGATTGACATGCTCGCCGGAGCGGCGGGCGTCGTGCAGAGCGTCGGCGACGCCGGCCGGGAGCCCGGCCACATCGGCAGCGGACAGCGCACTCGCGGACTCGCGAATCGCCGTCGTGAGGTCGTACTGGGCGTCGGCGACGGCGATGAAGTCCGCCGGCGCGTCAGCGACATCGAAGGCTTGCCACAGCACGCTCGGCGGCGCGCTGCTGGGGGCGAACTCGACGACGGTGGGGACGATGCCGACGCGGGTGCCGCACACCGCCTCGCCGGTCTCCAGCGCTGCATTGCGAAACCCTGCGGGGCCGGGCAGGCCGCGCACGTCGCCGGCGACGGGCAGCACGAGCCGGACCGGCCCACCCGCGCGGCGCCAGGCTGTCAACACGTCGGCCAGCGGCACGAGTTCGGCGTCGACGGTGCCCAGCCCGCCTACCTGGTGCGGTGTGTCGGCCGCGACGATGGCCCGGACCACATCGTCGGATCCGACGGTGCCGGCCAGCCACGCCGCAGTCCATGCGGCCAGCGGCCCGGAGCGCAGACGCCTCATCCGATCCAGGTTAGAGCGCGAGGAGTTCCGTGCCGACCTATGCTGCCGGGATGTCACCAAGGCGACCAGGCATGATCCGACGCAGTGCGGCGGCCATCGACAGATGGGACGTCTCGGCCAGCAATGACGTCGCGAAGGCGAAGTTCCCGGCCGTGGTCGATCGCGGCTTGCCGTGGCTCACCTGGGCAGCAGACAAGTCGAAGCTCTGGATGGTTGTCTCCGCTGTCCTGGTCGCACCGGGGAACAAGCGAGCCCGACGCGCCGCGGCCCGTGGTCTGGGTTCCATTGCCGTCGCCAGCGTGCTGGCGAACCAGGTGGGCAAGCGTGCGCTGCCCAGGCGCCGCCCGCGACTGGACAACGTCCCGATCCGGCGCATCGCTCGCCACGTTCCCGTGTCCAGCTCCTTCCCGTCCGGGCACTCCGCGTCCGCCGCCGCTTTCGCGGTAGGCGTGGCCGTGGAGTGCCCGCCCCTCGCGCTGCCGATCGGCGCACTCGCGGGCGCCGTCATGTTCTCGCGCATCTACACCGGTGTGCACTTCACGAGTGACGTGCTGGCCGGTGCGGCGCTCGGGGCAGCGGTCGCCGGCGTCGGCGCCGTCGCTGCACCCGCACACCACGAGCAGCTGCGCCGGTCCGCGGCCGAGCCGGGCCGGCCGCAACCTCCTCGACCGACCGGGCAGGGCCTGGTCGCGGTGCTCAACAAGTGCGCAGGCAGTGCCGGGCAGCAGATCCTCGACGAGCTGCGCTCGGCGCTGCCCGACGCCGAATTGCTCGAGCTCAGCGACGGGGACGACATCGTCGAGATGATGCAGAAGGCCGCCCAGCGGGCCGAGGTTCTGGGGGCCGCCGGCGGGGACGGCACGATCAACGCCGCAGCGGCGGCAGCCATGGCGAGCGACGTTCCGTTGCTGGTCATTCCCGCCGGCACGTTCGACCATTTCGCCGGGGACATCGAGATGACCGAGCTGTCCGACGCGATCGACGCGCTACGCACCGGACGGGCCGTACGCGTCGATGTAGGCGATGCGGGTGGCCAGCCGTTCCTGAACACCGCGAGTCTCGGCAGCTACCCCGAGTTCGTGAAGGTCCGCGAGCGGTGGCAAGACCGGCTCGGCAAGCCGATCGCGGCCACCGTCGCGATCATCACGGTGCTGCGCCGCTGTCCGCCGTTGACCGCCGAGGTCGACGGCGTCCCGCGCCGCCTGCTGCTGCTGTTCATCGGCAACGGCGATTACCGCCCGCGAGGGTTCGTACCGCGGTGGCGGCGTTGCCTCGACGCCGGGCACCTCGACGTGCGGCTAGCCGACGAGGCCCGTGGCGGCTCGATGTGGCGGCTGGTGGTGGGAACGCTGACTGCTGACCTCTACCGGAGCAGCCGTTACGTCGAGGTCCGTCAGCCTTCCATCACGGTGAAGATCACCGGCAATACCGGCTACCTGGCCCGCGACGGCGAGATCGAAGACGCTCCGCACGAAGTGATCTTCTCGGTGCGCCGACAGGCCCTGACCGTCTACCGCGGGCCGGCGCGAACGGCCTAGTGGTCTGTCCGGGAGATCCGGCGTGGCGTGCCTCCCGCGCCTGTGCCGCCGAGCCGCCTAGCGTCGAGCAGCGTGCGTGACTACACCGACGTCCTGGCGCAACCGCCGCAGCCGCGCTCGCGCGTGCCCGAGATTCCGGCCGAGCTCGGTGTTGTCGTGGAGACGGCCGACGCGGCGTTCTGCGGCGCAGTGGTGGAGCTCGGCAGGGCGCTCGAGAGTGGCGAGTCGCGCGACACCGTCACGCTCGAAGACCGCAACGGCAAGCGGCGGATCTTCCCGATACTGCCGGCGTCGTTCCTGCTAGACGGCAGCCTGGTGACTCTCGTTCGGCCCGCTCGGAGAACGCCGCCGAAGGCGCACCGTGCGAAGACGGCATCGGGCTCGTATGTGGTGGCCAAGGCGCGGCCCCGCGTCGCGCGGGCGAGCCGGATCTGGGTCGAGGGGGTGCACGACGCCGCGCTGCTGGAGCGGGTCTGGGGCGACGACCTCCGGGTGGAGGGCGTTGTGGTCGAACCGCTCGAGGGCATCGACAACCTGCTCGAGCGCGTTCGCGACTTCCGGCCCGGACCACAACGCCGGATCGGCGTGCTCGTCGACCATCTCGTCGCGGGGAGCAAGGAGGCCCGGATCACCGCCAGCCTGCGTGGCGGCGGATTCGCGAAGTGCGTGCTCGTTACCGGGCATCCCTACATCGACGTCTGGCAGGCAGTGAAACCCACCGCCCTGGGTATCGCTCGGTGGCCGAGCATCCCGCGCGGGACGGACTGGAAGACTGGCGTCTGCGCGGTTCTCGGGGTCGAGGAGCCGCGAGAGATGTGGCGCCGGGTGCTCGCGAGCGTCGACGGCTTCTCCGACGTCGAGGTGCCATTGCTGCGAGCCGTCGAGCAATTGATCGACTTCGTTACCGCGGCGGACTGACCGGCCGACCCACTCGAACACCGACCGCAGTACGCATCTGGCCCACGCCACCCCGATTCGGTGTCAGGATGGGTACATGCCCACGTGGTTGATCTGGTTGATCGCGTCGGCCGCCTTCGCTGCGGCCGAGGCGTTTTCCCTGACGTTCGTCCTGGTGATGTTCGCCGGCGGGGCGGCCGCTGCGGCGATCACCGCCGCGATAGGTGGCCCCGTCCTGCTTCAGTTCATCGTCGCGATCATCGCAACCGTCGCGCTGCTGGGCGTGGTGCGCCCGATTGCCCAGCGCCACCTGGCCATCGGATCGGGCGCGCGCACCGGGACCGAAGCGCTGGTGGGCACCGAGGCGATCGTGCTCAGCGAGGTCGACGTGCACAACGGCCGGGTCCGGCTCAACGGGGGCGAATGGTCCGCGCGGTCCTTCGACCGCGCACAGGTCCTGCCGGCCGGTACGGTCGTGCGGGTCATGGAGATCGCCGGCGCAACTGCTGTCGTGTGGCAAGAACCGTCTTACTGAGGAGCTGAATATTCATGGGTCCTGGTGTGATCGCCGCGATCGTCGTCTTCGTCCTGGTGCTGTTCGCCCTGGTGCGGATGGTGCGCATAGTGCCGCAGGCGCGCGCCGCCGTGGTAGAACGCCTGGGCCGCTATGTCCGCACCGCCACACCCGGGTTGACCCTGCTCTTGCCGTTCGTCGACCGGATGCGCCCGCTCATCGACCTGCGCGAGCAGGTGGTCAGCTTCCCGCCGCAGCCGGTGATCACGTCAGACAACCTCACCGTCGCCATCGACTCGGTGATCTACTTCCAGGTCACCGATCCACGCGCGGCCACCTACGAGATCCAGAACTACATCCAGGCCGTCGAGCAGCTGACGATCACCACGTTGCGCAACGTGGTCGGCTCACTGAACCTCGAGCAGGCGCTCACCAGCCGCGACGAGATCAACACGCAGCTGCGTGGCGTCCTCGACGAGGCGACCGGACCGTGGGGTATCCGGGTGGCCCGCGTCGAGATCAAGGCGATCGACCCGCCCCCGTCCATCCAGGACGCCATGGAGCAGCAGATGCGCGCCGACCGTAACAAGCGCGCCATCATCCTCACCGCCGAAGGGCAGCGCGAATCGGCGATCAAGACGGCCGAAGGGCAGAAGGCCGCGCAGATCCTCGGGGCCGAAGGCCAGAAGCAGTCTGCGATCCTGGCCGCGGAGGCCGAGCGGCAGTCCCGCATCCTGCGTGCCGAGGGCGACCGCGCGGCGCGTTACCTGACCGCTCAGGGCCAGGCCAAGGCCGTCGAGACGACCTTCGCCGCCATCCACGCGGCCAAACCCGACCCGGCCCTGCTGGCCTACCAGTATTTGCAGACCCTGCCGCAGATCGCGCAGGGTGACGCCAACAAGGTGTGGGTCATCCCGAGCGAGTTCAGCAAGGCGCTGGAGGGGCTGGCCAAGCTCGGCGGCGCTGAGGGGGCGGACGCGTCCTGGCTGCAGGCCACGAACGCGGTGGACACCGACCCGCAGGCGCCCGGACTAGACGCATCGACCTGGTTCGACTCGAACTTGCCTCCGGCGCACCAGCAGCCCGAGGCGGTGAACCTGCGCGCCTCCGACAGCGACCCGGAATCGCTCGAGGCGCACGCAGGGCTGCCGCCCGACGACCTGCCACTCTCGGCACTGCCGGAGATCGGTGCGGGCGCCCCGACGCCTGAACCGCCGGGGCCAGTGCCGCAGTACGGCCCACCCCCGCCTTCGTACCCACCGCCGCCCGGCCCATCCGGCCAGTAGCGCCTGGGGCGTCGTGAACGCCCGTCACACCCAAGGCTGGCCGTCGCGCGCCTAATGCCATACAGTTGCATCTGGTGTTGCCAGCTACTTGCAACAAGGGCGGGGTGGACGACTGTGGTCGCTGAGGTGATCGGCCGGGAGTCGATCATCGCCCGTGCCCGCCGGTCACTCACGCGGGCGGAGTGGCGCGCCCTGGCCGCGATGTTCGGCTTCATCGCCGTGCTGCACGTCCTCGGCTTCGCCATGTTGTTTGCGGCCGTCGGCGGGCACTACCACGTCAGCTCGACGGCGACGTTCGGCGTCGGCACGGGGATGCTCGCCTACTCCCTCGGGTTGCGTCACGCCTTCGACGCCGACCACATCAGTGCCATCGACAACACCACGCGCAAGCTGATGAGCGAGGGCAAGCGCCCCCTCGGCGTCGGGTTCTTCTTCTCCCTCGGGCACTCGACGATCGTGTTCGTGATGGCCGTCCTGCTCAACTTCGGCATCCGTGCCCTCTACTCCGAGGTGAAGAACGACAACTCCTCGCTGCACCACTACACCGGGCTGATCGGCACCAGCCTGTCCGGGACATTCCTGGTCCTGATCGCGGTGCTCAACGTGATCGTTCTCGTGAGCATCGTCAAGGTGTTCCGCGAAATGCGTGGGGGCCGCTACAACGACGAGGAGCTCGAGGAGCAACTCAACAAGCGCGGCCTGATGAACCGATTCTTCGGCCCGCTCGCGCGCAGGGTCGACACCAGCTGGAAGATGTATCCGGTCGGCATGCTGTTCGGCCTCGGCTTCGACACGGCCACCGAGATCTCACTGCTGGTACTGGCCGGGACCAGCGTGGCGGCCGGGCTGCCGTTCTGGGCGATCCTGTCGCTGCCGATCCTGTTCGCCGCGGGCATGTGCCTGCTCGACACGATCGACGGCTCGTTCATGAACTTCGCCTACGGCTGGGCCTTCTCCAAGCCGGTGCGCAAGGTCTACTACAACATCACGATCACCGGCCTGTCAGTCGCGGTCGCGCTGTTCATCGGCGGGCTCGAGGTGGCCCAAGTGTTCGCCGGCCAGCTCAACCTGAGCGGCGGTTTCTGGGACTTCGCAAACGCCTTCGATCTCAACAGGGCCGGCTTCGTCATCGTCGGGATGTTCGTTGTCGTGTGGGCGCTGGCCCTGGCGGTCTGGCGCTTCGGAAGGGTGGAGGCACGCTGGGACGCTGCGGCGCAGCGTGCCCGGGCGGCCGCTGACCCGATGTGATGCCCGAGCCGCGGCACCTGCGCCGACGCGGTCAGCCGTCAGCGGTCAGATCCAGCTGATGCGACCGTGCAGGTAGAGGTAGCCGATGAAGCTGCCGGCGTCGAGCAGGAAGTGCGCGATGACGAGGGGCAGCACCCTGCGGGTGCGCTGGAACCAGTAGCCGAAGATCAGACCCATGACCAGGTTGCCGGCAAAACCTCCGTAGCCCTGGTAGAGGTGATACGACCCGCGCAGTACCGCGCTGGCCCCAAGAGCACGCTGGTCTGACCAGCCGAGCTGGCGCAGCCGGGTGAGCAGGAACCCGACGACGACGATCTCCTCGGCGAAGCCGTTCTGGAAGGCGGAGAGCAGCAAGTAGGGGATGCGGTACCAGACGTCGGGGAACTCGACGACCGCGAGCGAGGCGTTGGCGCCGAGTTCGTGCGCCGCCCACACCAATCCGAGTCCGGGTACACCGATCAGGGCGAGGAAGCCGATGCCCTGCACCGACTCGCGCCAGCGGGCCCGCAGGTCGAAGCCGATGCCGAAGCCGCGCCCACCGGGATTGCGGGCGAGCAGCACCAGGGCCAACAGCGGGGGAGCCGCGCCACTGAGAATGTCGGCGGCGTAGTCGGCGAAGTCCAGCCACGGGTAGACGGTAGGGGCTTTGCAGAGGATGCAGGCGGTGGTCTGGCTGATCCCTCCCGGCACCGTGACCTCTTTGCGGATGAGGTAAAGCAGCGCGTAGATGCCCGACATGCCGAACGAGACACCGAGGACGGCCAGGACCTCCAGGCCGTAGCGCTCGCGAGGCTCAGTGGCCGGTGGCGAATCGAGCCTGTCCTGCGCTGCGCGTGCTTGGGAACGCTGGCTCACCTAAGACAGTGTGCCCGAAACAGCTAGGCAGCCTGTTGCGCGCGCAGCGAGGTGACCGCGCACGCGGCGCACGTCTGCGCGGGCACAAGCCCCACCCGCATCAATCCGGCGAACGCCGTGCACCCGACGCAGAACGCGAACACCGACTCCAGGGTGGCAGCGACGGCGATCAGGCCGACGAGCACCAGCGCAGCGACGTCGAGACCGAAGCCCCAGTGCAACACGACGGCAGCGAGCGACATCGTGGCGCCCATCGCCTGTGCGAAGCGCTTCGGAGGCCCGGCGACGAGCTTCTGGTGAGCGATCCGGGGGGCGACGACGCGGGTGGCCAGCTGGCCGAGCGGGCTCAGGGTCGGACCGGTGAGCACGCGGGCCACGAAGCCGTAGGCCAGCGGCGTGGTGAGCCAGAGCCAGCCATGGCCACGCGTCGTGCTGAGCGCGAGCGTCAACACGGTCAACGCAAGTACGCCCGCGGCCACGGTGCGCGCAGCCGCCTCGTTGACGGGGTTGGGGAATCCGAGCACGGAGCGGGGCACGCCGTGATGGCTAGCTGCCCCCATGGCGCGCCCCGCGCTGTGTTGATCAGTTCTGGTCGAGAACGGCTTCGATCTCGATGGTGATGGCGATCTTGTCGCCCACGACCACGCCGCCACCGTCCATCGGCATGCTGATGTCGATCCCGAAGTCGCGGCGGTTGATCTCCGTGCTGGCCGAGAAGCCGGCCCGCTGGCCGCCGAACGGGTCGGCGGTGAAGCCGTTCAGCTCCAGGCTGAGCGGCACGGACTTGGTGACACCGTGCAGCGCGAGCTCGCCCTGAACCGTCCAGCCGTCACCATCGGCGACCAGGGACGTGGAGCGGTAGGTCATGGTGGGGTGCTGCTCGACGTCGAAGAAGTCGGCCGAGCGGATGTGGCCGTCACGCTGCTCGTTGCGTGTGCTGATGGAGTCCAGCTTGATCGACGCGGTGACGCTGGAGTCGGTCGGTACCTCGGCCGTGACGATCGTGGCCTCGAACTCGGTGAAATGGCCGCGCACCTTGCTGACCATCATGTGCCTGACGCTGAAGGACACCTCCGAGTGCACCGGGTCGATCTGCCACGTGCCGGTGCGGTACCCGGGGATGGTGTTGCTGCTCACGGACTGGGTCACGGAAATTTCCTCGCTCTCGTGTGCTTGAACATTCAACATCGGCAACCACGATGCCGCGCCGGTCATTCCCCCACCTGCGCCCGAACCCCGATCCGCGTCAGGCCGTCAACCCGGAAGCGGGGCGAGCAGCAGCGTCTGGGCGGTCGAGCCCACCGGACCACAGCGGTCGGCGAGGGTCGAGCTGGCCAGCGCCGACCCGTGCGGCCCGAGCTGGGTGGTGGCGTCCAGATACACCCATTCGCCGATCACCGGGCGGGCCAGATGGACGTCGAGATCCACATTCAGGAAGGACCACGCCGACCAGTCCAGCGCCGAGGAGATGCCACTGGCCGAGTCGCCGATCAGCGCCGCACGCTGCAAACCCGACAGCACGTGACCCTCGAGGAGCTCGATGCGCGGCCGAGCCCACACGGCGCCCGGACCGGGCTGGTCGATGTTGCCGCGCACGGCGCGCCACTCGATGCTGTCACCGTAGGGAAAGCTCGCGCCCAGGCCCGGCAAACCCGTCGGCGGATCGGCCGCCACCGGCAGCGGTGCTGCGATCGCGGTCGTATCGCGCTGCGCCGAGAGCCAGACACGCGAATGCAGGCAGTCCCGGCCGGCCGCGCTCATCCTCGCCTCCATCAGGACCGCGCTGCGCGCCGCTCGCACGATTCTTGCCGCGACAGCCACCTCGCCGACGGGGACGGGGCCGAGGAATTCCGTGGCCAGACGCACGGCAGTCAGATCCGCGCGCCCCGTGTCCGCGGCGGCCAGCGTTTCAGCGGCGTGGACCAACAGCGCGTTCGGTGGGCCGCCGTGCTGCAGCTGGGGGGCCCAGGGTCCGCCGGTATCCGGCCCGGCAATGTAGTCGCCTCCGGCGGCGTTCAGGTCGACGATCTGAAAGTATGTGGGGGCCACGAGGCTCCAAACTAGTGCGCGACACTAGCTGCCCGATCATGCAACAGATGCCCTACAATGGCCGAAGAAGGGGCGAACGGCACATCCCTCCCGTGCCGCCGCCCCTTCTCCATGCCATGGGAACCCTGCGCGGGTGTAGCCGAGGTCACCGGCAAACCCTGGAACCAAACTTCGGCGCCCGACGAATTTCCAGACACGAGGCCGGATGCGCCGGTTCTTCCTGTCATCGCGGAGGTCCTCACCAGTGACACGGCGGAAGATCGCAGTCATCGGCAGTGGCGTAGCCGGGCTCACCGCGGCCTACGTGTTGCAACGCGATGCCGATGTCACCCTGTACGAGGCGGCCGAGCGCCTCGGCGGGCACGCCGACACCCACGACGTAACGGCAGTTGACGGTCGGCTGCTGGGCATCGACACCGGGTTCATCGTGCACAACGAGCGGACCTATCCATTGCTGCGCAGGCTCTTCGGCGAGTTGGGCGTGGCCACCCAGGAATCCGACATGAGCATGTCGATCTCCTGCGGCGGTTGCGGGCTGGAGTATGCCGGTGGGCGCGGGCTCACCGGCCTGCTGCCCTCGGCCCGCACGGTCTCCAACCCGCGCTACCTGCTGATGCTCGGCGAGGTCGTCCGCTTCCATCGCCGCGCCCGAGCACTGCTCGAGCGCGCGGACGATGGGCAGACGGTTCGGCAGTTCCTGGCCGCAGGGAAGTTCTCGCCGTACTTCGTGGCTCACTTCATGACCCCCCTCATCGCCTCGGTCTGGTCGACGGCGCCGACCCGGACCGGTGACTATCCGGCCCGTTATCTGTTTGCCTTCCTCGCCAACCACGGGATGCTCAGCATCACCGGTGCCCCGACCTGGCGCACGGTCGTGGGTGGTTCGGCACGCTACGTGGAACGGGCGGCCAAGGGATTGACGTCCGTGCAGACCTCCACGCCGGTTCGTGGGGTCACCCGGATCGCCGGTGGAGTGGAGATCCGCGACAGCGCAGACCTGATCGAGACCTTCGACGGTGTCGTCGTGGCCACGCATCCACACCAGGCACTGGGCATGCTCGTGGCCCCGACCGTACTCGAGCGGGACGTTCTCGGCTCGATCGGCTACACCGTCAATCCGGCCGTGCTACACACCGATATCTCGGTGCTGCCACGCGCACCCCGGGCTCAGGCTTCCTGGAACTACAGCCTGCCCTCGTGTGACGCCACCCCCACCAACGTCCACCTGAGCTACAACATGAACCGCCTGCAACGCCTGGACACCGAGCAGACCTACGTCGTCACCCTCAACGGCGAGGCACAGATCGACCAGAGCACCGTGCTCGACCGGATGCACTATGAGCACCCGGTCTACACCTCCAAGTCCGTCGGCGCGCAGCAGCGGCTTCCCGAACTCAACGACGGCGTCGTCGCCTACGCGGGCGCCTACCACGGCTGGGGTTTCCACGAGGACGGATGCCGCTCAGGCGTCGCCGCGGCCGCCAGCTTCGGGGTGCAGTGGTGAGCGCTGCGCTCTATGACGTGGAGATCGCGCACGTACGCGCCGAGCCGGTACGCCACGAGGTGCGCCACCACAGCTACCAGTGGTTCGTGGACCTCGACGACCTGCCCCGGCTGCCCCGCGCGCTGCGCTCGCTCGCCCGTTTCGACGCGCGCGACCACTTCGGCGACCCGCAGCGCACCATCCGCGCCAACGTCGAAGACTACCTCGCCGAGAACGGCGTCGACCTGCGCGGCGGTCGGATCACCATGCTGGCCAACGCGCGCAGCCTGGGCTACGTGTTCAACCCGCTCTCGCTGTTCTGGTGCCACGATCCCCAGGGCGGACTGGTATGCGTCATCGCCGAGGTGCGCAACACCTATGGCGGGCGGCATTGCTACCTCCTGCGCACTGACGATGCCGGCCGCGCCGAGACGGAAAAGGCCTTCTACGTCTCGCCGTTCTACCCGGTCGACGGCTTCTACCGGATGAGCGTTCCCGAGCCGGGGGAGCGGCTGGCGATCGCGATCACCTTGCACCGGCCAGGCCAACGACCGTTCACCGCGTCGGTTCGTGGCGTGCGCCGGCCAGCCGGGCTGCGCGCCGTGCTCGCGACCACTCTGCGCCGACCGTTTGAGACCTGGCTCGTGCGAGGTCTGATCACCAAGCACGGCATCGCCTTGTGGCGCAAGGGATTGCCCGTCATCCGCCGCACACTCAACGAGGAGGACCCGATGCCCAGTAAGCCCACCGTGGCCGATCGGCTGGCCGGCCTGATCCGCGAGACCGTCGGCATCGAGTTGCCGGTCCGGCTGCGGGCGTGGGACGGCAGCGAGGCCGGCCCGAGCGACGGCCCTGTGCTGATCATCCGGTCGCGCCGGGCGCTGCGCCGGCTGATGTGGGCACCGGGCGAGCTCGGCCTGGCCCGCGCGTACGTCACCGGCGACATCGACGTCGACGGTGATCTGGCCGACGGCTTCCGGCGGGCGTGGCAGCTGGCGCGATCGCGTCCGCAGAGCGGCATCGCCCTGGGTACGCGGGCCAAAGTGTCCGCCGTGCTCGCCGCTGCCCGCCTCGGTGCCATCGGGTTCGCGCCCAAGCCGCCGGCCTCCGAGGCCCGGCTGAGCGGACGCCTGCACACCCGGGGCCGCGACCGCGCCGCCATCGCGCACCACTACGACCTGTCCAACGACTTCTACCAGCTGCTGCTCGACGTGACGATGGCGTACTCCAGCGCCTACTTCACCGCGCCGGACCAGTCGCTGGCCGATGCGCAGCGCGCCAAGCTCGACCTGATCTGCCGCAAGCTCGACCTCGAGCCGGGCATGCGACTGCTCGACGTCGGCTGCGGCTGGGGATCGCTGATCCTGCACGCCGCCGAGCACTACGGCGTGCACGCCACAGGCGTCACTCTCTCGGCGCAGCAGCGCGACCACATCGCCAAACAGGTCGCCGACCGTGGCCTGAGCGACCGCGTCGACGTGCGGCTGCAGGACTACCGCGAGCTCGCCGACACGGGTGAGACCTTTGACGCCGTCAGTTCGATCGAGATGGGCGAGCACGTCGGCGAGGACCAGTACCCCGGCTATGCCGCCATCCTGCTCGGCGCGCTCGGGCCGACGGGCCGCCTGCTGTTGCAGCAGATGTCACGGCGCATCGACGCCGCCCCAGGCGGCGGTGCATTCATCGAGGCCTACATCGCACCGGACATGCACATGCGCCCGCTCTCACAGACGATCGGTTTCCTCGAACAGGCCGGCTTCGAAGTGCGCGACATCGAAGCGATGCGGGAGCACTACGTGACCACGGTGAGGCACTGGATCGACACGTTCGAGGCGAACTACCCGCAGTTCGTCGCGCTCGTCGGCGAGGAGGTCGCCCGTGTATGGCGCCTCTACCTCGTCGGTGGCGCGCTGACGTTCGAAGAGGGGCGAATGGGCGTCGACCAGATCCTGGCCGTCAAGCCGAGCGCCGATGGCAGCAGTGCGATGCCTGCGACCCGGCCGTGGACGGTCGATAGCGTGTAGCCGTGAGCGGATTCTCCACGACCCCGTTCCTGCACGCCCTGCCGTGGGCGGCGGGGGCGGTTCTGCTCGTGCTGAGCGCAACGTTCATCGCGTCCAAGATCGCGCACAAGCACAGCGTGATCGACACGGCTTGGGGCCTTCTCTTCGCGGCGATCGCGGTGACGGCATTCATCTGCTCGGCCGGCCACGGTGACCCGCTGCGTCGCTGGTTGCTGCTGATACTCCCGGTGCTGTGGGGGCTTCGGTTGGCGCAGCACATCGGGCGCCGCACCGTGGGCAAGCCGGAGGATCCGCGTTACGCCGAGATGCTGTCGAAGGCGAAGGGCAACCCGGACCTGTACGCGCTGCGGATGGTCTATCTGTTGCAGGGAATGCTCGCGCTGCTGATTTCAGCACCAATCCTGGTCGGCGCGTTCGAGCGTGCTCCGGTGTGGGGCCTGGCCTGGGTGGGCGTTGGGCTCTGGTGCGTCGGCGTCTTCTTCGAGGGTGTCGGCGACCGGCAGATGGAGCGGTTCCGCCGTAACCCTGCCAACAAGGGCAAGGTCATCGACGTCGGTCTGTGGCGGTACACGCGGCATCCGAACTACTTCGGCGACGCGTGCATGTGGTGGGGCACGTTCCTGATCGCCGCCGAGCGCTGGCCCGGACTCCTCACCGTATTCGCGCCGGTTCTCATGACGCTGTTACTGACCAAGGGCTCCGGTGCCCGCATCCTCGAGAAGCACATGGCCAGCCGTGAAGGGTGGGACGAGTACGCGGCCCGCACCAGCGGCTTCTTCCCGCTACCACCCAGGAAGGCCTAGGAAGGCCCCTAGGAAGGCCCCTAGGAAGGCCCCTAGGAAGGTCTAGGGACTTCCTAGGCCGCGTAGGAGCCCCTCAGCACGCTGGTACCGCTGAAGGTGTAGGTCGCGGCATCAAAGCTCTGGACACTGACCTGAATGTGGTCGTAATGCTTGATCAGGTCCGGGGGCACGGTGAGGGAAGACTTGCCGTCCTTGCCGATCCAGCCGACCGGCTGCATCTCGGTCGCCGCGTCATTGGTCAGCCACACCTCGTAGCGCTCGTTGGCGCCGAGTTTCGGCAGTGCGGTGGCGTCGAGGTCCAGCTGGTGGTCACCGACGAGCGTGGCCTTGGCGGGCACCGTGCCAGCGTCGTAGGCGGCGAGCGGGATCGGCCTTCCCGACGCGGTCGAGACGTTGTTGTGGCCCTCGTGCTGGACAAACGCCGTGGCTCCGGTCCCGATCAGCACGCCCGCCGCAACCGCGGCCACGGCGTACAGCGGCCGCCTCGATCGGCGAGCCGGCGGCCCCGCTGCCTCGTCGCGCACCTGGGCGAAGATCGCGCTCAGGTCCGGCAGCGCGTCGTCCTCGACCGAGTGCGCGCCCACCTGCGCCGGGCGGGCGACGATCTCCGGCGCGAAGCGGTGGGCCGACGTGAGGGAGGCATGGGCGACGACTGCGGAGACGAGTTCCTGCTGGCAGTCCTCGCAGATCCGAAGGTGCGATGCGGCGAGCTGGACGACGTCGCGGGTAGCCTCGCCGGTCAGCAAGCGGGGGAGCTCCTCGGAGATGTGGCTCGTCATGACTGCTCCCGGGTGTTCTCGATGAGTCCGGCCATCCGCTGCAAGCCGCGTGAGGTACGCGTCTTGACTGTTCCCAACGG
>QHCC01000206.1 GCA_003243915.1 Pseudonocardiales bacterium | reverse complement strand
TCCGCACCAAGCGCGACGGCGGCCAACTCTCCGACGCGCAGATCGACTGGGTGATCTCGGCCTACACCCGCGGCGTCGTGGCCGAGGAGCAGATGGCGGCGCTGGCGATGGCGGTACTGCTGCGCGGGCTGACGGCGGCCGAACTGGCGCGGTGGACGGCCGCGATGATCGCCTCGGGGCAGCGCCTGGATCTGTCCGCGGTCACCCGGCCGACCACCGACAAGCACTCGACGGGCGGGGTCGGCGACAAGATCACGCTTCCGCTCGCGCCGCTGGTTGCCGCGTGCGGCGCGGCGGTGCCGCAGCTGTCCGGCCGCGGGCTCGGGCACACCGGCGGCACCCTGGACAAGCTGGAGTCGATCCCGGGCTGGCGCGCCGAGGTGTCGAACGCCGACTTCGTTCGTCAGCTCAACGAGGTGGGCGCGGTGGTGTGCGCGGCGGGCGATGCGCTGGCGCCCGCCGACCGCAAGCTGTACGCGCTGCGCGACGTCACCGCCACCGTGGAGTCGATCCCGCTGATCGCCTCGTCGATCATGTGCAAGAAGATCGCCGAAGGCTCGGCGGCACTGGTCCTCGACGTCAAGGTCGGCACGGGAGCGTTCATGAAGGACCTGGCCTCGGCCCGCGAGCTGGCGCAGACGATGGTGTCGCTGGGTTCGGCGCACGGCGTGCGGACCGTCGCGCTGCTCACGGACATGTCGACGCCGCTGGGCCGCACCGCGGGCAACGCCCTCGAGGTGGCCGAATCGGTCGAGGTGCTCGCCGGCAGCGGTCCGGCCGATGTCGTCGCGCTGACGCTTGCCCTCGCCCGCGAGATGCTGGCCGGTGCGGGCCTGGCCGACGTCGACCCGGCCGAGGCGCTGCGTGACGGGCGGGCGATGGACGTCTGGCGGGCCATGATCACCGCGCAGGGCGGCGACCCGGGGGCCCCGTTGCCCAGCGCCCACGAGCGGCACGTCGTGACGGCGCCGGCGTCCGGGGTGCTCACCCGTCTGGACGCGCTGGCGGTGGGGGTCGCCGCGTGGCGCCTGGGTGCCGGGCGGGGGCGCAAGGAGGACGCGGTCGCACCCGGCGCGGGCGTAGTGATGCTGGCCAAGCCCGGTGACGAGGTCCGCGCGGGTCAGCCGCTGCTCGAGCTGCACGCCGACGACCCGGCGCTGTTCGCCCGCGCGCTGGAGGCGCTGGACGGCGGGTACGACATCGGCGCCGACTTCGCGCCCACACCACTGGTCATCGACCGCGTCGGGCCTGCCGCTAGGCGCTAGTCGCTCTGGTTGAACTCGACGATTGCCACGGCGGTCATGGCCACGCCGAGCGCCGCGACCACACCCGCGCACAGCAAGGACGGGACCTGCCAGCCCAGCCACGTCACGCCGGGCGCGAGGCGATGGCGCACCTGCTGGCTCAGGTCCAGCTGGGCGAACACCGCGCGCCGGATCGGGTCGACGGCGTAGGTGAGCGGATCGATCCGGTTCAGCACGGTGAGCCAGGCGGGCAGGCCGCTGACCGGGAAGATCGCACCGGAGAGGAAGAACAGCGGCATTATCAGCATCTGGGTCAAGGCCATGAACGACTGCATCTGCCTGATGCGCGCAGCCACCATTACTCCGAATGCGGTGAGTGTGTACGCCAGCAGCGCCAGCATGCCGAACACCTCGAGGATCAGCGAAGGCGCGTAGGGCACGCCGACAACACCGGCCAGCGCGATGACGATGACGCCCTGGAAGGTCGCGACCGTTGCACCGCCCAGGCACTTGCCGATGACGATCGAGCTGCGCCGGATCGGAGCCACGAGCATCTCGCGCAGGAAGCCGAACTCGCGATCCCAGACGATCGAGGCCGCGGAGAACATGGCGGTGAACATCACCGCCATCGCCAGGATGCCCGGGTACAGGAACGTGCGGAAGTCCAGGCCCCCGGTGCCGGCGTCCGCGACCCGCGACAGGCCGGTGCCGAGAACGAACAGGAACAGCAGCGGTTGGACGAGGGAACTGATCATCCGCAGCCGATCGCTGGCGAAGCGGACCACCTCGCGCTCCCACACGATCTTGATGGCGCGCAGTTCGCCCACCGCGGAGCGCGGCGGGACCCGTACCTCGATTACCGTCGCTGTCGTCGCGGTCATCAACGCCTCCCGAACATGCGCCCGGTGTGCCGCAGGCGATCGGCCGCTCCGGCCTCGGCGTCGCGGATGGTCGTGCCGGTGTAGGACAGGAACACGTCGTCGAGGGATGGACGGGACACACTCACCGACCGGATGGCCAACGGGAACTCGGCGAACAGCTTGGGCACGAACTGCTCGCCCTGCGCGACGCGAAACGTCACCGCGCCCTCGACCATCGTCGCGTACAGGCCGAAGCGCTCCTCGAGCGCAGTGATCGCGCCCGCGTCGTCGTCGGTCTGGATCTGGATGCGGTCATCGCCCACGCTCGCCTTGAGCGCCTCGGGCGTATCGAGCGCGATGATCCGGCCCTGGTCCATGATCGCGATCCGGTCGCAGTACTCGGCCTCGTCCATGTAGTGCGTGGTCATGAAGATGGTGATGGCCTCGGTCTTGCGCAGCACGCCGATGTAGCTCCAGATCGAGGCGCGGGTCTGCGGGTCGAGCCCGATCGTCGGCTCGTCGAGGAAGAGCACGCGCGGGGAGTGCAGCAACCCGCGCGCGATTTCGAGACGGCGCTTCATGCCGCCGGAGAACGTCGAGACCAGGCTGGCTCGCCGCTCCCACAAGCCGACCATGTCGAGCACCTGATGGATGCGGTCTGGGACGGCCTCCCTGGCCACGCCGTACAGCTCGGCGTGCAGGCGCAGGTTGCGCTCGGCGCTGAGGTAGGTGTCCAGCGTGGTGTCCTGGAAGACGAGGCCGATGTTGCGTCGAACCAGGTCGCGATCGCCCACGACGTCGTGACCCGCGACCTGCGCGTCGCCGGCACTGGGGGTCAGCAGCGTGCACAGCATGCTGATCGTGGTGGACTTGCCGGCGCCGTTGGGCCCCAGGAAACCGAACACCTCGCCCGCGGCGATCTCGAGGTCGATGCCCCGCACCGCCTCGATGGTGCCGAAGCGCTTGACCAGGCCACGCGCCCTGACGGCGGCATGCTGCATGCGCTCCTCATTTCCCCAGGCGCACCGTCCGGTTTGGGAGGGATTCCAGGTTTATGACTACCACTCTTGCAGACCTGTGTCCGCTCGGGGTGCGCGGAAGGCGACGGGATTGCAGTCGCTAGCGTGGGGTCATGCCGACGCCGTTGGACGACTCTGCCATCCGCCGCGCGCCCAAGGTGCTGCTGCACGACCACCTCGACGGCGGGCTACGGCCGGCGACGGTGATCGACATGGCCGCGCAGATCGGCTACCTGGCCCTGCCCTCGTCCGACCCGGTCGAACTCGCTGCGTGGTTCCGGGAAGCGGCCGACTCCGGCTCGCTCGAGCGCTACCTGGAGACGTTCGCGCACACCGTCGCGGTCATGCAGACGACCGCCGGGCTGACGCGGGTCGCCCGCGAGGCCGCCGAGGATCTGGCCGATGACGGCGTGGTGTACGCCGAGATCCGGTGGGCACCGGAGCAACACACCGACTCGGGATTGTCGCTGCAGCAGGTGGTCGAGGCGGTGCTGGCCGGGTTTCGCGAGGGGGAACAGGCCGCGGCGCAGCGGGGCCAGCAGCTCCGCATCGGGGCGATCGTCACCGCGATGCGCCACGCCGCGCGATCCCGCGAGATCGCCGAGTTGGCCGTGGCCTACCGCGACGACGGTGTGGTCGGCTTCGACATCGCCGGCGCCGAGGCGGGCTTCCCGCCGACCCGGCACCTCGACGCCTTCGAGTACCTGCGCCGCGAGAACTTCCACTTCACCATCCACGCCGGCGAAGCGTTCGGGTTGCCCTCGATCTGGGAGGCGATCCAATGGTGCGGAACCGACCGGCTGGGGCACGGCGTGCGCATCGTCGACGACATCACTGCCGGCGGCGCCCTCGGCCGCCTGGCCGCGTACGTGCGCGACAAGCGCATCCCGTTGGAGATGTGCCCGTCGTCGAATGTGCAGACCGGCGCCGCCGAATCCATCGCGGAACACCCCATCGGGCTGCTGCGAAAGCTGCATTTCCGGGTCACCGTCAACACCGACAACCGGCTGATGAGCGGCACCTCCATGACCCGCGAGATGGGGCTGCTCACCGAGGCCTTCGGTCACGGCTGGGGCGACCTGCAGTGGTTCACCATCAACGCGATGAAGAGTGCCTTCATCCCCTTCGATGACCGCCTGGCCATCATCAACAACCAGATCAAGCCGGCTTACGCGCAGCTGCTGGCCTGATCAGCTGAGCAGGCCGCGGGCTTGCTTGGCCTGTAACACGACCAGTGCGGCGGCGTCGACCTGCGCCTTGAACTTCGGGTCGCGCTTCGCGCGGGCGAGCAGGGCCGTTGTCATCTCGGGTGCCTGCGTCGCATCGACGGTCAGGACGACGTTGCCGCCGGCAGCGATGAACGCGACCGCCCGGGCGCCCGCGGACAAGCCGCTGGCCTGCTTCGAGGCGCCGACGTCGTCGCTGATGATCACGCCGCGGAAGTGCAGGTCGCCGCGGAGCATGGCCGTCACGACCAGAGGGGAGAAGGCAGCGGGACGGCGCGGGTCGATGCGCGTGTAGATCGCCGTCGACATCATCACGAAGGCGACGCCCTCGCCGATTGCGGCCGCGAACGGTGCGAGGTACGGGTCGTGCCGGGTGGTGAGTGAGTCGAGCACACCCGCGCTGAGGTCGGGGTTGCCGTGCACCCGCCCCAGGCCCGGGAAGTGCTTGACCGTCGCGGACACCCCGGCCGCCTGCACACCCTGCACGACCGCGGTGCCGTGGCTGCTCACCGTGGACGGGTCGTGGCCGAACTCGCGGTCCAGGTCGCCGATGGGCGGATTGGAGCCGAAGTTCGCCGGGACGGTGTCGAGCACCGGGCCGAGGCTGACGTTCACGCCCGCTGTCTGCAGCTCGGTGGCCCACCGTTCCGCGTCCGCGCGCAGCGTCGCCGGCGCGAGGGCGCCCTGCTCCACCGCGCTGGGAATCGTCGAGAAGCCGGGCCCCTGCAGGCGCTGCACCTGCCCGCCCTCCTGGTCCGTGGCCACGAACAGGCCCACGTTCGCAGGTGCGCGACCTCGCAGCAGGGCCACCAGCCTCAAGGTCTGCGGCGCACCGAGCTCGCTCGTACCGTCGAGGATCACCGACCCGACGTGGTAGGTGCCGATCGCGGTGACCGTCGCCGCCCCGACCTGAGTGCTCGGGCAGTCGACCATGAGCAGCTGGCCAACCCGCTCGGCCTCGCTCATCCGCGCCAGGACACGCTGTGCGAGGTTGCCGGTGGATGGCGATGGGCTCGGGACGGCGCTGGCCGGCCCCCCGGTGGCTCGCTGCGGGGAGCTGGTGGCCGGCGCGGGCGAGCTGTGCGGGGTGGACGGTCGCACCCGGCTGGGGTGGCGGGTGTCCCGGGCCGACGGCGATGAGGAGCATGCCGTCGCGGCGAGCACGACGGCGCCGATACCCCTCCACACGCCGTGACCCATCCGCCCATAGTGACGCACCGGTCACACCGCCACCTCCTGAACGGTGTCGCGGGCACCGGACGGACTCACAAGTGGGCTGGCCGACGACTACCCGTCGACCCAGCCGAAGGTCTTGGTGACGGCCTTCTTCCAGTCCGCGTAGAGGCTCTCGCGCCGCGCACGTTCCATGGCCGGCTCCCACCGCTTGTCGGCCGTCCAGTTGGCCCGGATCTCCTCCGTCGAGGACCAGAAGCCGACGGCCAGCCCGGCGGCGTAGGCGGCGCCGAGAGCCGTCGTCTCGGCGATGGCCGGCCGCACGACCGGGACGTCGAGGATGTCGGCCTGGAACTGCATCAGCAGCTCGTTGCCGACCATGCCGCCGTCGACCTTGAGCTCGGTGAGCTCGACGCCGCCAGCCGCGACGGGGGAGCGCTGAGCTGCCAGGTCGGCGTTCATCGCGTCGACGACCTCGCGGGTCTGGAACGCGGTCGCCTCGAGAGCTGCCCGCGCGAGGTGACCTCGGTTGACGAACCGGGTCAGGCCCACCAGTGCGCCGCGGGCGTCCGAGCGCCAGTACGGCGCGAACAGCCCGGAGAACGCGGGCACGAAGTACGCACCGCCGTTGTCCTCGACCGTCTCGGCAAGCGACTCGACCTGCGCCGCGTCCGAGATCAGGCCCAGGTTGTCGCGCAGCCACTGCACCAGCGAGCCGGTGACCGCGATCGAGCCCTCCAGCGCGTACACGGGCGCGCTGTCGCCCAGGACGTAGCAGAGCGTCGTCAGCAGGCCGTTGTCGCTGAGCACCTTCTCGGTCCCGGTGTTCAGCAGCAGGAAGTTGCCGGTTCCATAGGTGTTCTTGGCCTCGCCCGGCGTCAGGCAGGCCTGGCCGAACGTCGCCGCCTGCTGGTCGCCCAGGATGCCCGCGATCGGTACGCCGGCCAGCGGTCCGCGCTCGCGGACGTCGGCGTAGACCTCCGACGACGAGTGGATCTCGGGCAGCATCGCCAGCGGGATGCCCATCTCGGCGGCGATGTCCGGAGCCCACTGCAGCGTGTCGAGGTCCATCAGCATGGTGCGCGAGGCGTTCGTGGCGTCGGTCACGTGGACGCCGCCGCTCGTGCCACCGCTGAGGTTCCACACCAGCCAGCTGTCGATGGTGCCGAAGGCCAGTTCGCCCGCCTCGGCGCGGGCACGGGCACCGTCGACGTTGTCGAGCAGCCAGCGCACCTTCGGGCCGGCGAAGTACGTCGCCAACGGCAACCCGACGCGTGAGCGGTAGCGTCCGGCGCCGCCGCCCGAGCTGTCGCCAGCGGCCCCCAGCTCGTCGCAGATCGCCTGGGTGCGGGTGTCCTGCCAGACGATGGCCGGCGCGATGGGCTCGCCGCTCGCGCGGTCCCACACCACGGCGGTCTCGCGCTGGTTGGTGATGCCCACGGCCGCGACGTCGGCGGCGCCCGATTCGGCGCGCGCGAGCGCTCCCGCCAGCACCGCGCGGGTGTTCGACCAGATCTCGGTGGCGTCGTGCTCGACCCAGCCGGCTCGCGGCAGATGTTGGCGGTGCTCGACCTGCTCGCGGGCGACTACCCGGGCGTCGTGATCGAAGAGCATGCACCGCGTCGACGTGGTGCCTTGGTCGATCGCCGCAACGACAGTAGCCATGGCGCGAGCCTGCCAGAGCGCCCGCGGCTCTGCGCTAGCGTTGCCGGTTGTGGAGCGGCGCAGCGTGCAGCGGCGCAGCGTGCCGGACACGTCCGGCCCGACGATCCCGAAGGGCGGCGCCGCGTCCCGCCTGGACCTCGGCTACCGCGCGGCCGCGTGGCACCGCCTGGCCACCGACGACTTCGACGTCGTGGTCATCGGCGGTGGCGTCACCGGTGCCGGGGCCGCGCTCGACGCCGCGACGCGTGGTTTGTCCGTCGCGCTGGTCGAGGCGCGCGACTTCGCAGCGGGCACGTCCAGCCGGTCATCGAAGCTGTTCCACGGCGGCCTGCGCTATCTCGAACAGCTCGAATTCGGCCTGGTGCGCGAGGCACTGCGTGAGCGGGAGCTGATGACCAATCGGATCGCCCCGCACCTGATCAAGCCGGTGCCGTTCCTCTACCCACTCTCGCACCGCGGATGGGAGCGGCCCTACGTCGCCGCCGGCCTGGCGCTCTACGACACCATGGGCGGGCGCAGCACGGTGCCCGGGCAGAAGCATCTGAGCCGGCGCGCGGCCCTGCGGGTGTTCCCCGGCCTGAAACGGGACGCGCTCGTCGGCGCCGTGCAGTACTTCGACGCCCAGGCCGACGACGCGCGGCACACGCTGACCGTCGCGCGGACAGCGGCGCGCTATGGGGCGGTCGTGCGTGCGTCCACGCGGGCGGTCGGCCTCCTCCGCGAGTCCGACCGGGTGGTCGGCGTGAGCGTGCGTGATACCGAGGACGGCCGCGAGACGACTGTGCGGGCCGGCGTGGTGCTCAACTGCACCGGGGTCTGGACGGATGAGATCCAGGCCCTGTCCGGCGGCCGCGGTCGGTTCCGGGTGCGCGCCTCGAAGGGCGTACACATCGTCGTGCCGCGCGCCAAGATCACCGGCGACGCGGGGCTGATCCTGCGTACGCCGTCGTCGGTGCTGTTCGTGATCCCGTGGAAGAACCATTGGCTGATCGGCACCACCGACACCGACTGGACCCTCGACCTGGCGCATCCGGCAGCGACGAAATCCGACATCGACTACCTGCTGGACTGCGTCAATGTGGTGCTCGTCGAACCGCTCACCCACGACGACATCGACGGGGTGTACGCCGGGCTGCGTCCGCTGCTGGCCGGCGAGTCGGAGGAGAGTTCGGCGCTGTCGCGCGAGCACGCGGTGGCGCGGGTCGTGCCCGGCCTGATCTCGATCGCCGGCGGGAAGTACACGACCTATCGGGTGATGGCGGCCGACGCGGTGGACATCGGCTCGGAAGATCTGCCGCGGCGGGTGGCGCCCTCGTGCACCGACCGCGTGCCGCTGCTCGGCGCCGACGGGTACTTCGCCATGCGCAACCAGGTCGATGCGCTGGCCGGCGAGTACGGGCTGCATCCGCACCGGGTGCGCCACGTCCTGGACCGTTACGGCTCGATGATCCGCGACGTGCTCGACCCCGGGCTGGTGGATCCCGGGCTGCTCGCCACGGTGCCCGATGCGCCGGACTACCTGCTCGCCGAGGTCCGCTACGCCGTGACCCACGAAGGGGCGCTCCATCTCGAGGACGTCCTCACCCGGCGCACCCGGATCTCCATCGAGTACCCCCATCGCGGCGTCGCCTGCGCACCGCTGGTGGCCGGCGTGCTCGGCGACATTCTGGGTTGGGATGCGGCGACCCGTGCCCGCGAGATCGACAACTACGTGGCGCGGGTAGCCGCGGAGCGCGCCTCTCAGGCTCGCTTCGACGACGAGGCGGCCGACGCCGTGCGCATCGCCGCGCCGGAGGTGCGGGCCTACCTCGATGATCCGAACCCGGTCATCGACTGACCGCGAGCCGACCGCGAGCGACCGCGGACCGACGGCGGACCGACGGCGAGCCGACAGCGCAGCCCCGCGTCGGGGTCAGTCCTGCGGCTGCAGGCAGGTCTGCACCTCGGCGACGAGGTCGTTCCAGTCGTCGCGATCGGTGTTCTTGTCGACGGACTCGTCGAGCAGCGCGGTGTCGCCCTCGAGCTGGCAGAAGTCCGCGAGTTCGCGCAGCAGTTCTGCGCCGCGTGTCGAGGGCTTGCGCATGTCGTAACTGGCATCGAGCCCGGGCGCGAAGACGTCGTCGTCCTCGACCTCCTCGAGTTCGGACCACCACTCCAGCTTGTGCAGTTCGTGACCTTCGGCCGTGCGGCAGTACTGCGCCAGGCCGTCGACATCGGTGAACACCGCCACGATGTCGTCGGTTCCGAGGAACACCACCTCCGTCTCGTCACCCTCCGCGTCGCGGGTCACCTCGGCGCGCACCGTCAGGTAGGTGGCATCGGGCAGCACGATCTGGATTGGTTCGGCGCCGACGCGGTCCCACACCGTCTCTGCCTCGAGGTCGCTGTCGGAGAAATCGCCCTGCCACGACAGCCAGGACTCGACGCGGGTGATGGCGCGCTCCCACGAGTCGGCGATTGTGTCCCCGAGTTCGCTCCAGCGCTTGCGACCGTCCTTGCCCTGGTAGCTGACGTCTTCGTCGACCAATTCCTCGTAGGCGGGGGTGTCCTCGACCAGCCGCCGCAGCGCTCCGTCGTCGCAGCAGTCGGCGATCTTAGCGACCATGTCGACGACGTTGGCCAGGCTCGACACATGTACCGGATCCGGTTCGCCGGCGGCCCATTCATAGACCTGATCGAGGTTGTAGGCGTCATCGCTGGTCGGGCGCAGCTGGTCAGGCGTGAGTTTCAGGACGTAGCCCCAACCGGGGTGGTCGGACAGGTCGTTCTCCTGACCGGATGCGACGAACTCGGCCAGCTCGCGCACGTTGGGGTAGAGCAAGATCTTGGCGCCGTCGCCGAGAAAGCCCTGCCACTCCTCGCCGTCCTCATCCGCCCATGGCGGCGCCCAGAGGGTGAGACCGATGCGTCCATTGACGGTGAGCGTGATCGGAATGATCGCGGCGTCCAGCGAGCTCGTCATGACGGCGAACCTACCGGGCGCCGACGATGGTGGCCGCGGGGGTTGCGGTGATGCGATAGCGCGGGGTTTGCAGTGACGCGATAGCGCGGGCGATGCCTTCGGATTGGGGGTGCGGGGCGATGCCCCAGTGGCCGACAGCGAGCGGCGACGGCAGAGGGTCCTTCGCCGCCATGTCCAAGGTGCTGGTCCGACGCCTCGTGCTCTGCCCGCACATGCGCTGGCATGTGCGTGGTCATGCTGCGGCTGGGAAGGGGTCACTGGAGGCCCGAAACCCTTGCCCGTACTTGCGCGGGCAGACCACAAGCCGCCTTGAGGCCTGACCGCATTCACGATGGCGAACATGATCGGCGGGCCATCTCAGCGAACCCCAGAGACAAGGCCCAGGATCAGGCCCCAGGAATCGGGCTCCGGGATCAGGCCCCGGGATCAGGTCCGGGATCAGGCCCAGGTGGCATGCCTGCACGAATGCGGGCAGAGCACGAGGCGTCGGACGAGCACCTTGCACGGTGTCCGACGTGCGCGGTGTCCGAGGTGCGCGGTGTCCGAGGTGCGCGGTGCCCGATTTCCACAGCGCCGGCGGCCGTCCACAGATGTCGCACGGGCCTTCACAAGTCGCCGACCCGGGCCCAGGCTCGGGCTGTGAACGCCGACGATGTCCTGCGGGCGGTTCGTCGCGCGCGCCGGCTGAGCCAGCGCGAGCTCGCCGCCCATGCCGGCCTGCCGCGCTCGACGATCGACCGCATTGAAGCGGGCCGCACTGAACCGCGACTCGGAACTTTCGAGGCCATCCTCACCTCGGTTGGCCTCAGGTTGGCCGTCACCAACCAGTTCGACCGGATACTCGCGGTCGACGACGACGGATGGCTGCGAGATCGCGGCGGACGATTCTTTCCCGCCCATCTGGAATTGCGCGAGCTGGGCGATCGCTGGGACGGGGGGTGGTGGGGGTGGGGGCGGCTCGCCTGGGCGTCCGACGATCCCAAGGTGCCGAAGTACGCCTACAACCGCCGCTATCCCGCGCATTGGGACGACCCCTACTACGCAGCCCAGCGATGGGATGACGCGACCTGACCAAGGTCAGGGAGCGGGCGGCTCAGACACCGATCGGGTGCCACACGGTCTTGGTCTCGACGAACGCACCCAGGCGGGAGATGCCGGGGTCCGCAAACCAATCGGGCTCGTGAGGCGCGTACACCCGTTTGACGTTGCCGGCGGCCTTGATCTGCAACGCCTTCCGGTCGGCGACGACGACACCGCTTAGGTCGAGCGCGTTGACGTCGCGGTGTCCGGCCAACCACGGCGCGAGTTCGGCGGTGGAACCGGTGAGCAGGTTCACGACGCCGGGCGGGAGGTCCGACGTCGCGAGCACCTCCGCGAATGAGATCGCCGGCAGCGGTCGATCCTCGGACGCGATCACGACTGCCGTGTTGCCCGTCGCCAGCACGGGCGCGAGAACGGAGACGAGTCCGAGCAGGCTCGAGTCCTGGGGCGCGAGGACGCCGACGACTCCGGTGGGCTCAGGTAGCGAGAAGCTGAAGTACGGACCGGCCACGGGGTTGGTGCCACCGACGATCTGCGCGTACTTGTCTGACCAGCCGGCGTAGTACACCCAGCGATCGACCGCGGCGTCGACTTGCGCGCGTGCGGCATCGGCCGATACGACCTCGCCGGCCGCCACCTCAGCCGTACTCATCTCTGCTTGCCCGACCTGCGCGACGAACTGGTCTCGTCGGCCGTCGAGCATCTCGGCCACCCGGTACAGGACCTGGCCCCGGTTGTAGGCGGTCGCACCCGACCAGCCCGCGAAGGCCTTGCGCGCCGCGACGACGGCGTCTCGAACGTCCTTGCGCGAGGCCTGTGCCACGTAGGCGAGCAGGTCACCGGCGGCGGAATGAACGGGATACGAGCGCCCGGACTCCGAGCGGGGGAACGCGCCCCCGATGTAGAGCTTGTAGGTCTTGCGCACCCGCAACCGGGTGGCGTCGGCGGCCGGCTGCTTGGGCGTTGTCTGCTTGGGGCGCTTAGTGGGCAAGGTAGGCCTCCAGCCCGTGCCGGCCGCCCTCGCGACCGAACCCGGACTCCTTGTAGCCGCCGAAGGGAGCGCTCGGGTCGAAGCGGTTGAACGTGTTCGCCCAGACCACGCCCGCGCGCAGCTGCGCGGCCATGGACAGGATCCGCGAGCCCTTCTCCGTCCAGACGCCGGCGGACAGGCCGTAGGGGGTGTTGTTCGCCTTCTCGAGCGCCTCCGCCGGCGTGCGGAACGTCAACACCGACAGCACCGGCCCGAAGATCTCCTCGCGGGCGATGCGGTGCGCCGGAGAGACGCCGGTGAAGACGGTGGGCGCGAACCAGAACCCGCGCTCCGGTAGCTCGCACGGCGGCGACCAGCGGGTGGCACCCTCCGCGACACCGGACTCGGTGAGTTCGCGGATCCGCGCCAGCTGGGCCGCCGAATTGATCGCGCCGACGTCGGTGTTCTTGTCCAGCGGGTCGCCGACGCGCAGGGTGGCCAGCCGCCGCTGCAAGGAATCGATCAGCTCGTCGGCGACCGACTCCTGCACCAGCAACCGCGAGCCGGCGCAGCAGACCTGGCCCTGGTTGAAGAAGATCCCGTTCACGATGCCTTCGACGGCCTGGTCGAGCGGGGCGTCGTCGAAGACGATGTTGGCGGCCTTGCCGCCGAGTTCGAGCGACAACCGTTTCGACGTGCCGGCCAGCGTCCGCTGGATGATCTTGCCGACCTCGGTCGAGCCGGTGAACGCGATCTTGTCGACGTCATCGTGCTCGACGATCGCCGCACCGATCGCGGGCCCGCCGGCGAGGACGTTCACCACTCCCGCCGGCAGCTCGGCCTCGGCGATGATCTCGGCGAGTACCAGCGCCGTGAGCGGGGTGGTCTCGGCTGGTTTGAGCACCACGGTGTTGCCGCACGCCAGCGCCGGCGCGATCTTCCACGCGGCCATCAGGAGTGGGAAGTTCCACGGGATGATCTGCCCGGCCACGCCGACCGGGCGCGGGTCAGGCCCAAAGCCGCCGTAGCCGAGCTTGTCGGCCCAGCCGGCGTAGTAGAAGAAGTGTGCGGCCGCCACCGGGACGTCGACGTCGCGGGACTCGCGGATCGGCTTGCCGTTGTCGAGGGATTCCAGGACGGCCAGCTCGCGGCCGCGTTCCTGGATGGCCCGCGCGATGCGGAACAGGTACTTCCCGCGTTCCTTGCCCGGCATCGCCGACCACGGCCCCTCGTAAGCGCGGCGGGCAGCCGCGACAGCATCAGCCACATCAGCCGGACCGGCCTCGGCGACCTCGGCCAGCGGCTGCTCGTCGGCCGGGTTGATGGTCTTGACCGCGTCACCCGACCCGTCGCGGAAGCGCCCGTCGATGAAGATCTGGTAGCTCGGCTTGAGCCTGGCGATCTCGCGCGACTCGGGCGCGGGTGCGTACTCGAACACCGGACTCTTCGCGCGAGCGCTCATCAATCCACCGTCACGTAGTCGGGGCCGTCGTAGCTGCCGGAGGCGAGTTTGTGTCGTTGCAGCAGAAGATCGTTGAGCAGGCTGGACGCGCCGAAGCGGAACAGCGCTGGATCGAGCCAGGCCTGGCCGGCGACCTCGTTGACCATCACCAGGTAGCGCACTGCCTCCTTGGAAGCCCGGATGCCGCCGGCGAGCTTCACCCCTCGCCGTTCGCCGGTCATTGCGTGGTAGTCGCGGACGGCCTCGAGCATGACCAGTGCCACCGGTGGCGTGGCCGCCGGTGACACCTTGCCGGTCGAGGTCTTGATGAAGTCGCCACCGGCCAGCAGCGCCAGCCAGGACGCGCGGCGGGCATTGTCGAGTGTGGCCAGCTCGCCGGTCTCCAGAATGACCTTCAGGTGTGCGGCGCCGCACGCGGCCTTCGTCGCCACGATCTCGTCGAAGACCTGCACGTAGTGGCCAGCCAGGAAGGCGCCGCGGTCGATGACCATGTCGATCTCGGTGGCACCGGCCGCCACGGCGTCACGGACGTCGTGCAGCTTGGTGTCCAGCGACGCGCGACCGGACGGGAATGCGGTGGCCACGCTGGCCACACCCACCGACGTGCCGCGCAACGCGAGCACCGCAGTGGCGACGAGGTCGGGATAGACGCAGACCGCGGCGACCGACGGGACACTGGCATCGGAGGAGTCCGGCCGCGCCGCCTTCGCGCACAGCGAACGGACCTTGCCGGGCGTGTCAGCGCCTTCCAGCGTGGTCAGGTCGATCATGGCGATCGCGGTGTCGATGGCCCATGCCTTGGACGTGGTCTTGATGCTGCGGGTGGCCAGCCCGGCGGCGCGGCCCTCGGCACCGACCTGGTCGACCCCGGGAAGCCCGTGCAGGAAGCGGCGCAGCGAGGTGTCATCGCGTGACACGTCGCGCAGGTCGGGTCGAGCCAGCGTGCTCACGGCTCCAGTCTAGGAGCGCGGGCGCAGTTCGGGTGTGCCGCCGCCAGCGCCGCCGCCACCATCGTCGCCGCCATCGCGCCGCAGGGGCGACGGTCGCATAGGGTCGCAGTCGTGGACACCGTCGTCGTCGAGCATCCGATCGTCCGGGCCAGGTTGACCGTCATGCGCGACGAGCGCAGCAGCAACGCCGAGTTCCGGGCGGCGCTGCGCGAACTGGCCACGCTGCTGGTCTACGAGGCGACCCGCACGCTGCAGACTGCCGACGCCGCGATCACCACCCCGGTCGGGCCTACCACGGGCGTCGCAATCGCGAATCCACCGCTGCTGGTGCCGGTGCTGCGGGCCGGCCTGGGTATGGCCGAGGCGGCGTTCAACCTGCTGCCCGAGTCGCAGATGGGCTTCGTCGGCCTGGCCCGCGACGAGCACACCCACGAGCCGTCGCCGTATATGGCCTCGCTGCCCGAATCGCTGGCCGGGCGGCCGGTGATCGTCCTCGATCCGATGCTCGCCACGGGCGGCTCGCTGCTGCACTGCCTGCAGTTGCTGTCCGAGCGGGGCGCGTCGGATCTCACGGTGGTGTGCGCGCTCGTCGCTCCCGAAGGCTTGGCCCGGATCGAGGCGAGCGGGCTGGCGGTGCGCGTGTACACCGCCAGCATCGACGAGCGCCTCAACGAGAACGCCTACATCGTGCCGGGCCTGGGCGACGCCGGCGACCGCCAGTTCGGACCGCGGTAAGCCGGCCTCGGCGGCCATCCTCCCCCGCTGAGGTTGTTCGCCGTGCCAGGCAACCTCAGGCAGACTTCGACGTCCTTGATGTGTGAGCACAGTGACGGCAGGCAGTGGGCGCCCTGCACTCAGGTGGGGGAGGGCTGATGTGACCCTGGTGGATGTCGCGCGGGTGGACGTGCCGGCACTGTATGCGGCGCACCGGCTGAAACTGGTGCGAATGGCCATTCTGCTCGTCGACGACAGGGCCAGCGCCGAGGACGTCGTACAGGACGCCTTCGTGGGGCTGTACCGCAATCAGGACCGGATCCGTGACCCCCAGGCCGCGCTGGGCTACTTGCGCACGGCCGTGGTGAACACCGCGCGATCGATGCTGCGGCGTCGGCAGACGGAGCGCAAGCACTTGCGAGTCGTCGAGCCCGAGCACAGCGATGCCCCCGACAGCGAGTTGATGTTGGCGGCCGAGCACCGCGAGGTGCTCGCTGCAGTGCATACCCTGCCGCCGCGCCAGCAAGAAGTGCTCGTGCTGCGGTACTGGTCGGATCTCTCCGAAGCCGAGATCGCGCAGGCGTTGGGCATCTCGCGCGGCGCGGTGAAATCGCAGGCCAGCCGCGGCATGGACAAGCTCGAGAAAATTCTGGAAGGTACCCGATGAACCGCGAGACCGAGCACCGCCTGCGGGCCGCGTTCGAGGCGAAGGCAGCCCAGGTGACGCCGGCGACGCTGAGCCCGGGCCACCCCCCGACCGACCAGGATCTCAGCGGTGACCAGGGCCGTCGCAAGCTGACGTTCCAGCACCGCTGGGTTGCCCCGCTGCTCGCCGCGGCGGCCGTCGTCACCGTCGTGGCCGGCGGTGCCGTGATTGCCGGCACCAGCACGGCCCACCACCTCAATCCGGCCGACGCCACGACGACGCCTTCGACCTCCGCGCCGGCGTCCCCGCAGACCCCCACCACGTCGCCGACGCACAAGGCGACCGAGCCCGTCGTCCACCCGACACCGGGGTCGACGTCGCACCCCGTACCGCTCACGTCTGACGTGGTACCACCGTCACTCCCGAGGCACGGCCCCACCGTTGTCGACTTCGCCGGCGTGGGTGTCACTTTGCCGGTCGGCTGGTCGCAGTTCCCCGGCCCGGCGTCGGCGGCCGGCATCACCAACACCTGGTGTGCGTCGAGTGACGACACGCGCTGCGACCTCTACATCGTGCGCGCCGGCGCCGACACGGCTGCGCTGATCATCGACGACGCGGTCGTGGGGCAGCGGTGCGGAGACAACTCTGTGACCGCCTACAGCCAGCGGTCCATCGCCGGCCAGTCGGTCGAGTACCGGACGTTCCGCGCCGGCTGCGCAGTCCCGGCCGGCGAGCAATGGTTCGTCCCGACGAATCCACAGATCGTGTTCTGGCATCCATTGGGCGTGAACGACGCGATCGTCGAGCAGGCGGTCGCGGGCGCGACGCTGCCGGCTGCGCTCGGGCCGTTGCCGGCGCGCGACCGCGGCTTCCTGCAGTCCGTCACGCGGGGCTCCGACGGCTACCACGTCACCATGCAACGAGAGGTCGACCTGCCCTCCGGGGCAATCCCGGAGCCGGGCCGGCAGTCGACATACAGCTTCGTCGTGCCGCTGAACAACTCCCTGCAGACCTCCTGCTCGGAGTGGAAGATCCCCGGCTACCAACCCTTCCAGCACTGTGACCTGTCGGTGCTCGTCACTCAGTCCGCGAAGGGCGCGCATCCGACCGACGGCACGCTGGCCATCAATTCCGTCCAGATGGTGCTGTGGAGCGACGGCAAGACAATCGGCGTGCTGCAGACCCGCGACACCTTCCCCGGCGGCTGAGACTGGGCAACCATTGGCTCGCCCAGGCGTCTATGCCAGTGAGACCGCAATCTCGCGGTCTACCGGAAGCCCTGGACGGTGGCCCGATGGGGACGGCGATGGTGGGACGACGTTGGTCGCTCGGGGGAGCCGACGCCGTGGACGAGCCGCTCGACGCTGACAGCGGCGTCGAGCGACTCTTCCGCGCGCACCGGCTGGCGATGGTGCGGTTGGCCAGGCTGCTGGTCGATGACCGCGAGACCGCCGAGGACGTCGTGCAGGATGCGTTCGGTGCGCTGCACCGCAGGTGGGCGGCGCTGGCTAGCGACGATGCCGCGCTCGGCTACCTGCGGACGTCTGTGGTGAACGGGTCCCGCTCGGTACTGCGCAGGCGGCGGACCGTGCGCCGCCATCCGCAGCCGGCCGCCGACGCGCTCACCGCCGAACCGGCGGACGGGCGGGTGCTGCTGGCCGAGGAACACCGCGACGTGCTCGCGGCGCTGCGCGCCCTGCCCACCCGGCAGCGCGAGGTGATCGTCCTGCGGTACTGGGCCGAGCTCCCGGAGGCGCAGATTGCCGCCACGCTCGGCATCTCCGTCGGCGCCGTGAAGTCCAGCGCATCCCGTGGCCGCGACGCGATCGCGGCAGTGCTCAACTCCGAACAGCGAGGTCAGCAGTGAACAACGACGATGTGGACGAACGCATCCGGGCCGCGCTGCGGGCCGCGGCAGAGGAGATCGACGAGGCCGCCCTGCGTGCCGTGCCGGCCCCGGCCGCTGGTGATCACCCGGCGCCCGGCCGTCGCGCCCGCTGGCTGGCTCCCGTGCTGGCTGCGGCGGCTGTGGTAGCGGTGGCCGTGGGCACCGCCGCGGTCGTGCGCACCGGCTCCGCCTCGAAGGCGCGGCCCGCTACCTCGGCGTCGCCGACCAGCTCGTCGCCGACCAGCTCGTCGTCGCCAGAGCCCACGGCGTCACCCTCGACGGTCGTCACGTCACCGCCGGCCGTCACGGCCGATACGAGCCCGACCAACCCGCCATCTGTGGGGCGCCCGGTTGGCCCCTACCGCCAGGCGTGCTACTTCGATGATCTTTACTGCCGGGGGCTGCAGCGCCACGTCCACTACCAGCCGCTGTGGCCGTTCCCGAACTACGCCGCCGAGCAGGCGTGGCAGGCCGCCAGCCGGAGCAGCGGCGCCCAGCCGTGGCATCTCGACGGCGCCCAGACCGCGCTGCTGTTCGCGCAGAACTACCTGGGCTTCGCCGACATCACCACCGCCATCCGGACCACGACCGTTCAGGACGGCATCGAGGTGGGCGTCGGCTACCCGATGCCGGGCGGGCAGCTGCACACCGCCGCCGCGCTGCACCTGGTGCGTTACAGCGATATCGCCGATGACCCCAGTGCGGGTTGGGAGGTCGTGGGCACGGCCGACACCGACTTCTCGCTGGAGCAGCCGGCCTACGGCTCCGCGGTCACGTCCCCGATGACGGTCGGCGGGCACATCACCGGCGTGGACGAGAACATCGTCCTGGACGTGAAGGACCTCTCCGGCTCCGTGGTCACCGGCACCCCGCCGGCTGTCCCCGCGGGGGGTGCGAATTCGCCCTGGAGCAGCCCTGTGTCCTTTCACGGCACCGGGGTGCTCACCGTGGTCGCGTTCACCGGCGGGCACCTGACGCAGCACGAGCGCTTCGCGATCCAGGGCGTGCACACCTGACGCGGCGGGCAACCTGCCCACCTGGACGCGACTCGTTCAGCGGCGCCAGAGCGGGCGCGGATCCAGCCACCCGCGCACGCGGCGCAGCGGGCGCATCTCGCGACGCAGTTCGGTCCTGATCACTGCGGCGTTCGCCCAGGCCAGCCGCGGCGCGCCGGCCTCGGGGGGCTCCGGGGCGTAGCCGGCCCGGTCGAGCAGATCGGCCAGGGCGGCGACATAGGGACGGGCAATGGGGGGAGCGGCGCCGGCCACCTCGCCGCCGGTCATGCCACCCCGTACCCGGATGCCCGACTCGACGATCCGGTCGAGGGTCTCCTGCCACGCGCCGTACACCGCGCGAGCCGAGGGCCGCGCCCGGCGGCGCCGGCGGCGGCCGGCCTTCAACGTAGGTGGCGCTCCGAGCACGACGACGAGCCCGCCGAGCAGCGCGAGCACCCACGCCGTGCGCGCCGCGCCATCGGCCGACACCGACGTGCTGCCGGGGCCGCCCGCATGACCGGACCGCCGAGGGCCACTGGGGCCAGCCGACGGGGCAGGTGTCGGGGACCCCTCGGGCGGCGGGGGCGCGCTCGAGGGTGGCAGCGTCTTGCCGCTGAGGCTGGCCAGCGCGGTCGGTGTCGCGTCGAAGGTGACCCAACCGGCCCCGGCGAAGCGCACCTCGGCCCAGGCGTAGACGTCCGAGCCGCCGATCGCGAACGCGGTGGCGGAGGAGTACTGCGGCCGAAAGCCCAGCACCACCCTGGCGTCGTAGCCCAGCACCCGGGCCATGACCGCAAACGCGCTGGCGTACTGCTCGCTGGTGCCCGCGTGGATCCCCGCGGCGCCCGTCAGCAGCGCCGAGATCCTGAAGTAGCCGTGCCCGCCGCTGGCGCTGGGCCGGTCGTCGACGAAGTAGTTGGGGCCGCGCAGCCGGTGCAGCAGAGCGGTCAGCCGGACGTATCCGGACGGGCTGGTCAGCGCCTGGCGGGCGAACGCAGCGATGTCGGCCGGTGGGGGGTGACCGGAGGCGTCGACCGGCCCGGAGAGCGGCTGCGGGTCGTCGCCGGCCAGCGCCGGGCTGCCCGCGTCCGGCGCCGGGCGACCGGCGACCCGATACGACGGCGGGAAGGCATGACCGGTGGGTACCGCGAGGTCGCCGGTGGTTTCGTCGACGCCCAAGCCGACGGCGTCGAGAGTGAGGGGACGTCCGGGCTGCGGCAGCCAGTACAGCGGTGCGGCTTCGCCGGCGCGCACCGCCACGTCGACAGCGCCGTCGCTCGAACCGCCGGACAGGGCGTGCCCGGCCCGCCGGTAGTGCGCCTGGGTCGTCCAGAACTGCCCGTCGAAGCGGTCGAGCGTCACCATCCGCAGCAGGTCCAGGTGTCGTGAGGACGTCCCGGACAGCCGCACTCGCAAGGTGTCGTCGTGCAACGCCTGGTACTGCTGCAATGGGCTGACCGCGGTGCGGGTCACCAGTGGCGGTGCCACCAGCGCCCGCACGTCGGCCGGACGCGCCCGGACACCCGGCAGCGACGGCGCGAGCATGGTGGCCAGCACCGCTGCCACGGCGACCACGGCGACGGTGCTCGCGGCCGGCACTACCCGCCGCAACAGCCCGACGCCGCCGTCGACCCGCACGCGCGCGGACTGGCGGTCGCGCAGCGCTGCGACGGCGAGCCCGACCGGCGTCACGACAGCGATCGCGTACCAAGCAGGTGGCTCGCGCACGGCCGCGTCCAGAGCCAGCGCGAGGACCAGGCAGGCCAGTGGCGCGAGGACGGCGAGCACCGCGGCGCTGCTGTAGGCCATCACGAGCGCGGCGATCAGCGCCGCCAACCCGACCACGGCCGCCACAGCGGCCAGCGCCGGCCCGTCGGTGTCGGCGGGCAGCGCGGTCGTGAGCAGCCGGTACGGCCCGCTGAACGCCTCGGCACCCGGACGGACGACCACCACGATGGCCAACACCAGGGCAGCCAAGCCGGCCAGGGCAGCCACCGTGGCCGACCAGCGCCGCCAGACGCACACCGCTACGACCGCGAGCGGGGCGAGCACCGCCGCGAGCACGGCCACGACGAGCCGCCCGGGCGCGAAGTCCGTCGCAGCCAACCGACCGCCGAATGCCGGCGCGAAGGCTAACCCGGTCACCGCGCACAGCACCAGCACGGCGGCGGGTGCCAGCGCCCGGCGAATCACTCCGAACCTCCGGCCACCCGGTTCCAGCGACCGATCGCCTCGGCCGCAGTCGGCGCCGACAGCACGGCCATGCCGGTGCGGCGCCTGGTCGCGGCCGGCACCGAATCGTCCCCGGAGAGCATCTCGACCACGACAACCGGGTTGAACCTCCGGCGCTGGTCGGCGAAGCGCGCAAGCGTGCCGGGATCACTGCCGGTGACCACCACCAGCACGCCACCGGCCGGCAGGCGCTGGATGGCCTCGAGTACGGAGCTGGGCGATCCCGGTGCCGCCGAGACGGCGGCCAGCCGGTCCAGCAGCGAGATCGCGCCGTCGTCGTCGGATTCGGCCACCACGTGCAACACCACCGGACGGCCGGAGTTCTGCACGGCGCGCGCGACGGACGCCGCGACTTCGACCGCCTCCTCGAATGTCGGCGCGCTCATCGTTGCCGTGTTGTCCAGCACGACGGTCGTCGTGGGCTCGGTCGTGTCGATGTGCTCGCGCACGATCAGCCGGCCGGTGCGGGCGGTGGAGCGCCAGTGGATGCGCCGCGGGTCGTCGCCCCGGACGTAGTCGCGCAGCGACGCGAACGTCACCGTGCCCAGCCGGGCGTTCGCGCTGGCGTTTCCCTCGTAGTCCAGGATGAGCCCGACCGGAAGCGGAACCGCCGGGTAGACCCGCGGATGCACCCACAGCAGGGAATCCGCGGTGATGGGCTGCGCGCGCCGGAACAGCCCGATCGGGTCGCGCCGCTCGACGGTCAGCGGTCCGAGGGTGATCCGGCCGCGATGCGCGGTGGGCACCGGATAGTGCACGGCCCGCCGGCCCCCGCTGGACAGCGCCGCGACCGCCAGCTCGACGTTCTGGGCACCCACGCGGTCGACGGCGACGAAGGGCACCGACGGAAAGCGTGAGCGGTTGTGCACGTCCAGTCGGCCCAGCGTCCGGTCACCGGCGGTGACCCGGTCCGGGGTGACCGTCCGCGTCACGGCAACCCGGGGCCGCACGACCACCCAGCACCCGGCCAGCACCACCAGCATCGCGATGCCGACACCGGCGCTTGCCAGCACGCGGTAGCCGAGCAGCGAGCCGGTGCCGTAGAGCGCGAGCGCCGTCAGGAGCGCCCCCACGCCCGTCCTGGTGAAGGGACCGCTCACCGGACCGCAGCCGGTGGCGCGGGTAAGGACACCGCGGCCACCGACTCGTCGAGCGCGCTCGCGGCCGTCACACCGCGCACCTCGGCCTGCGCGGTCAGCACCAGGCGATGCGCCAATACCGGCGCCAGGACGGCACGCACGTCGTCGGGCACCACGTAGTGCCGGCCCGCGCAGGCGGCGAAGGCCTGCGCCGCGCGCAGGACGGCCAGCGAGCCGCGGGTGCTGGCGCCCAGGCGTAGCGCTTCGTGGGAGCGTGTCGCGCGGGCGATGCCGGCGATGTACGCGGCGATCTCGGCAGCGGCGTGGACGCGAGCCACCGATTGCTGCAGCCAAGCCACCTGATCGAGCGTGGCCACCGGAGGCACCGCGGGTACCGGCGCATTGGCCCGCCCGAGCAGGATCTCCTGCTCGGCAGCCATGTCCGGATAGCCCAACGCGATGCGCATCAGGAACCGGTCCAGCTGCGCCTCGGGCAGCCGATACGTGCCTTCGAGATCGATCGGGTTCTGGGTGGCCACGACGAGGAACGGGGATGGCACGGGGTAGCCGACACCGTCGACGGTGACCTGGGATTCCTCCATCACCTCGAGCAGCGCGGACTGCGTCTTGGGTGATGCGCGGTTGATCTCGTCGGCGACGACGACGTTCGCGAACACCGGCCCGTGGTGGAACTCGAACGTGGCGGTGCGCTGGTCCCACACCGAGACGCCGGTGATGTCGGTGGGCAGCAGGTCGGGAGTGAACTGGATGCGGTGGGTGGTACCGGAGATGCTCGACGCGAGTGCCTTGGCCAGCGACGTCTTGCCCGTCCCCGGCACGTCCTCGATCAGGAGGTGGCCGCTGGCCAGCAGGCAGGTCAGTGCGAGCTGGATCTCGGCTCGCTTGCCGAGCACGACCGGTTCGATGCCCGAAACGACGGTCTCGGCGAAGTGGGCCACCGACTCGGCCTCGTGGACGTCCAACAACGGGCCGCTCATGGTCAGCCTTTCGGGATGATGCACGCCGGCTTGACGACCGGCGGCGGCTGGGGGGGTGACGTGAGGTTGACGCCGTTCACGGTGAAGCAGATCTGCTTGCCCGCCGGGGCGTCGGTCACGAGCATCGTATGTGCCGGCGGCGTGACGACCTGGTACGTGCCGCCGGCCTGCACCACCACGACGTACGAGCCGGCGGCGAACAGCTTCGGATCCTCGTTCCAGGACAGGATCGGCACGCCGCCCGGGGTCTGCTTGATCGTCGCCTGGATCGGGTAGCCCGCAGCGACCGGCGGCTTGCTGGTGGTCGGCGTCTGGTGCTTGGTCTTGCTCGGAGCCAGCAGGATCCCCGCGGCGAACCCGCCACCGATGATCACCACGGCGGCGAGTGCGTACCACGGCCAGCGTGCCCTGCGGCCGGACTGGCTGGTGTCCTCCGCGTGCGCCGGCAGGAGTGCTCGGCGCGCGCCGATGGTCTCCAGCGCGCCGTCGCGCGCCGGTCGTGGCAGCGGTCCGCCGAACGGCGCAACGGGGGGGCCGGCGTACGGGTCTGCCGCGGGTGAGGCATGAGGCCCGGCGTAGGGGCCTGCAGTGGGCGGCGCGGCGAACGGCTCCACGGCAGGTGCGCCATACGGCTCGGCGGCAGGCGCGGCGAACGGCTCCACGGCAGGTGCGCCATACGGCTCGGCGGCAGGCTCGGCGAAGGACTCGGTGGAGAAGTCGAACGGCGCGCGCCCGTCGCCGGCCACCCGCTGCCAGGCTTCGGCGAGCTGCCCGGCGGTGGGTCGGTGCGCCGGCTCCTTGCCGAGGCAGGCGGCGAGCAGCTGCCACACCGGCTCGGTGAGGCCCTCCGGGCGCGGCGGCGCCTGATCGAGGTGAGCTCGGAGCAACACGGCAGTGCTCGACTCGGGGAACGGACGCCGGCCGGCGAACAACTCGTAGGCGGTGACGCCCAGCGCGTACACGTCCACCGGCGGGCCGGGTTCCCGGCCGGCGACGAGCTCCGGGGCGAGGTAGGCCGGCGTCCCGACGAGCTGGGTGAGCCGGGTGAGGGTGGGCGAGTCCGCGGCGCGGGCCAGGCCGAAGTCGGTGAGCAGGGCGTACGGGCGTCCCTCGCGCGTCTCGACGAGGACGTTCTCCGGCTTCATGTCGCGGTGCACCACTCCGGCCGCGTGCACCGCCGCGAGCGCGGCCGCCGTCTGCGCGAGGAGGTCCGCGGCGGTCCGCGGATCCATGGGCCCCTCGCTGGCCAGCTGGCGCAGGTCGACGCCGTCGATCAGATCCATGATGATCGCGAGCGCGTCGCCCTCGGCGACCAGGTCGTGCACGGCGACCAGATGCGGATGGGTCAACCGCGTCAGCGTGGCGCGCTCTCGCATGAAGCGCATGACGACGTCCGGGTCCTCGGCCAGCTCACTGCGCAGCAGCTTCACCGCAACCTGGCCGCCGCCGTCGCGAGTGTGCCCGCGCCACACGTGCCCGGTGGCACCGCGGCCGATCAACTCGTCGAGCAGGTACCGACTGCCCAGCGGCCGGCCGGCAGGCTCGGGGACCGGCCGGGTCGGTGGCATTGTCTCCAGGCGCTCGCCGACGAAGGCGCTCAGCGCGGGGCGATCGCCCGCCCCGTGCGCCAGACCGGCCCGCAGGGAGTTGATCAGCGCCGCGGGGACGTCGAGGCGGCTGATCGGCCTCGGTTCCATGCCTACCAGTGCGGAGAGGCGGTCGTCGGTGCCGTAGGGCGAGCGGCCGGACAGGGCGGCCCACATCGTGGCAGCCAGCGCATAGACCTCCCCCGCTGTGGTCCACTCGCCGCCGGCGAGCACCTCCGGCGGCTGGTAGGGGTAGTCGGCACCAGCCTCAGCCACCAGCTCGGCCATCGCGGCCGGTAGCGGCGGGTCGAGCGACCAGGTGTCGTCGGAGAGCCGGTGCACCGCCGAGGGCACCACCCCGCGGTGCAGCAGGCCGCGCCAGTGCAGCGCCTCGAGCGCGTCCGCGACGTCGCGCACGGCACCGCGAACCGCGGCGACGGGCAGCGCGCCGGCGACCAGCTCCTCGGCGAGCGTCGGCCCCGGCCGGGGGGTCACGAGGTAGGACGCCCCGCCGGCCTCGCCCTCGGCCAGGACCGGTAGCACGGGGGCGCCGTGCAGGTCGGCCAACGCTGCGATCAGGACGGGGATTTCGGTGCGCAGCCGGCGCCTGGTCGGCGCGTCCAGATCGCCGGTGGCCAGGTGCAACCAGACCGGTGCCGAATCGGCGTCGCGCACCGCGCGCACGGCCACGATCGTGGCATCGGCGGGAATCGGGTCGAGCACGGTGAGACCGGGCACGGTTGGCGTGCCCGCGGCCGCACCGACAAGTCCATCCATCACGCCCCCGGTGCTCGTCCCCGACGGTGAGACGCTACCTGAGCCACAATCGATTGCGGTCCTGCTCTGCACCTGGACCGTGCTCACCGCCGGGTGGGGTGTTCCGCCGGGAGCGGCACCTGGACGGTGAGGGCCTCGCCGCGGACCGACAGCAGCCCGCGTCCGGGCGGCCAGCCCCCGCTCGTCGAGCGTGGCAGCCGCAGGTCGAACACGTCGCCGTCGAGGTGGGTGGCGGGATTGAGCAGCAGTCCGGTGCGGTCCCGGCGCGCCGAGGACAGCCAGCCGCGGTACCGGTTGAGCAGGAGGTCCTCGGTCGTGGCGGCGGCGATCAGCACCGAGCCGGTGTCACGGACGTCGCGCACGAAGCGCTCGAGCAGGTCGATGACCGCACGGTCGTCGAGCAGTTCGGCGTCGTCGATCACCAGAGCGATGGGCTCGGGGCGCTGCAGAAGTATGTCGGCGAGCGCGAGTTTGTCGGTGAGCGCGCCCTCGACGGAGCGCAGCGGCGAGGGGCGCGGCGCGATGCACACGACCGGCAGCGTGCCCTCGAGTGAGTCGACCAGGGCGCACAGGGCGCTCGAGCGCCCGGACCGGGCCGGGCCGGCGACGACGAAACAGCCACCGTGCTCGGCCAGGTCGAGATCGATCGGACCGAGGTGGTCACCACCCACGCCGACTGTGACAACGGCGTCTCCCGCCCGGCGCGGCGCCGTGCGGAGCCCGTTCATCGTCGCGAGGTCGATGGTGTCGGGCAGCTGGTCGACGCGGCGCGGCAGCAGCTGCGGCGGCACGCCGTCCCAGCGCCGGGCCAGCTCCTCGGCCAACCGCTTGACGGCCTGCACCTGCCCGGCTCCGGACGCGGCGGCGTCGAGCAGCGCGAACTGCACCTCCTGCCCGGTGCTCGTCCAGATCGCGCGGCCGTCCGGCATCCGCGCCGGGACGGCCCGATGGTCGACGCCGAAGTAGACCATGTCGTCCGGCGTGGCCTGACGCATCACCAGACGGGAGGCGACCGCGGTGCCGATTCGGTGCGTGAACCCGGTCCGATCGCTGGCGAGCACGCAGACTATTCCGGCCGAGGGCCCGGTGCGCAGCAAGGTCTCGACGCGGTCGAGCAGCGCGCCGCCGTTGACGTCGCCGTAGCGGCTCACGAACGCTTCGAGGCGGTCGAGCAGGACGACGACCTGCGGCAGCCGATCCGCCGCGGCGACGGCGGCGCGCTGCTCGGCGATCGAGCCGTGCCCGCCGGCGCCGAGCAGCACCTGGCGCCGGTTGACCTCGGCGGCGAGCATGCTCAGCAGGCGCTCGGTGCGCGCCTCGTCGGCACCGTCGACGACCGCGCCGCAGTGCGGCAGTTCGCCCAGGGCGGCCAGGGCATGGTTGCCGCAATCCAGCGCGTACAGGTGCAGGTCGGCCGGTGAGGCGCTCTGGGCCAGCGACGCGGCGATCGTGCGCAACGCCGTCGAGCGCCCGGTCCGGGCCGTGCCGGCGACGACGACCGGCCCGGTCGCGGCCAGGTCGAGGACGAACGGGTCCTGCGCCTGGGCGGACGGGCGATCGACCATGCCGATCACCGCGACGGCGGGTCCGGCACCGGGGGGGTCGAGTGTCGCCAGGGAGATCTGCTCGGGCAGTGGTGGCAACCAGGGGCGGCTGGGTGCGGCGATGCCTGCCTCGACGGCCGCCCGCTGGATTGCCTCGACCAGGTCGCTCAGGTCGGTGTGGCCGTGTTCGTCGACGTCGCTGCTCGTTCCGCGATCGACGGCAACGCCGAGCGCGTCGACGCGGCGCGGCACGACCAGCACCGGCGGCGCGCCGGTGCTGACCTGCTCCTCGAGCGGCCAGCCGACCCGCGCGGCTTGGAACGCGGTGAGTTCGCGGTGCCCGGTACGCAGGTAGGCCCGGCCTGGCTGGCGGGGCGGTATGCGCGCCGCGGCGGGGGAGTCGATCACGTCGTTCGACTCCGCCTCGGAGGTGACCCGCAGGCTGATGCGCAGGTTTACGTTGGCTCGCATGTCGGCCGTGACCACGCCACCCGGTCGCTGGGTGGCCAGCACCACGTGGACGCCGAGCGAACGCCCGCGCATGCCGATACCCACGACGCCGGGTACGAAGTCGGGGATCTCCTCGACCAGCGACGCAAACTCGTCCACGACGATCACCAGCCGCGGCAGGCGGGCTCCGGTGCGGGCCCAGTAGTCGTCGATGTCCTTCGCGCCGGCCTCGGCGAAGAGCCCCTCCCGGCGGCGCAGCTCGGCCGAGAGCGAGTCGAGCGCCCGGCTGACCAGATGCCCGTCGAGGTCGGTGACCATCCCGACGCAGTGCGGCAGGTCGGCACACGGCCCGAACGCGGAACCGCCCTTGTAGTCGACGAGCACGAAGGTCAGCGCATCGGGGGTGTTCGCCAGGGCCAGCGATGCGACCAGCGTCTGCAGCAGCTCGGACTTGCCGGCGCCGGACGTGCCGGTGACCAGCCCGTGCGGACCGTCCTTGACCAGGTCGACGATGAGCGGCCCGTCACCGCTCACGCCGATCACCGCGCGCGACGAGCGCCCGGTCGGCGACTCGTTCCACGCCCGCCGCACGGCGTCGGGATCCGCGCTGAGCCCTATCAGTTCGGTGAAGCGCACCCGTTCGGGCAGCTCCGTGTCGCCGTCGCTGCCGCCGAGAGCCCGGATGGGAGTCAGCGCACGGGCGGCGACTCCGGCCCGGGCCAGGGTGAGCCCGTCGATCAGGACGTCCTCGACCGGGGCCAGGCCCGGCCGGCGCACCGTGGCACGCGTGGCTGCGTCGGCGGACGCGACGAGCGTGGCCCGGCACTCGTCGGGAAGCGCTGTCTCCTCGCCGTCGAAGCAGACCGTGTAGATGCCGACGGCCGGACCGTCGGCCAGCAACTGGGCCAGCCCGGGCACGCCGCGCAGGCGCCGCGCGCCGTCGAGAACGACCAGCACCGCGCGTCCCGGTGGCGGCCCGTCGCCGAGCAATGCGCGCCGTTCGGTGGCGCGCTCGGCCACGATGTCCAGCAGCTCCGAGACGCGTGCGGCGGCCTGCGCCGCGTCGGTCGCGAACAGCCGCCGGCAGGCCAGCGCCGAGGACCACGGCCGGACATGCGGCAGCCAGCTGGCCCACTCCCAGTCCGCGGCGGTGTCCATGCCCGTGATCACGGCGATGGCCAGCTCACCCGGCGCGTGCAGCACGGCGGCCTGGGTGAGCAGCGAGCGCGCGGCGGCGAGCACCACCGGGCGGGAGCCGGAGACGCCCAGGACGCCGGCCGTGCGCAGGTCGACGGTGACCGGAACGTCGTAGACGGTCGGCCGCTCCGGCAGCGGCTGGTCGGGGCCGCCGCGGTGCAGTCCGATGTCGGCGGACCGGTCGACGAGCCCCAGCCGCAGCCGAAGGAACTCCTCGTCACGCGAGCGTCGCTGCCACAACGTCGCGGCCGGCAGCATCGCCCGTCGGACGATCTCGGCCGGATCAGGCGCCTGCGCCCTGCTGCGCCGCTGGTCCGCGTCCGCCGCGACTGCCAGATAGGCCTCGAACGCACCGTAGGCAGCCCGGAAGTCGGCGAGCTTGGCCGAGTACTCCTTGCGGCCGCTGCGCCGGTCGCCGATCAGGTTGGAGACCATCATCAGCGGCGAGATCAGAACCATGATGAGCAGGTACTTCGGGAACGGGTGCAGCACCAGAGCCAGCCCGCCGACAAGCACCAGAGGCAGCACGAGCGCCACCCACGGGAAGCGGAAACCGCGGGGCTTGGCGGGCTCGGCGGGCACCGTCAGTTCGGGCCGCTGCCACGGCTCGGCGATGCGCGGCGGCCGGTTGAACGCACGCGTGCCCGGCACTATGCCTGCGGTGATGTCGGCGCGGATCGGGTCGGGCGCGGTCACTTCGAGGACGCTCTCCCCGATCCCCAGGACGTCGCCGACGCCAACGGGGGTGTCGCCGGCCAGCAGCTGCCCGCCCCGGCGCACTCCGTTGCGCGAGCCGGCGTCGCGTACGGACAGCACCCCGTCGGCCGGCTCCTGCCAGAACGCCGCGTGCTGCCTGCTGACTTCTTCGTCGGCCACCCGCAGGTCGCAGCCCGCGGCCCGGCCGACGGTCAGCAGCAGACCGGGCCAGACCCGCATGCCCGCGCCGGCGTGCACACCGCCGGCGACCGCCACGTGTAGGTCGCCGTCCGGTCCGAACACAGGCGACGACGCGCCGGGGGAAAGCGCCACGAGCTGTCCGTCGACGAGGCCGGCGTCGCTCAGCAGAGCCGCGTCCGGGATCGCCTGGTCACCGGTGTAGAGCTGGGTGGTGTCGCCGGGGTAGCGCTGGGCAGCGAGCTCGCCGGTGAGCGCAAGGCGCAGATCACGCACAGTGGCACCGTCGCGAAACTCGACGAGCACACCGTGCGGCGGCCCGCCGGGCCCGTCATCGACCAGCAGCTCGAGCTCCAATGCCGGCCCTTCTTCCCGCGCTGCGCGGGAGTGCGCTCAGTTGCCGGCCTGATCCAAGGCGACGCGGCGACGGTCGACCTCGCTGGATGCATCCACCAGCGCGGCGGCGAGCGAGTCCAGTGAGGGGCGGAACTCAGAGTCCCACGCGGTGCGGAAACGGTCCGCGGCGCCGCCGGACCAGTCGGTGCCGCTGATCAGAGCGGTGAGGTTCGACTTGAGGTTGTCGACGTCTGAGCTACAGGCGCCCAGACGGCGTGACAGGGTGTCCAGCTGGCCCAGCTCGGCCTTGATCATGGGGCTCTCCTCGGCTCAGGGCGCGGGTGTCTCCCGCGGGTACCTCTCTCGAAGCTAAGCACGGTCGGGGCCGGGCAGAATCGGAAACCCTCCCCAAAGCCGACATCTGGTACCGCCCTGGTATCGCGCGACTCTAGCCGCGCAGGAGCGCCAGGTCGGAGCGGCTGATCACCCCGGTGGTGAGGGCGTACTCCGCCAGGTTGGCCAGGGCGTTCGGGCCGGTCAGGTTCGGAACGCCGGCCGCGGTGAGGCGCGCGCGCAGGTACTCGATGCGCTTGACCAGCGTCGTGCGAGGCAATCCCAGCCGGGCAGCGGCCGCCGCGTAGGACTTGGGATAGGGGTCGTAGCGGTTGCCTTCTTCGAGGTAACCGGCGAACAGGGCTATCAGTGCCGCCCGGTCGGCAGGGTTGATCATCACGCTCTCGCCCATCGAGGTGGGCAGCCCCTCCGGGATCCGGGGCTTGGCGGCCGCCCCGGCGCTCACGTCCTGGGCGGCGGTGACGGTGAGCTGGTGGGTGATCTCCGCACCCTCGACCAGGACGCGGGCGGTGCCCTCGACTGCGATGCGGCGACCTGGCGGCAAGACACTGCGCAGCCCGAACTCGTCCACCGTGGCCAGCTGCCTGGAGGTGCTGGCGTTGACTACCCACCAGCCGTGCCCGTCGTGTTCAATCCGGCCGGCCAGGCGGGAAATGGCGACGTCGTCCGCGTCGAGGCACAGCGAGCATGAGGGTGCCCGCCCGAAGGTAAACGTTTCCCCTGGGGCAAGCGTGCGGCTCAGCTCGCCGCATTCAACGTGCACGTCGGCCATGCGTCTGGGAAGCTCTTCCTGTTACTGATCCTGTGGTGGACGGGTAATGTCGCCAGAGAGTATCTATTGTCCGTTAAGTCGAGTACGCCCAAAAGGGAGGTTCCATGGCTCGCCACCACAGGACCGCCCGCACGCGCAGCCGGTTCGCCGGGGCGGCCGTCGTCACTGCCTTGGCCGCGGGCGGACTGTTGGCCTCGCTGGGCGCAGGATACTCCGTTTCGCGCGCCGCGCTCGGAGATGGATCGGCTGACGTAGCGAAGGGCACGACCGTCGCTCACGTCAACGGTGAGAGCGGCAAGGTCGACGCGCAGACGCCCGGCAACTTGGCGACCGGCAAGCAGGGGCTGCAGGTTGTGAGGCTGTCCACGGGCCAGTTCATCGTCATCAACCGGAGCACTGGCGCGGTCACCACCGTCGACGGCGCCACCATGAAGCCCACCAGCACGGTGATCCCCAAGGCGGCCCCCGTCGTGCCCACCGGCGGCGACAAGGCGGCCGACGTCAGGGTGATCGCCTCCGACAAGTCCGGCTGGCTGGTCAATGCAACCGCGGGTTACGTCGAGCTCATCGGTGATCACGGCCCGACCGGAAAACAGGTCCAACTCGGCGCTGTGGTCATCGACTCCGCGCCCGGGCCTGACGGCAGCGTCATCGTGCTTACCCGTGACGGTGTCGTGATCCGCGTGGGTACCGATCTCTCCCGGCACCGGATGCCGATCACCGACGGCGCCGGGGGCACGCTCACGACTGCGGGCGGACACACCTTCCTCATCACCACCGCAGGAGAGGTGCTGCGCGTCGACGGCGACCAGCCGCGCACTCTGGCCAAGCCGGCCGGGCTGGATGGCAGCGTCATCGCCGGCTCCGTGCTGGGGTCCGGCGATCATGTGCTCGCCATCGCGCACGACGTGCTGCTGCTGATCGGTGCCGGTAGCGGCGCCACGCAGAGCATCGTGCTGCACGCCGGCACGGCGTCACTCGGCCGCCCGGTCGAGCTCAACGGACGGGTCTACGTGCCCGACTACACCAACCATCGCCTCCTCGTCGCGAACGAGGACCGCGGCCAACTCGACGACCCGATCAAGGTGTGGGGCACCACGGCAACGTTCGCTCTGTTCGTCTCCGGCGGGCGGGTCTGGGCGAACGACCAGTTCAGCAAGCTCATGGTCGCGATCGACGCAGACGGGCACGACCACTCCGTCGACAAGGGCACCGGCAAGGGTATCGAGGATCCGGACGGCAAGCCGAAGACGCCGACTCCCAAGGCGAAGACGAAGTTGCCCAAGGTGCCCAAGGTGCCGAAGTCGCCGGGCCTGCCGAGGACGGTTCCGCCGCCACACACGACGATCCCGCATCCGGCCATCCCGGCTATCCCGGCGCTGCCGCTGCCGCAGCCGAGCCCAACCAACCCCACGACGACGGCACCGAAACAGGTGGCCGTGCCGAGCTTCGGCTCGCACACCGACTACCACGACGCGTGCGCCCAGATCGACGCCCTGCAGCTGCGCTGCATTCCGGTGGCAGTAGACGCCACGGGCCAATCCGGCAACACCAACGACGTCGTCGACACCAAACCGGGCGGCGGATCCCAGGTCGACGTCGGCAGCCAGGTCGTCGTCACCTACATCGGCCAGCTCGCCGTGCCGGACCGGCTGACGGGGCTGAACCCCGACGATGCGTGTGCCGCAATCTCTGCCGCGCAGTTGAAGTGCAAGACCCAGCCGACCTCGGTGCCGGCCAGCACGCCGCAGGAGTTCGGCATCGTCAATGCCGTCAACCCGGCCTCGGGTTCGAAGGTCAACTCGGGTGCCACGGTGACGGTGAGCTACCCCGACACGTTCACCATGCCGGACTTGAAGAATCAGCAAGGCGCCGCCGCCTGCCAGTCGCTGTCGGCCTACCAGCTGAAGCTCAACGGGGCGACCACCACGCCCAAGTGCACCGCCGCTGTAGGCAACACCGCGGCGACCGCAGCCCAGGCCGGGCAGGTGTACCAGCAGAGCCCGTCCCCCGGGGCCCCGGCCCCGGCCTCGGCCGCGGTCGGCCTGTTCGTCTACAACGGCAGCGTCGCCGTCAAGGACTGGACCGGCGCCGACGCGGCAACGGCGCTGACCGAGTGCCAGGCCACCCCGGGGCTGTCGTGCGTGGCCGCCACAGGCGACTACCCCGGCACCGCACCGGCGAACGCGGGCAAGGTCGAGAAGCAGACGCCAACGCCCGGGAACTACCAGGTCGTGGCAGCGGTCACGATCACGCAGTGGGCGGGCGCCAACCCGGTGCCCGACGTTACCGGGCAGAGCACGGCGGGCGGTGCGGGCAGCCAGGCCTGCCAGACCCTCGCGTCCTACGGTTTCCCGTGCGCACTGAATCCGGTGCTCGGCAAGAACGCGAACAGCGCGATCAGCCAGGCCCCGGCCGGTGCTCAGCCGCTCGGCACGACGGTGACGGTGAACTACTCGCCCTGGCAGGCGCAGCAGCTCATCGCCTACCAGTCGACCGACGGAAATCCGGTGTGGGTGATGCGCTTCGCCGGTGCGCCCGTGCCCGCGGGCTACGGCGCCAACCCGCGTGCGGTGGGCTGGGGCTACGCCCCTGGCACCGGCGTCCCGGGCGGGCGAATCATCAACGGTTTCTATTGCACCGCCGGCGCGGCGAAGTGCGACGGGTACCCCGACAACCACTTCTATTCGCAGGTCGGTTCCTACTCGGGCACCTATTGGCAGGGGCCCGACCCCGTCGCCGAGCTGCCGCAGGGCAATTGCGCCGGCCAAGGCATGCAGCAACTCTGGCGGACCTGGAACTTCAGCGGCGGCACGCATACCTACAACCTCGACAGCGCCGCCTCAGGTGGAACGGGCAATGAGTTCCTCGGCTGCGTCTGGCCCTGACGCTGCCGTCTGACGCGTACTCGCCGGCCGGAGTGGGGACCCTTTCCGATATCGCGTGACAGTCCCGACATTCGAGACTGGACGTGACCAGAATGCGTTTCCCGGGGAGCGAACAGGAGGGCCCGATGCCTCAAGTCGTTTCCGGCGACGATGTCGACGAGATCGCCCGCCACGTCGAGTTCGAGGTACGCACCCTGCACCACGCCCACGACGTGCTGCGGCGCCAGGCCGACGGGCTGCAGTGGTCCGGCCACGCCCGGCACACGTACGGTCAGCGGCTCGGTGCCCAGCTGCACAATTTGCTCACCGCGGCCGACCAGCTCAGCGACGTGGCGACCCGGCTGCGTACCACCGCCTCCGAAGCCCGCGACGAGCGTCGCCGCCTGGATCGCCTCGAGCAGGACGTCATGGACAAGTTGCGCGCGTCCCATGATCCGGTGGGTTTTCTCGCCAAACGCGGCCTCACCGAACTGCCGCCGCGGTGGGACACCGCCTGGACCGACGTGCATCACCGGGTCTTCGCGAGCGGATGAGGACTGTCGTGATCACCTTGAGCGTCGACGAGCTGCGGGTGGCCGCGGCTGTGCTCGACGCGGCCGTCCCGGGCCTGGTCGAGCAGTACGCGACTGCCGAGCTCGGGGCCGACGCCGCAGCGGCACGGTCGCTGGTGGCCCGCGAGCTCGCGACGCCGGGGGCCGACGAGCCGCTCGCCATCGAACTCGGCCCGCTCCTGGTGGCCGTCCTGGGCCCGCTGTGCGCGCCCGATTCGGTGCTCGAACTCGAACTGGACGCCGGCCGCGCCGCGACCCTGCGCTGCGCCGAGATCCGCGACGCCGCCGGGCAGGTGCGGGTGTTGCGCGAAACGTCGCCCGACATCTGGTGCCTCGACGAGCAGCCGGTCGTCGCTGATGCGCTTGCGACGGTGCAGCCGCTGGCCGCTGGCGACGGCGGCGTGGTGGAGCTCGGGTTGGCCGAGCACGCCAAGCTCGAGGAGCTGCTCGTCGACGAGCGTCACGACGACGTGCGCACGCTGTTGGCCGCACGAGGCAGCTTCCTGGCGCAGGCCTTCACCGATCCCAGCCGCACCTTGGGCCGGCTGACCCGGGTGTCCCGCCAGGGCGACGCGATTGTCCTCGAGGGCATCGCCTGGGTTAGCGCGCCGTGCGGAACATGGGTGATCGTCGACGCCGACCCGGACGACGAGCTGGCCAGTACCACATTCACCCCGGTCGAGCCGGCCGGGCTGGCCGCCGACATCGACGCCGTGCTGACAGGGGAGTCGTCATGAGTGCGTCCAACGAGTCCGTGATCTACACCTTCCTGAAGGACAAGGGGCTCACGCCGGCACAGATCGCCGGGGTTCTCGGCAACCTGAAGATTGAGTCCGGCTTCCGCCCCACCGCGTACAACCCCAACGAGGGTGCGATCGGCATCGCGCAGTGGGAGGGCGGCCGCCGCACCGCCCTGCAGCACTACGCCTCGGCGCACGGTGGCAGCGAGCGCAACCTCAACACCCAGCTCGGGTTCATGTGGCACGAGCTGACCGGCGGATCGCAGCCCGGGGTGTTGCACGATCTGCGCAACGCGCACGATCCGGGGACCGCGGCAACCATCTGGGACAAGGAGTTCGAGCGCTCGTCCGGCTCGACCCGCGGCGCCCGCATCAGCGCCGCGCACAGCATCTCGCGCGCCATCCAGTCCGGAGCCTTGACGTCAACGGGCGGGCACGGCTCAGGCGGGAACGGCTCAGGCGGGAACGGCTCAGGCGGGCACGGCTCGGGCGGGCACGGCTCGGGCTCGCGGCAGCGGGTGGTCGTGCATCCCCACGAACTCGGCGACGTGGCCAGCCAGGTCGCCACCGAGGCCGACCGGACGCAGTACATCGTCCGCGGCATGACCCGGCACCTCGCCGCGATGGATACCTTGGTCGCCGGTGGCGCGTTCGTCGTCCCGGACCCGGCCCGATTCTCCCTTGCCCGCCGCGGCCTGGAAGAGGCCCTGACCGGGAAGTTCGGCGCCCAGGCCGCCGCGCAGGGGCTGAGCGACGTGGCCTCCTGGGTCGAGAAATTCCGCCAGCAGATCCTGGCCGCCGACGCACCCGCAGGCGGTCTGGGTTCCGGGGGCACCAAGCCGCGCCAACATCCCAAGCACTCCAAGCACCCGCCGCACACCCCGGCCGGGCACTCGGGTTCCTCGCGTTCTGCCAGGGTCACCAAGATGCTGGCGCTCGCCAAGAAACAGCACGCGAACGACGGCGGCACCAATCACACGAAGTACGGCGCGTGGTTCGGCAACAACGGCGACAAGTGGTGCGCCCAGTTCGTGTCATGGGTGTTCGCGCACTCGGGCAACAAGCTGCCGAGCATCGACGGCCCCGCCGGAAAAGGCTTCCAGTACGTTCCGGATGCGATCGCGTACGCCCGCGCCCACCACCAGCTGTTCAGTACCCCGCGAGCGGGCGACATCTTCCTGTGCAAGGACGGCCACCACACCGGCATCGTCACCAAGGTGTATCCGGACGGGCACTTCCACACCGTCGAGGGCAACGCGGGGGCGAACACCGACCGGGTGGTCCAGGGCTCACGCAACATCGGCTCGGACCGCGGCTCGTATGTGTTCTGGACCGCGATCCGCCCATGACTAGCCAAGGCGGGTAGTCCGCCCCAGACTCTTGACTCCGTCTGCCAGCACTGGCGCCAAGATCCTCCAGTGGATCACTGTCGGAATGCGGTGGGGCAGACAGACCACTAGATGCCGAGCGCGGCACTGATCTCCTTGTGCAACAAGGCCAATCTCGTCGCAGCGGTGGACGCAGGCCCCTCCGCCAGCACGATCTCGAGGTAGACCTTCAGCTTCGGTTCGGTGCCGGACGGGCGGACCACCACCCGGCCGCTCGGCCACGTCAGGCGCACGACGTCGGCGGCCGGCAGCAGGTCGGTGACGGTGACCGCCTCGCCGAGCAGGGTGGCCGGCGGCCGCGCCCGCAGGCGGGCCATTGTCGCGCTGATGATCGTCAGGTCATCGACGCGGATCGACGCCTGGTCGGTCTCGTAACGCCCGTACTCCGCCGCCAACTCGTCCAGGCGCTGCTGCAACGACGAGCCCTGCGCCTTCAGCGCCGCCACCAGTTCGGCGACGAGCAGGGCCGCGCTGATGCCGTCCTTGTCGCGCACCAGGTCGGGGGCCACGGCGTAGCCCAGCGCCTCCTCATAGCCGTAGACCAGATCCGGCGCGGCGCGGGCGATCCACTTGAAGCCGGTCAATGTCTCGGCGTAACCCGCGCCATTGCGTTTGGTCATCGCCCGCAACATCGTGGAGGAGACGATCGTGGTGGCGTAGGTGCCACGCACGCCCTTGCGCAGCAGGGCATCGGCGAGCAGCACACCGACCTCGTCACCGCGCAGCATCCGCCATTCGCCACCGGGCAATGGTGTCGCGATCGCGCAGCGATCGGCGTCGGGGTCGTTGGCAATGATGACGTCGGCCTGCTCCGCGCGGGCGAGGGCGAAGGCCAGGTCGAGCGCACCGGGCTCCTCGGGATTGGGGAACGCGACAGTGGGGAAGTCCGCGTCGGGCTGCTCCTGCTGCGCCACGGCGAGCAGCGGCGCGAAGCCGGCGGCGGCGAAGACCCTGCGCACCACCTCCGTCCCCACGCCGTGCAGGGCCGTATGGACGATGCGCACACTGCGCGGACCGTCGCCGGCCAGCGCGGCGACGGCACCGACGTACGCCTCAACGATCGACTCGTCCAGCACCGAGAACCCTTGTGGAGCAAGGAGAATCTCTTGGGTCGGGCCGACCGACTGGATGGCCGACTCGATTTCGGTGTCGGTCGGTGGCACGATCTGGGCGCCGTCTCCGGCGTAGACCTTGTACCCGTTGTCCTGTGGCGGGTTGTGCGAGGCCGTGACCATCACGCCCGCGGCGGCGCCGAGGTGCCGCACCGCGAACGCCACGAGCGGGGTGGGCAGCAGCCGCGGCAGCAGGCGGGTATCGAAGCCGGCGGCGGCGAAGATGGCGGCGGAGTCCTCGGCGAAGGCATGCGAGCCGTGCCGGCCGTCGTAGCCGACGACGACCGGCGCCCCGGCGCGCCCCTGTGCGATGAGCCACGCCGCGAGGCCGGCCGCGGCCCGGCGGACCACCGCGCGGTTCATGCCGTTCGGCCCGGCGCGCAGTGGGCCGCGCAAGCCGGCGGTGCCGAACATCAGCGGCCCGCTGAACCGGTCGGCCAACTCGGCGCCGGCCTGCTCCGCGTCGATCTTCCTGCGCTGGGCCGACGGTGGTGCTTGTGTCACGGGAAGATCACCCGTTGCAGCGAGCAGCGTGAGCAGTTCCGTGGCCGCGGCCGGATCGACCTCGTCGTCGATCCACGCCTGCACCTGCGCGCGCAGCTCGCCGGCAATCATGAGCGCGCCAGCACCTCGTCGATACCGAAGCCGGGCGAGGTGAAGCCGCCACCGACGAAGGCATCCGAGGGGTAGCTCTCGCCGGCGGGAACCGCGTCCGCGTAAGCCTCCGAGTCGTCCTGCGGCAGGTAGCCCAGAGCGCGGCCCTCGTCCATGGACCACGTGCCCCGCGTGTTCGCCGAGACCCCCCAGAGCAGGGCGTAGGTCAGCGCGGGTGAGCGCAGGCAGGCGTCGACGAGCCGGGCGCAATCGTCCGGGGACAGCCAGCTGGCCAGCGCCCAGACGTCCGGCGGGGTGGGCGCGAACGTGCCGATGCGCAGGCAGGCGACCCGCATCCCGTAGCGGTCGGCGTAGTAGCGCCCGAGGGTCTCGCCGAAGACCTTGCTGACGCCGTAGAGGGTGTCGGGGCGGGCCGGGCTGCCCGCCGACAGCTGCGGCGTCACCGGTGTGAAGCCGGTCGCGTGGATGGAGGACGCGTACACGACCCGCGGGACCCCGTGCCGGCGGGCCGCCTCGAACAGCTGCACCGCGCCCTCGAGGTTGGCTTCGCGCAGCACCCCCCACGGCGCCTCGCTGGGGTGTCCGGCCAGGTGCACGACAGCGCTCGCGCCCGTCATCCCCGCGTCCAGGTCGGCCGGGCAGGTGACGTCGCCGAGGATCGCGCCGTCGACCGGTACCCGATCCAGGCCCCGGACCGTCCAGCCGTAGGCCGGCAGCCGCGCGGTGAGGGCCGACCCGATCGCCCCCGCGGCTCCGGTGATCAGGACGCTCACAGCTGCGGGATCACCTGCGCGAGCAGCCCGCCCATCCTGGTCGCCGCGGCCCGGCCGGCAGCGAGCACTTCCTCATGGTCGAGCGGGTCACCCAGCCCGGCGGCCAGGTTGGTGACCAGGGACAGGCCGAGCACCTCGCAGCCCTCGGCCCGGGCGGCGATCGCCTCCAGCACCGTCGACATGCCGACCAGGTCGGCCCCGAGCACCCCGGCCATGCGCACCTCGGCGGGGGTCTCGTACTGCGGGCCGGGAAACATCGCGTAGACGCCTTCGGTGATCGTCGGGTCGATGCCGCGTACCAGCGCCCGCAACCGAGCCGGGTAGAGGTCGGTGAGGTCGACGAAGCGCGCGCCCACCAGCGGCGTGCGCCCGGTGAGGTTGAGGTGGTCGCTGATCATCACCGGGTCGCCGACGGACAGCCCGGCGCGCAGGCCGCCGCAGGCGTTGGTCAGCACGATCGTCCGGCACCCGGCCGCGGCGGCCACCCGCACCCCGTGCACGACCGGGTCGACGCCCCGCCCCTCGTACAGATGGGTGCGGCCCATGAACGCGAGCACCCGTCTGTCGCCGACCGTCAACGAGCGGATCCGCCCGGCATGCCCTTCGACAGCGGGGGGCAGGAAGCCGGGCAGGTCGGTGACCGGCACCTCGGCGATCGCGGTGCCGAGCGAGTCGATGGCCGGCACCCAGCCCGAACCAAGCACGATCGCGACATCGTGGCGCGGTACTCCGGTCCGCTGCGCCAGCACGTCGGCCGCGGCCCGCGCAGCAGCGGACGGATCCCCCGGGGCTTCGCTGCCTGTCACGTCCGCGGAGCCTAATGGGGACGGGTTCCCGGTGGACGGAAACCCGCCGCATCGCGGAGAGATCGGCCACCTTGGCGCGCCCGCGGCGCCACGCCCGCCATACCATTCGCCCATGTCCGCCCAGCCGGAGCATCTCGCGCTCGGCACCGAGTTCCCGGCCGTCTCGCGGGAGCGGTGGCGCGCCCTGGTCAGCGAGGTACTGCGCAAGTCAGGCCGGGACGCGGGGCTGGACCCTGAAGTCGCGCTCAGCACGACGACCTACGACGGCATCACGGTCAAGCCGCTCTACACGGCCGAGGACGCGCACCCGGTGGCCAGCGACGGGCTTCCCGGTCACCCGCCGTTCGTACGTGGCAGCTGCGTCGATGGCACCGCACGCGCCGGCTGGGACGTCCGCCAGCGCCATGCCGATCCCGACGCGGGCCGCACCCGGGCGGCGGTCCTGGCCGATCTCGGCAACGGGGCGAGCTCCCTGTGGCTCGTCCTGGGCGACGGCGGCCTGGCCGTGGCCGACCTGCCCGCGGCCCTCGACGGCGTGTACCTCGAGCGTGCGCCGATCGCTCTTGACGCGGGTACCCAGACGGGGGTGGCGGCCGCGGCTTATCTGCGGCTGGTGGCCGAGCGGGGGGTCGCCCCGGACGAGGTGGCCGGGACGCTCGGCGCCGACCCGATCGGATTGCGAGCGGGCGCCGGTGCCGTCGCCGACCTGGGACTGCTCGGTGAGCTGGCCGCGGCGGCCAGCGGCCTTGCCAACCTGCGCGTGGCCACCGTCGACGGCACGATCTACCACGATGCCGGCGGTAGCGACGCGGACGAGCTGGGCGTCGCGACAGCGGTCGGCGTCGCCTACCTGCGGGCCCTGAGCGATGCCGGTCTGTCCGTGGATGCCGCGCTGCGCCTGCTCGAGTTCCGCTACGCCGTCACCGCCGACCAGTTCCTGTCCATCGCGAAACTGCGTGCCGCGCGACGCGTCTGGGACCGGGTCGCCGAGCTGTCCGGGGCGAGTCCCGGGCGGCCCGGCCAGCGGCAGCACGCGGTCACGTCCGCGGCGATGCTGACGCGACGTGACCCGTGGGTGAACCTGCTGCGTAGCACGATCGCGTGCTTCGCGGCAGCCGTCGGCGGTGCCGACGTCATCACCGTGGCCCCGTTCGACGCCGCGATCGGCCGCTCGGACGAGCTGGCCCGGCGGATCGCCCGCAACACCCAGTCGATCCTGCACGACGAGTCCAGCCTGGCCCGGGTGATCGACGCGGCCGGCGGCTCGTGGTACGTCGAGTCGCTCACCGACTCCCTCGCCGAGGCGGGCTGGGCGACGTTCATCGCGATCGAGCGGGCCGGTGGCGCATTGGCCGCCCTGGACGACGGCACGATCGATCGCCTGCTCGCCACCGCACGCGACGAACGCGCCGCCGACGTAGCCCACCGCCGCGCGCCGATCACCGGCGTCAGCGAGTTTGCGTTCCCCGGTGAGGCACCGGTCGTGCGGCCGGCGGCGCCCGCGCGGCCGACTGGCGCTGCGTTGCCGCGGCTGCGGTACGCGCAGGTCTTCGAGGAGCTTCGGGACCGCGCCGACGCCGCCGCAGCGCGCCCAGCCGTCTTCCTTGCCGCGCTCGGCCCGACTGCCGCGCACCGCGCGCGGGTCGGTTTCGCCGCCAACCTGTTCCGGGCCGGCGGGATCGAGCCCGTGGTCGGCACCGGCGACCTGACGCAGATCGTCACGGCCTTCCGGGCGAGCGGCTCGACGGTCGCGTGCCTGTGCTCGGCCAACCGGGTCTATGCCGTCGACGCCGCGCCCGCAGGGCAGGCGCTGAAGGCGGCCGGCGCCACCCACGTCTGGCTGGCCGGGCAGCCCGGCGACGGTGAACAGACAGCCGGCGTGGACGGCTACCTGTACACCGGCGTCGACGCGCTGGGGGTCCTGGGGACAACACTCGACAAGCTGGGGATCGCGTGATGGCGCCTATCCCCGACTTCGGCGACGCGACCCTCGGCCCCGGCGTGGCCTCTGAGCAGGCCGACCCGCCGCCGGAGTCCCTGCTGCGGGGCCAATCCTGGGCTACGCCGGAAGGCATTGCCGTCGCCCCCCTCTACGCCGCCGCCGACCTTGACGGGCTGGACTTCCTCGACACCTACCCGGGCGCTCCGCCGTTCCTGCGGGGGCCCTACCCGACGATGTACGTGAACCAGCCGTGGACGATCCGCCAGTACGCCGGTTTCTCGACCGCCGCGGACTCGAACGCGTTCTACCGCCGCAACCTGGCCATGGGACAGAAGGGCTTGTCGATCGCGTTCGACCTGCCCACCCACCGCGGCTACGACAGCGACAACCCGCGCGTCATCGGCGACGTGGGCATGGCCGGGGTGGCGATCGACTCGATCTATGACATGCGGCAGCTGTTCGACGGCATCCCGCTGGACAAGATGAGCGTCTCGATGACGATGAACGGCGCGGTGCTGCCGGTGCTCGCGCTCTACGTCGTCGCCGCCGAGGAGCAGGGCGTCGCGCCGGAGCAGCTCACCGGCACCATCCAGAACGACATCCTCAAGGAGTTCATGGTCCGCAACACCTATATCTACCCGCCGGCGCCGTCGATGCGGATCATCAGCGACATCTTCTCGTTCACCTCGCAGCGGATGCCGCGCTACAACTCCATCTCGATCTCCGGCTATCACATGCAGGAGGCCGGCGCGACGGCCGATCTGGAGCTGGCCTACACGCTGGCCGACGGTGTCGAGTACCTCCGGGCCGGTCGCGAGGCCGGGTTGGGCATCGACGCCTTCGCGCCGCGGTTGTCGTTCTTCTGGGCGATCGGCATGAACTTCTTCATGGAGGTCGCGAAGCTGCGCGCGGCCCGGCTGCTGTGGGCCAAGCTGGTCAAGCAGTTCGACCCGCAGAGCGAGAAGTCGCTGTCGCTGCGCACGCACTGCCAGACGTCGGGCTGGTCGCTCACCGCGCAGGACGTGTTCAACAACGTCATCCGCACCTGCATCGAGGCAATGGCGGCCACCCAGGGCCACACCCAGTCGCTGCACACCAACGCGCTCGACGAGGCGCTCGCGCTGCCGACGGACTTCTCCGCGCGCATCGCCCGCAACACCCAGCTGGTGCTGCAGCAGGAGTCCGGCACGACGCGCGTCATCGACCCGTGGGGGGGCTCGGCCTACGTCGAGAAGCTGACCTACGACCTGGCGCGGCGGGCCTGGTCGCATATCCAGGAGGTCGAGCGGGTCGGCGGTATGTCCCGCGCCATCGACGCGGGCCTGCCGAAGCTGCGCATCGAGGAGGCTGCCGCCCGCACCCAGGCCCGCATCGACTCGGGGCGCCAACCCGTCATCGGCGTCAACAAGTACCGCCCGGCGCAGGAGGATGCGCTCGATATCCGCCGGGTCGACAACACCGCCGTGCGCGCCGAGCAGGCCGAGAAGCTACGCCGGCTTCGGGCCGAGCGTGACGAGGCGGCGACGGTGGGCGCGTTGGCGGCGTTGACGAAGGCGGCGCGCGCCGCGCTGGACGGCTCGCGCGGCCCTGGCCTGGACCAGAACCTGCTCGCGCTGGCCATCGACGCCGCCCGCGCGAAGGCGACGGTGGGCGAGATCTCCGAGGCGATGGAGCAGGTGTACGGGCGTCACGCCGCGACGATCCGCACGATCTCGGGCGTGTACCGGGAGGAAGCTGGCACCGTGAGCGCGATCGAGGAGACCCGAGCGGCCACCGCCGCGTTCGAGCACGCGCAGGGCCGCCGTCCCCGCATCCTGGTGGCGAAGATGGGCCAGGACGGCCACGACCGGGGCCAGAAGGTGATCGCCACGGCGTTCGCCGACCTGGGCTTCGACGTCGATGTCGGCGCGCTGTTCCAGACGCCGGGCGAGGTGGCCCGCCAGGCCGTCGAGGCCGACGTGCACATCGTCGGCGTCAACTCGCTCGCGGCCGGCCATCTCACATTGGTGCCGGCGTTGCGTGACGAGCTGGCGGCCCAGGGACGTCCCGACATCCTGATCGTCGTGGGCGGCGTCATCCCGGCCCAGGACTTCGACGAGCTGCGCGCGGCCGGCGCGGCGGCGATCTTCCCGCCCGGAACCGTGATCGCGCAGGCCGCGCAGGAGTTGCTGAGGGTCCTCACCGAGCAGCTCTCGAACGCCGGCTGAACCAGTGCCGACACCGCACGGGCTGGCTGCGGCGGTGCTCGCCGGTGACCGCGCGGCGATCGCGCGGGCGATCACGCTCGTCGAGTCGCGGCGCGCCGATCACCGCGAGCAGGCGCAGCGGTTGCTGGTCGAGCTGCTGCCCCACGCCGGCCAGGCCCAACGAGTGGGGATCACCGGAGTCCCGGGGGTGGGCAAGTCGACGTTCATCGACACGCTCGGCATGAACCTTGTCGCCGCCGGGCACCGCGTGGCCGTGCTGGCCGTCGACCCGTCCTCGAGCCGCAGTGGCGGCAGCATCCTCGGCGACAAGACCCGGATGACCAGGCTGGCCGCCGAACCGCATGCGTTCGTCCGGGCGTCCCCGAGCGCCGGCACGCTGGGCGGTGTCGCCAAGGCCACCCGCGAGACGATGCTGGTGATGGAGGCGGCCGGCTACGACATCGTGTTGGTCGAGACGGTGGGGGTGGGGCAGTCAGAGTATGTTGTCGCCGACATGGTCGACACGTTCCTGTTCCTGACGCTCGCCCGCACCGGTGACCAGCTGCAGGGCATGAAGCGCGGGATCCTCGAGCTGGCCGACGTGATCGGGGTGAACAAGTCCGACGGCGAGCATGCGGAGGAGTCCGAGCGGGCGGCTCGCGAGCTGTCCGCGGCGCTGCGTTTCCTGCGCGGCGCCGACGACGACTGGCAGACGCCCGTGGTGACCTGCAGTGGCCGGGACAACCTCAACATGGACCGGGTCTGGAAGCACGTCACCCGCCACCGCAACCGGCTGGTCGAGCGCGGCGAGCTGCCCGCCAAGCGCCAGCGGCAGCTCGTCGAGTGGACGCGGGCGATGGTGCGCGACCGGCTGCTCGACCGCCTGAGCGCCCCAGGCGTGCGGGCCGCCGTCCAGGCTGCCGAGGCGGCCGTGCTGGCCGGCGAGATCACGGCCGATCAAGCCGCCACCCGCATCCTGGGCCGCGTCGACGCGGACGGCTGAGCCCGCCGGCGCTCGCGTAGGGTCGCGGTCGTGAGCGAGTCGACGGCGTGGGCGGCCTACCGGGCCGCGTGGCGCAGCCGCCCCTGGCTGGCGTTGATCGTGGTAGCCGCCGCCGTCCTCATCGTCGTGTCGGTCGCGCAGACGTTCACGCGTGGGCCGCTGGCGTTCCTGTTCATCCCGGGCCTGGCGTTGGTGTACGTCCACCATCTGATCGTGCGCAGGAGCACGATCGACTAGCTGCCGGACCGCGCCGTTCGTGGCGCCGGGCGCCCAGACCGAGCTGGGCGCCGCTCGGGCCGCACCCCTCCCAGCAAGCCCCGAACATCCTCGCCGCTACCCTTCACAGAGTGCGCATCGACTTCTCGCCGTCCGAGCGGACCAGTCTCGGTGTCGAATGGGAACTCGAGCTCGTCGACCTGGACACCCGTGGGCTGACCGGCGTCTCCGATGCCGTCCTGGCTGCCATCTCCCCCAAGGGCGACGGTGAGCACCCCAAGGCGAAGCACGAACTCCTGCAATCCTGCGTCGAAGTCATCACCGGCATCTGCCAGACCGTCGAGGAGGCCAAGGCCGACCTCGCCGGGACGGTGGCCGAGGTCGCCGCCGCGGCGAAGGATCAGAATGCCGGCCTGCTCTGCAGCGGCACCCACCCGATCACCGACTGGGCCACCCAGCGGATCACCGACGACGCGCGTTACCACGCCCTGTTGGAGCGCAACCAGTGGATGGCCCGTCAGCTGCAGATCTTCGGGGTGCACGTGCACTGCGGGGTGCGCTCGACGGACAAGGTGATCCCGATCGTCAACGGGCTGCTGGCCTACCTGCCTCATTTCCTGGCGCTGTCCGCGTCCAGCCCGTACTGGATCGGCTCGGACACCGGCCTCGCGTCCTACCGGAGCAAGGTCTTCGAGGCGCTGCCGACGGCCGGGCTGCCGTTCCAGCTCTCCGGCTGGGACGCATTCGAGAAGTACATGGATGCGCTGATCTCCTCGCACGCCATCGAGTCGATCCGCGAGGTGTGGTGGGACATCCGCCCGCACCCCAATTTCGGCACCGTCGAGCTGCGCATCTGTGACGGCCTGCCGACGCTGGACGAGATCGGCTGCGTCGCGGCGCTGGCGCAGTGCCTGGTCGAGCGCTTCGACCGCCAGCTCGACAACGGCTACACCCTGCCCGAACCGCGGCCGTGGCTGGTACGGGAGAACAAGTGGCGAGCGGCCAGGTACGGCCTGGACGCGGAGATCGTCATCGACAACAGCGGCACCGTGCAGCCGGTCAAGCAGGCCATCACCGACCTCGTCGAGGACCTGCTGCCCGTCGCGCGGCGCCTGGACTGCGCCGCAGAGCTCGAGTCGATCCCGCGGCTGATCGAGTGCGGCGCGAGCTACCAGCGCCAGCGCGCGGTGGCTGCCGCCAACGGCGGCGAGCTGCGTCCGGTTGTCGACCTGCTGCTGGCCGAGATGCGCGACGGTCTGAGCCTATGACCCCCCTACCGGACAACCCACCGCGTTCGCCGTCGTGCCGAGGTGCCTGGTGATCGACGACGTCGTCGCGCTGCGGCGCGACCTGCACGCCCACCCGGAGCTGGCCTTCGAGGAGAAACGGACCACGGACCTCATCGTCGATCAGCTGCTGCACCTGGGCCTGCTTCCCCAGGTGCTGCCCGGCGGCACCGGCGTGATCTGCGACATCGGCACCACCGGTCGCATGATCGCGCTGCGGGCCGACATCGACGCGCTGCCCATCAACGATCTCAAGGACGTGGCATACCGCTCGCGTGTCGACGGGGTCTGCCACGGTTGCGGGCACGACGCGCACACCGCGATCCTGCTCGCCGCGGCCGCGGAACTGGTCCGGGTCGAAGTGCCCGGCCGGATCAGGCTGATCTTCCAGCCGGCCGAGGAGAGCCTGCCCGGCGGTGCGGTGTCGGTCGTGGCCGCCGGTGCGCTGGACGGGGTCGAGCAGATCTTCGCGCTGCACTGCGACCCGCGCCTGGAGACCGGCCTGATCGGAGCGCGGATCGGGCCCATCACCGCCGCGTGCGACCAGGTCGAGGTGGTGGTCTCCGGTCCCGGAGGGCACACCGCCCGCCCGCACCTGACCGTCGACGTCGTGTACGCGATGGGCCGGTTGATCACCGAACTGCCGGGGTTGCTGTCCCGCCACGTCGACCCGCGCGCGGCGCTGTCGCTGGTGTGGGGTGCGGTCGACGCCGGGCGGGCGGTCAACGCGATCCCGATGTCCGGGCGGCTGCGCGGCACCCTGCGCGTCTTCGACCGCAACGCCTGGGACGCTGCCGAACCGCTGGTGCGCACGCTCGTCGACCAGGTCATGGCGCCGTCGGGTGCCCGTGCCGAGACGACCTACCAGCGTGGCGTGCCGCCGGTGATCAACGACCCCACCGCCGTGGCCGTGCAGCGCGCCGCCGTGGTGTCGGCGCTCGGCCCGGCCGCGCTGGCCGAGACCGAACAGAGCATGGGCGGTGAGGACTTCGCCTGGTATCTCGACTCGGTTCCGGGCGCGCTCGCGCGGCTCGGAGTGCGGCGGCCCGGTGCCGCCCCGTTCGACCTGCACCAGGGCACATTCGACATCGACGAGGACGCGCTGACCGTCGGGGTCCGCTACACCGTCGCGCTGGCTCGCGCCGCCCTGGCCCGCACCGTCGAGTGACGTATCAGACCGTCGAGTGACGTATCGGTGCATTGAGAGACGCCGCATTCGCCGTCTCTGATCATGGGAATCCGTCACCCAACAGGGGCGGGGGGCGGCGGCGAGCGGCGGCACAGGCGAGCGAGCGGGCGGACGGGCCGCACTACTCGCCGAGGGATCGGCACGGGCGCGAGCGCAGTTCGGCGACGTACCCGTCGGGGGCGCCGGCGGCCTGCGCGGCCTCGGCGATCAGGCCGAGGTAGCGCGCCGACGGGAGGCCGCCCTCGTAGCCGTCAAGGACGTAGACCCATGCGAGCACGTCGGCCCTCGCCTCGAGCGTCGACACCCGTAATTTGATCTTGTTGTACAGCCCGGTGTCGGCGCCTTCCCAGTAGTCCAGGAGTTCCTGGTCGTGGGGCGAGAGGTCGTACAGCGCCACGAAGACCTGGCTGGCCGGGTCGGGGACGACCATCGCCAGCGCGCCGTCCCAGCCGAGTTCCTCGCCGCCGAAGCTCAACCGCCAGCCGTTGAGCCAGCCCGTTCCGGCCGCCGGCGAATGTGGACACCGCTCGAGCATCTGCTCGGGGTCCATGTTCGAGCCGTACGCCGCGTACAGGCCACTGGAGGATGCCATCGCAGCGCAGCGTACCGATGCCGGCGGCCGCGCGGTGGCCCCACGGCAGTTCCGGCGGCAGCCCACGCCAGCCCGCGACAGCCCGGCGCCGGCCCCGCGGCGGACCCAACGCCGGCCCCGCGGCAGGCGCCACGCCAGCCCGCGGCAGGCCGCACGCCAGCCCGGCGGCTTGGAACGCGT
>QHCC01000205.1:19548-38936 GCA_003243915.1 Pseudonocardiales bacterium | reverse complement strand
ATGTCGACCTTGACCAGATCGGAGCGCTGCTCGCCCGACAGCTCGTAGTCGAGGCTGGCGTAACCGCGGGTCCGCGACTTCAACTGGTCGAAGAAGTCGAAGATGATCTCGGCCAACGGCAGCGTGTAACGCAGCTCCACCCGCGTCGCCGAGAGGTAGTCCATACCGCCGAGCGCCCCGCGCCGCTGCTGGCACAGCTCCATGATCGCGCCGATGTACTCACTTGGCGCGATGATCATCGCCTTCACGATCGGCTCGTGAGTCTCCGCGATCTTCATCCCGGCCGGCCAGTCCGACGGGTTGGTGACGACGTGCTCGGTGCCGTCGTCGAGGCCGACGCGGTAGACGACGTTCGGTGCGGTGCTGATCAGGTCGAGGTCGAACTCCCGCTCGAGGCGGTCCCGGGTGATCTCGAGGTGCAGCAGCCCCAGGTAGCCGCAGCGGAAGCCGAACCCGAGAGCGGCACTCGTCTCCGGCTCGTACACCAGCGCGGCATCGTTGAGCTGCAGCCTGTCGAGCGCGTCGCGCAGCAGCGGGTAGTCCGATCCGTCGAGCGGGTACAGCCCCGAGTAGACCATCGGCCGCGGGTCGCGGTAACCGCCGAGAGACGTCGTCGCGGGTTTGGCGGAGTCGGTGACGGTGTCACCGACACGGGAGAGCCGGACGTCCTTCACTCCGGTGATCAGGTAGCCGACCTCGCCGACGCCGAGGCCTTCGGTGGGTACCGGTTCGGGGGAGATCACCCCGATCTCGAGGAGCTCGTGAGTGGCGCCGGTGGACATCATCTTGATCCGCTCACGCGGCGTGAAATGCCCGTCGATGACCCGGATGTAGGTGATGACCCCGCGGTAGATGTCATAGACCGAGTCGAAGATCATCGCCCTTGGCGGAGCGGTCGCGTCTCCGACCGGAGCCGGGATGTCGCGGCAGATGACGTCGAGCAGATCCTCGACACCCTGCCCGGTCTTGGCGCTGACCCGCAGCACGTCGTCGGCATCGCAGCCGATGATGTGCGCGAGCTCGGCGGCATAGAGGTCGGGCTGGGCGGCCGGCAGGTCGATCTTGTTCAGCACCGGGATGATCTGCAGGTCGTTCTCGAGCGCCAGGTACAGGTTGGCGAGCGTCTGTGCCTCGATCCCCTGCGCGGCGTCGACGAGCAGGACGGCGCCTTCACAGGCAGCCAGGCTGCGACTGACCTCATACGTGAAGTCGACGTGGCCCGGCGTATCGATCATGTGCAGGGTGTGCTCGACCCCGGTCTCGCGCGAGCGCCACGGCATCCGGATGCTCTGTGCCTTGATCGTGATGCCCCGCTCGCGCTCGATGTCCATCCGGTCGAGGTACTGAGCCCGCATCTGGCGCCCGTCGACGACTCCGGTGGCCTGCAGCATCCGGTCGGCGAGCGTCGACTTGCCGTGATCGATGTGGGCGATGATGCAGAAGTTGCGGATACGGGCAGGGTCCGTGTGGCCTGCGGGGATCAGCTGGGCGGTCACTGGCTCACTCTCTTTGTGGTCTGACCATGGTCCCATGAACGAGGCCGCGACCCGATCAGCGAGGATGTGGGCATGACCGACACTCGCGCAGCCGCCGAATACCGCATCCCGGCCACCCAGTTACGCCCCGGCGACCTGGTCAACACCTCGCCCGGTGAGGATGACTGGCAGCAGGTCCTAGGCGTCTACACCAAGGTCGGCCAGGCCAAGTCCGACGAGGTACGCACGCTGGTCGAGTCGCTGGGTGGGCGCTACGTGGCCGTGCAGCTCACCGACATCGCCCCCGTCGACTCGGGCGTCTACTTCGCCGACGGGGTGGGCATGATGTACGCCGTCGACGACGGTGCGGACCAGGACGTCACGGAGGTCGTCAGCCACGAGGACGGGGTGCGGACCTACCTCTACACCAAGTTCGAGCTGGTCACGGTTCGCGCAGAGTCGACCTGATCCACGCTCAGGGATTTTGGGCGCCCGGCGCACGCTGGTAGCCTAGCCAGGTTGTCTGCTCGTCGGCCTGCCGGCCTCTGGCGGACCTCCACTCCAGTCAATCGTGCGATCGTCGAGGGTTGTTTGTGGCAAACATCAAGTCCCAGATCAAGCGCATCCGCACTAACGAGGCGGCGCGTCAACGCAACAAGGGCGTCAAATCCGCCCTCAGGACCGCGGTCCGAAACTTCCGCGAGACCGCCGAGTCGGGCGACCGCGAGGCGACGGTTGCCGCGTTGACGTCGGCGTCGCGCCAGCTGGACAAGGCCGCCAGCAAGGGTGTCATCCACCCGAACCAGGCTGCCAACAAGAAGTCGGCCATGGCCCAGCGGGTAAACACGCTCTGAGGCCGCCCCGGTAGCCGTGACGTCAGGCCCGCACCGATCCTGGTGATCGGTATGCGGGCCTCGTGCTGTCGCGTGCCGGTGGCGCGCACCGGTCGAGGGGCGGCCGTGAGCGCACCGCGACGGGCGCTCAGCGCTGCGCGCGAGCATCGGCGAGCTGACGTACCGCCCGCTCGAGGGCATAGTCCGGATCGGCAGCCGCGCCCTTGACGTCGGCATTCAGATCCGCGACGACGCCGAGTGCCCGACGCACGCCCGGTTCACTCCACCCCCGGGACTGGGCCTGCGCACGCTTCACCTTCCACGGCGGCATGCCGAGTTTGGGTGCCAGCGAGTACGGATCACCGCGACCGGCGCTGGCCACTCGGGCGATGGTGCGGATCCCGTCGGCGAGCGCGTCGGCGATGACCACCTGCGGCACGCCGACCGACAGGGCAAACCGCAGCGCCTCGAGCGCACCGCCGGCATTGCCGACGACCGCCAGGTCCGAGACGGCAAAGCCGGTGACTTCGGCGCGACCGCGATGATAGGCGCGCACCAACTCGACGTCGATGTGACCGCCCGAGTCACTGACCAGCTGCCCCGAGACCGCCGCGAGTTCGCGCAGGTCGCTGCCCACGGCATCGACGAGCGCAGCGACCGCGTCGGGTGCGATCGTTCCACCCGCTCGGCGCACCTCGGCACGTACGAAATCGATGCGTTCCTCAGCACGGCTGAGCTTCGCGCAGCCGATTTCGAGGGCGCGGGCCTTGCGCGCGCAGTCGAGCACCGCCTTGCCCTTCGCTCCCCCGGCGTGGTGCAGGACGATGGTGGTGCCCTCGGCCGGCGTCTCGAGGTAGGGACGCAAGATCGCCAGCGCGGCAACCTTGACGTCGTGGGCCGACCGGATCACGACCAGACGGGCATCGCCGAACAGCGACGGCCCGACCAGTTCGTGCAGCTCAGGCCCCTGGATCTCGCCCCCGGCGCGCTCGGACTCGACAACCGTCGGATCCTGGCGACGAGCTGCGGCGGAGATCGCGCCGATGGCGCGACCCACGAGCAGTTCCTCATCGCCGGTGAGCAGGAGGACGCCCGGTAGCTCTGCGGGCAGATCGTCGATGCTGACGGGCCGAGCGGGCATGAGCCCATCCTGGCATTGCCGCCGGACACGGTCGGCATGGGTTGCCCGAGAGCCCGGGTCGCCGCCGCCGCCGAGTGCGGCCACTGCGCCCGCCGTTCAGTCCCGCCAAGCCCAACCGTGCTCGCCCGAGTGCCACGCACCACTGTCGAGATCGATCCGTGATCGTCGATCACCGCAACGTCACCGTCGCGATCGGTGCGCCGCATCGGGACGCCGAGCCGAGCCATCTCGGTGAGCAGCAGCGGCGACGGGTGCCCGTAATCGTTGTGCAGCCCGACGCTGATGACGCCGAGCTGGGCGCCCACCCCGGCCAGAAAGGCCGGATCGGAATACGCCGAGCCGTGGTGCGGAATCTTCAGAACGTCGGCCCGGAGGTCCACCCCGGACTCCACGAGCGAACGCTGGGCGTCGATCTCGGCGTCGCCGGGGAGCATGATGCGCTTGCCGTCGATCGTCGCCCGCAGGACCAGCGAGGAGTTGTTCGGGTCCGAGCGGGTGTTGTGGAAGGCGACGGCGGGGGCAAGCACGTCGAGATGGACCCGGCCGACATCGAAGCTCTGCCCCACCGCCGCAGTGGCGCTCTGCAGGCCATGCGCGCGCAACGCGGCCTGCACCAGATGCACGCCCGATGGCGGGTCCTCGAGCGGTCCGGTGAGCACCCGGCCGACGTGGCGCCCGTGGAGCACCCCGGAGATGCCCGCGACATGATCGAGGTGATCATGACTCAAGATCAGCAACGGGATGTTGCTGACCGCTAGGTCGTGCAGGCATCGGTCGACCGCGACCGGGTCGGGCCCGGCGTCGATCGCTACGGCCGCATGCGGGCCCGCAGACAACACGAGCGCATCGCCCTGTCCGACGTCGCACGCCACGAAGATCCAGCCCCGGGCCGGCCATCCCGAGGTGATCGAGCGAACCGGGATCAACACGAAGAGCGCGGTGATCGCGGCCGCAGCGAGCGAGCGCCGCGGTCCGGCGCGCAGGGCGACGGCGAGCAGCCCGGCGCACAGCACCAGCAGCGCCAGACCGCCGGCTCCTCCCCCAGGCCAGGTCAGCGTCGCGCCGTGCAGGCCGCCGAAGAAGTGTGCGACCCACGCCAGCCATCGGCACGGCCATCCGGCCAGATCGGCCAGCAGCCGGGCCGGCCCCAGCCACAGCGGCGACACGACCGCGGCCGCGAAGCCGAGGACCGTCGCGCTCGCCACGACCGGCTCGGCGAGCACATTCGCCGGAATCGCGACCAGGCTCACCCTGCCGGAGATCGCCGCAATAACGGGCGCGGTGACCACGTGCGCGGCAGCGGCCACCGCCACCGACTCGGCGATGCCGGCGGGAACCCTCCTGCGGCGCAGTGCCTCGGCCCACGGGGGCGCGATTACGAGCAGGGCGGCCGTAGCGAGAACCGACATGGCGAATCCTGCGTTTCGGGCGAGTTCAGGATCCCAGAGCAGCAGCGCAAGAAGAGCAGCCGACAGCGACGGCAGCGCCTGGCGCGGCCGACCACTCGCCAGCGCGGCCAGCGCGATCGCGGCCATCAGTGCTGCCCGCAGCACGCTCGGCGACGGTCGTGCGACCGCGACGAAGACGAGCAGCACGAGTGCTCCGGCCGCCCCGCAGGCCCACGGGCGCACCCCGAATCGACGAAGCACGAGGAGCACCGAACCGATGAGAATCGAGCAGTTCGTGCCGCTCACCGCAACGAGGTGGGTCAGCCCCGCGAGGCGGAAGTGCTCAGTCAGGACCGGGTCCAGACCGGTGGTATCACCGTCGACCAACGCCGGCAACAGACCGCGCGCGTCGCCCGGCAGCCCTGACGCGGCGCGGCGCAGCGACGAGCGGATGGCGCCGGCACCACAGCGGCGGGTTCAGCGTGCCGTCCAGGCGTACTCGCTGGCCCGGCAGCACGTCTCGCCACTGCTGCGCTGGCGCCAGCACCACGATGTGAGCGTCGCTGCGCAGGCGGTGGCCGGCCACCAGGACGCTTTCGGCCGAGGTCTCGATGACCACTCGCGGGGAACCGGCGACGCCCTTCGCGGCGAGCGGCCGCGGATCCGCCGTCACCGTCAGTACGGCGGTGACCGCGGCGTGCTGGACGGCCAGGTGGACGAGGGGTGAGGCCCGGCTGTTCGCAATGCGCCCGGCAAGGGGGATCAGGACGAGTGCGACGCAGAAGGCGACCAGTGCCGCGGCCGACGCGCCGCGCGCCCCGCGATGCGCCGCCGCCAGCGCCGCCGTGCCGCTAGCGCAGGCGAGCACTGCGGCCAGCAGCACGGTGCGCGGCGCGTGACCCAGGGCAGCGAACGCTGACAGCCACGCGGCCGCGGCTCCGAGCGCGAGCCGCACGTCCACCTCGCGCGTGTTCTCAGTCTGGAGGCCCCGCAGGCCGCCTCGCGTCATACGGTCACCTGCGATCGCAACGCGGCGAACTTGATGTCACCGATCCCAATGACGTCGCGCAGCTGGTCGATCGTGCTGAACTGCCCGTGCGCCGCACGCCAGTCGAGGATGTGCTGGCCGAGAACCGGGCCGACGCCGGGCAAGGTCTCCAGTTGCGCAAGGGTGGCGGAGTTGAGGTCGACCGGTGCCGCCACCTGGCTGGGGCTCACGCCGGGGCCCGGTCCACCAGCGCCGGGAGCTACCGCCGTCATGCCCACCGTTATCTGCTGGCCGTCGGCGATCTTCGCGGCAAGGTTCAGGGCCGTCAGATCGACGCCGGGCAGTGCGCCGCCCGCCGCCTGCACCGCGTCGGCGACCCGCGAACCGGCGGGCAGGCGGTACAGCCCTGGGTGCCGAACCTTGCCCGCGACGTCAACCACCAGCGTGGGCGCAGCGGAGCCCCGCGCAGCGGAGGCCGAGGCCGGGTCCCGCGTGGGTTCTGGGGTCAGCGACGTCCCCGCCGCCGCCGCGGACCGCGCGGCGGCGACCGCTGCCGGATCGGCACCGGTGCTGCCGACCGCGAGGGCGTGCGGACGCGAGGAGAGCACCCAGGCACCGGTGACCACGGCCGCGACGAGGACGGCCACGCCCACCGCAATCGCGCCACGCCGGCCGGGATCGGCCCGAATGACGAGCCGAGCCGACAGCCGTTCGACCAGGCCAGAGCTGCGATGCGCCCGGGCGACCGGCCGCGACGCGGATGCCTCGAAGGTCTCCGGTGCCGCCAGCGGCGCGGCTGGCGGCAGGCGGGATATGAGGTCGTCGCTCGGCAGCCACGGAGACGGGCTGGCATCGCCGTCGCTTGGGCCGGCGCCGGAGACCCTTTCGCATACCTCACGCGAGTCGGCCAGCATGGCCCGGACGCGCTGCGCAACCCGCGCCCGCTCACCTCGAACCCGCTCACCTCGAACCCGCTCGCCGCGGACCCGCTCGCCGCGGACCCGCTCGCCGCGGATCGGGGACCTGGCACCTCGCACCGGCACGACGCTAGGAATCAGCAAGCTCCGCAGCCAGACCCGTACTCGATCTGTGGACAGCCCCGGGGCTGTGGACGAAACGGCGAGGTGTCGCCCGCTCGTGCTAGAGGCCCGCCCGGGCACAGCTCGGCGAGTCCGTGAACGCCGATTCGGCTCAGCGGGGCCAGCGGCGCCGGTCGGCAGCACCACCCAACCCGGCCCGCTGGTGATCCCAGGACAGGCCCCAGGCCCACGTCAGCCGCGACTCCGGTTTCGCGGGTGGTTCCTGGCCGTGCGCTCGTTGCCGCGCCGGTAGTTCCCGGTCATTCGAGCCATCAGCTGCTGGGGATCGTCCTGCTCCACCTCGATCAGGAATTGCTGTGCGGACGAACCGCGCAGCGTCGTCGCCCGTCGACCGTGATGGGTGATCACCACGTCGTCGCCGAGCACTTTGTACTCGAACCCAGCGGGACGGTTGGACACCGGACTCAGCCGGCCGCAGCGGCCCGGCCGAGCAGTGCCAGGGTGTCGGTCCAGTCGTCGGACCCCTCGAGGGGAAGGGACGGGGCGAACGTCGCGGCGGGGCGCCGGCGGGCGGGCCCGTCCGGAACCTGCCTGGCCTGCGCCAACGTCGCTGCGATCAGCTCGTCGTCCGGCCGAAACGCCTCGCCAAGGGAGGTGGCGAGGTCCCACGCGTGCACCACCGTGTCGAGCAGGTGGAACCCGACGACCGTCGCGACCGGGAATCGCGTATCCGGGCTGATCTCGACGAGCAGCACCTCTCGGTCCAACGGAGCGGCGGCGAACGCCCCGGCGACCCGATCGGCCGACGTCCGCCATCCGTGAGCCGCGCCGCCCGGATCCGGCGGCCGGGCCGCGAAGGCGGCCAGCGGCGCGTCGGGCGCCTCGACGGCCTGCGCGAAGCCGTGATTCTGCCCCACGACGTGGCCGATGAGCGCCTGCAGGTCCCAGCCCGCGCACGGGGTGGGCCGGCTCAGGTCGGTGTCGCGCACCCGCGCCAGGACGCCGCCCGCCACGTCGAGGGCACGCCGATGCAGCGGTCGCTAGTCCGAAATAATAGGCATAAGCAGACCATCGATATCCGTAGACGTTTCGTCATGTGGGCGGGTGCTCGGACCCGGTTCACCCCAGTTTGCCAGGACGCCACCGTCCCAGCTGAGCGGGACGGGCGACCTCGGCGTTGGTGCCAGATCAGCGGCGCACGACAACAGTGCCGATCACCCCGGGTCCGAGGTGTGCGCCGACGACCGGACCCAGTTCGGCGATGTACAACTCGCCCAGCTGCGGGATCGCCGCCCGCAGTGCCGTGGCGACCTGCTCAGCACGCATCGCCGCCGCGAGATGATGCACGGCCCCGTCGACCGGACCGTCGCCCGCGTAGCCGGCCGTCAGCTGCACGAGCCGCGCGATCGCCTTCGTCGAGGTGCGCACCTTCTCCAGCGCCACGATGCGCCCCTCGACCATCTGCAGCAGTGGCTTGACCGACAGCGAGGTCGCAAGCAGGGCCGCCGCGGTGCCGATGCGGCCACCGCGGCGCAGGTACTCGAGGCTGTCGACGTAGAACAGCGTGCGAGTCCGGTCCACCGTCTCCGTAGCCGCGCCCTGCACCTGTGCCGCCGACGCTCCTTCGCTGGCCCGTTGCGCGGCGGCGATCACGGCAAAACCCAGCGCCATCGCGGTGGAACGGGAGTCGACGACGCGCACGACCCCGTGCCCGAAGTCCTGCGCGGCCAGCGCCGCGGACTCCCACGTGCCCGACAGCGCCGCAGCTAGGTGCACGGACACCACCCGGGTCGCTCCCGCGTCGAGGCACTCCTGGTACGTGGTCGCGAACTGAGCCGGCGCAGGCCGCGACGTCGTTACCGAGACCTTGGCGCGCAGGGCGGTGGCGACGTCGACCGCAGTCACGTCGACTCCGTCGGTAGCCGTGCGCGCGCCGATCGAGACCCGCAGCGGGACGACCCGGATACCGAGCGAAGCCGCGACACCGTCGGGCAGGTAGGCGGTCGAGTCAGTGACAACCGCTACCCGCTCGGCCATGACGTTGCCCCCGCCGCTGGACACAGCGCTATACGACGAAGTTCACGAGCCGGCCGGGCACGGCCACAACCCGCCGGGTCTCGCGGCCGTCAAGCGCTGCGGCCACTCGAGAGTCGGCCCGTGCCGCAGCCTCCAGCGCGTCTGCGTCGGAATCGGACGCGACGTCGATGACTGCCCGCACCTTGCCGTTGACCTGGACCGGCACCTCGATCGTCGCATCGACGAGCAGGTCGTCGTCGGCGACGGGAAACGCCACCCAGGCCAGCGAGGTTTCGTGTCCCAGCCGCGACCACAGCTCCTCGCCCGCATGGGGAGCCAGCGGCGCGATCATCAGCACCAGCGCTTCGGCCAGCGCCCGCGGCACACCGCCGCGCGGATATGCCTGGGTGATCGCATTGTTCAGCTCGGTGATGCGGGCGATCGACGTGTTGAAGCGAAGCGTCTCCATGCCTTCGCGCACTGCCGCAATCGTCTTGTGCAGCAGGCGATTCAGTTCCTCGGGGACGTCGTCATCGCTGACGTGAACGGCACCGGACTCCTCGTCGACGACCGTGCGCCAGATGCGCTGCAGCAGCCGATACGGGCCGACGATGGCCTTCGCGTCCCACGGCCGGGACTGCTCCAGCGGGCCGCTGAACATCTCGAAAAGCCGGAACGTGTCGGTGCCGAACCTGGTGATGTAGTCATCCGGCGTGACCACGTTCTTCAGGCTCTTGCCGATCTTGCCGAACTCCTGGCTGACCTCGTCGTCACCGTGGAAGAAGTGCCCGTCGCGTTCGACCACCTCGGATGCCTCGACGTAGAAGTGGTCCTGGTTGGCGTACGCGGGCAGCTGGAGCATGCCCTGGTTGACCAAGCGGTGGAAGGGCTCGGAGCTGGACAGATGACCCAGGTCGAACAGCACCTTGTGCCAGAACCGGGCGTACAACAGGTGCAGTACCGCGTGCTCGACGCCACCGACGTAGAGCTCGACGCCGCCCAGCGGGCGCTCGGCGGTCGGGCCCATCCAGTAGCGCTCGATCACCGGGTCGACGAAGGTCTCGGCGTTGGCAGGGTCCAAGTAGCGCAGCTCGTACCAACAGGAACCTGCCCAGTTGGGCATCGTGCTCGTCTCACGTCGGTAGCTGCGCGCACCGGCGCCGCTGGCGGGGTCAAGGTCCAGCTCGACGTTGACCCAGTCTCCCAGCCGGCCCAGCGGCGGCTCCGGATCGGAGTCGACGGCGTCGGCCGGGTAGGACTTCGGCGAGAAGTCGTCGGTGTCGGGCAGTTCGAGGGGCAGCATCGAGTCGGGCAACGCGATGGGGAGGCCCGTCTCGTCGTAGACGATCGGGAACGGCTCGCCCCAATAGCGCTGACGGCTGAACAGCCAGTCGCGCAGGCGGTAGGTCTTCGAACCCGTCCCCACCCCGTTGGCCTCCAACCAGCCGATGATCGCGGCCTTGGCATCGGACACCGCCAGCCCGTCCAGATCCAGGCCGTCGATGGCGGAGTTGATCGCGGGCCCCTCACCGGTGAATGCCTTGCCATCGAAGCCGTCCGGCGGCGCCACGGTGCGCACGATCGGCAGGTCGAAGCGCTCCGCGAATTCCCAGTCCCGCTCGTCCTGACCGGGGACCGCCATGATGGCGCCGGTGCCGTATCCCATCAGCACGTAGTCGGCGATGAACACCGGCAGCTGGGCTCCGGTCACAGGGTTCGTCGCGAACGCTCCCGTGAACACCCCGGTCTTCGCCTTGCCCTCGGCCTGGCGGTCCTGCTCCGACTTGCCCGTCGCGTACGCCCGATAGGCGGCTACCGCCAGGCCGGGCGAGGCATGCGAGCCCGTCCACGACTGCCTGGTGCCGTCGGGCCACGACGTCGGTGCCAGCGCCTGGACCAGCGGATGCTCCGGCGCCAGCACCATGTACGTCGCCCCGAAGATCGTGTCCGGCCGGGTGGTGAACACCGAGATCGAATCCGGGCCGCAGGGGAAGGCGATGTGCGCCCCGGTCGATCGGCCGATCCAGTTGCGCTGCATGGTGCGCACCTTCTCGGGCCAGTCGATGTACTCCAGATCGTCGATGAGACGGTCGGCGTAGGCAGTGATCCGCAGGTTCCACTGGGGCAGCGGCTTGCGGAACACCGGAAGATTCCCTCGTTCGCTGCGCCCGTCCGCAGTCACCTCTTCGTTGGCCAGGACGGTGCCCAGCCCCGGACACCAGTTCACCAGCGACTCGGCCCGGTAGGCGAGTCGGTGGTTGTCGATCACCTGCCGCTGCTCGATGCCACTCAGCTCGAGCCACGGCCGCTGGAAGGTGTTCGTGCCCTCGGCGGGTTCGCGCACGCCGCTCGAGAGCTCCGCGATCAGCTCGTCGATCGGGCGCGCCCGGTTCAGCGCGGTGTCGTACCAGGCGTTGAAGATCTGCAGGAAGATCCACTGCGTCCAACGGTAGAACCCGGGGTCGGCCGTGGCGAGGGTGCGGCGCTGGTCGTATCCCATCCCTAATCGGCGCAGCTGCTGGGTGAACACCTCGATGTTGGCGTACGTGGTCGTCGCCGGGTGCTGCCCGGTCTGCACGGCGTACTGCTCCGCGGGTAGCCCGAATGCATCGAAACCCATGGTGTGCAGCACGTTCTCGCCGCGCATGCGCAAGTACCGGGAGTAGACGTCGGTGCCGATGTAGCCCAGGGGGTGCCCGACGTGCAGTCCGGCGCCGGAGGGGTAGGGGAACATGTCCAGGATGTAGGCGTGTGACCGGATAGCGACCCGGTCGAACCCCTCGGAAAGCTCGCCGGTGGGATTGGGGGCGTTGAATGTGCCCTCCCGCTCCCAGCGGTCCTGCCAGGACGTCTCGATCGTGTCGGCCAGTGCCGCCGTGTACCGGTAGGGCGGAATGTCGGCTGCGTTGTCCGCCGCCAGTGCAGGTGCAGCGTCGTCGGCGACCGTCGGCGCGTGCTCGGTGGTGCTCATCCTGTCGCTCCCTTGACGTGACCCGCTCTTGGTCGAAGTCCTGGACAAACAGAGGAGCCCCTGCGCGATCGCAGAGGCTCAGCCGCGCTGACGAGAGAGCCCGATCAGCGCGGCCCGGGAAGAAGCAGGTGTCCGGCGTCGATCACGGCTCAAGCCTACCGCCGCCGCGCCGAGCATGCCCGATGAAGCGCCGTGCCACCGGTGTGCCGGCCTCGCTGCGGCCGATCACGCATCAGCATCCGCGGCGTCGTCGCCGGCACCGGCCAGGCGCACCGGCAGCGGTGCGATCGTTCCCGGCGCGCCGATGTTGTGGGCTCGCAGCCGCCACAGCGGCGTCGCGCCGTCGTGGTGTTCGGCCGAGAGCTCTGACCAGTGGCAGTTGGCGAGCGGGCCGAGAACGTGCACCTCGTGGCGCATGCCGAGAAGCTCTGTGCACAGCGCCATCGCGGTCGCGCTGTGCGTCACCAGAACGGCGGTGGCGACGTCGGGCAACTCGGTGAATGCCGCGAGCGCCCGGGCGGCCACCTGCTCGCGGGTCTCACCGCCGCGCCGGCTCACGTCTCGCCCGGCGATCCAGTCCGCGTACTCATCCGGGTAGTTCTGCGCCACGTCGTCGCGCGTCAACCCCTCCCAATGGCCCAGGGAGCGTTCGCGCAGCCGTGCGTCGGCGAGGACGTCGAGCCCGGTGACGTCGGCGATCGGCTCCGCAGTCTGCACCGCCCGCAGGGCGTCGGAGCTGACCAGAACGTCGGGAGCGAGCGCCGCGACGAGAGCGGCGACCTCGTAGACCTGCGCCCGCCCGACGTCGTCCAGCGGTGGGTCGGCCTGCCCTTGGAAGCGCCGCTCGGCGTTCCAGGCGGTGCGGCCGTGCCGCAGCAGCAGTACCCGCCTCATCGTCCTGCGCTCAAGGTGTCTCCGGCGCGTGTGCCTCGGCTGTCACTCAGCTACCGCCGGCGCGGTGTTCCTCGAAGGGGATGAAGGGGCAATCTTTCCAGAGCCGTTCCAGCGCGTAGAACACCCGCTCCTCGGCGTGCTGGACGTGCACGACGATCTCGGCATAGTCCAGAAGCACCCACCGGCCGTCCTTGCGCCCCTCGCGGCGCAGCGGCTTGACACCTGCCAGGCGCAACTTGTCCTCGACCTCGTCGACGATGGCCTCCACCTGCCGCTCGTTGCTGCCGGTGGCGATCACGAAGACGTCGGTGAGCGCCAGCCGGTCACTGACGTCGATCAGCACCACGTCGGTCGCGAGCTTGTCGCTGGCGGCGTGGCCTGCGACGAGCGCGAGGTCGCGGGCGGTGTCGGTGGCGGTCACGACCAGCCAGCCTACGGGGCGTCGCGGTAGAGTTCGTGCTTGCTGATGTACTGGACCACCCCGTCAGGCACCAGGTACCAGACGGGTTGGCCTTGACGCACCCGCGCGCGGCAGTCACTCGACGAGATCGCCATCGCGGGGACGTCGAGGAGGGTGACGGCGTCCGAGGGCAGGTGTCCGCCTGAGAGCTCGTAGCCCGGCCGGGTGACGCCGACGAAGTGCGCCAGCCGGATCGCCCGCTGGGAATCCTTCCACGACAGGATCTGGCCCAGGGCGTCTGCCCCGGTGATGAAGTACATCTGGGCACCGGGCCGTTGCGCGGTGATGTCGCGGATCGTGTCGACGGTGTACGTGGGCCCCGCGCGGTCGATGTCTACCCGGCTCACCCAGAACCGCGGGTTGGAGGCCGTCGCGATGACCGTCATGAGGTAGCGGTGTTCGGCCGCGCTGACCTGCCGGGCCGGCTTCTGCCACGGCTCGCCGGTCGGGACGAAGATGACCTCGTCCAGCTCGAACAGGGCGGCGACCTCCGATGCCGCAACGAGGTGCCCGTGGTGGATCGGGTCGAACGTTCCGCCCATGATCCCGACCCGCCGCGCCATGCGCGAGATCCTACGGTCGACCCGATGGTGCAACTTCTGGCGGCCTCAGGGCACCGGGAGTTGCGCAATCGGGAGTTCGTAGGTCTGCCCGACGAGGTCGACCCCGTAGCTGTGATGCGGGTGCTCTGCGGTCAGCTGGAACCCCGCCGCGAGGTAGATCGCGCGGGCGGCCACCAGCGGGTGGTTCGTCCACAGCACCATGCGCCGGTACCCGGCGGCACGGGCGAAGTCGATACAGGTCTTCACCAACCGCGAGCCGAGACGTTGCCCGCGCGCCGCCGGATCGACGAGCAGGATGCGCAGCCGCGCGGTGTCTGCGTCCTCGGTCACGCAGAAGACGCAGCCGACCCGGACGTCGTCGACCTCGGCGATCCACGCCGCCTCGCGCTGATCGTCGTGGCGCTCGGCGTAGTCGGCCACGATCCGGGCGACCAGAGTCTCGAAGCTCGTGTCCCAGCCGAACTCGCGCGAGTACAGCTCCCCGTGTGCCACCACAACCCAGCCGAGATCACCCGGCCTGTCCATACGCCGAATGACGGCAACCCCATTGCTTGTCACGGCCGTTCCCCTCTACTGACACGACTGTATCAGTACGGCACAATGGCCGCCATGACCGCTGTAGCGTCGCCCCGCCGGACCGAGATAGTCGACGCCGCGTACCAGTACGTCCTCGAGCACGGGTTGGCCGGCGCATCGCTGCGTCCGGTGGCCGAGGCCGTCGGGTCGAGCACCGGTGTGCTGCGGTTCCTGTTCGGCTCGAAGGCCGGCCTGGTCAAGGCCGTGCTCGAACGCGCCCGCCACGACGAGCTGGCCATGTTGGCAGCCGTCCGCGACGAGGGTGCGGCGGACCTCGCGGTCATCGTCGCCCGGTTGTGGTCGTGGCTCAGCAGCCCTGATCACCGACCACTGCTGGTGTTGTGGGTGGAGAGCTACGCCGCGTCGCTGCTCGACACGGACGGCCCGTGGGCCACATTCGCCCGCGGCACGGTCGAGGACTGGCTCGGCCTGCTCGGTCAGGCGCAGTCGGCACGGGTCCGCAACACCCTCGCCGGCAGGGCCGAACGCACGGCGCTGTTAGCGCTGTTGCGCGGCGCGCTGCTCGACCTGCTGGCCACCGGCGACCGCAAGCGCACGACGGCGGCAGTGATGGGTCATCTCGACCGTTGGCGTTGACCCGACTGCGCAACTCTTGGCCGCCTCACGACGCCAGAAGTTGCACAATCGCAGGCGCTACCAGTGCACTCCGCGCAGGATGTGCGCGAACGCCACGCTCTCGGTCGACGGCTCGTCGGACTTGGCCGCTCCGCGTTCGCCGCCGCGCGCCGCCTTCGAGTCGGGGAACAGCTTGTAGCCGGCGTTGAGGATGACGTCGACCCCGCGGGGCGCGATCTGGTAGGCCAGCGCGCCCGCGTTGCCCAATGTGGTGCCCACCTTCTTCGGCCGGCCGATCATGGCCCGGCAGATCATGTCGGCAGCTTCGGCCGGCGTGATCGTCGGGAACCGGTCATACATCGTGGTCGGCGCGATCATCGGTGTGCGCACCAAGGGCATGTGGATGGTCGTCAGGTACACGCCGTCGTCGATCACCTCCGACGCGATGCAGCGGGAGAATGCGTCCAGCGCAGCCTTCGACGCGACATAGGCCGAGAAGCGCGGGGTGTTGGTCTGCACACCGATCGAGCTGACGTTGATGATGTGGCCGCCCTTGCGGCCGTCGCTGGGCGTGCGCATCACCGGAAGCAGGCTCAGGATCAGGCGCACAGCGCCGAAGTAGTTCAGCTGCATCGTCCGCTCGAAGTCGTGGAACCGGTCGTAGGACAGCGAGATCGAGCGGCGGATCGAGCGGCCCGCGTTGTTGACCAGGACGTCGACGCGGCCGTGCTCGTCGAGCACCTCCTTGGCCAGTCGCTCGATGTCGGCCATGTCCGACAGGTCGCAGCGGTGGACGAACGCGACACCGCCGAGGTCCTCGATGTCGCGCCTGGTCTCCTCCAGTTTCTCAGCGGTGCGGGCGACGAGGATGACCTTCCCGCCGGCCGCCCCGACCCGCAGCGCGGTGGCCCGGCCGATGCCCGACGACGCGCCAGTGATCATGACGTTCTTGTCCTTGATCGCTCGGGCCAGGGCACGGTCCTTGCGACGGTCGGGGCTGTAGGTGCGCTCCCAGTACTCCCAGAGGTTCTGTGCGTAGCTGGCCAGCGGCGGCACGACGATGCCGGAGCCGACCAACGCATCCTGCGTCTTGGTGGAGTCGAACGAGGTCGGATAGTTGACGTAATGCAGCACCTCGCGCGGGATGCCCAACTCGGCCAGGACGAGATCGGTGGCCTGCTTCGCACCGGGGAACCGGCTCAGACCGGCTTTGATGGGGCCAGGAATCGCGTCGAGGAACCTGGTGTCAATGTTGACCGCGAAGGACGGGGCGTGCGCGGCCTTGGCGAAGACATTGGCCATGCCGCCGACCGTCAACGGCTCGGGGTCGGTGAGGTGGAACGCCTGCCCGTCCAGGCCCGGTTGGTGGGCCAGGTAGTCCATCGCCTTCGCGACGAAATCGACGGGCACCAGGTTGATCGGGCCGCCCTCGATGCCGATGCCACGCAACCATGACGGCACGACACCGCGCAACCGCTGGATGGTACGGAAGAAGTAGTACGGGCCGTCGATCTTGTCGATCTCGCCGGTCTCGGAGTGCCCGACGACGGCGGCCGGCCGGTACACCCGCCACGGGACGCTGCACTCGTTGCGCACGACGGCCTCGGACTCGTGCTTGGTCAGGAAGTACGGGTTGTTCTCGATATCGACGGCCTCGTCGAACATGTCCTCGGTGAACACGCCGGGGTAGAGACCGGCCGCGGCGATCGAGCTGACCTGGTGGAAGTGCCCGGCGTGCACGGCCTCGGCGAGCTGGACGGCGTGGCGGGTGCCCTCCACGTTGGCCACCCGCTGGCGGTCGGCGTCGGCGGTCAGGTCATAGATCGCGGCCAGGTGGAAGAAGTGCTCGATCTGGCCGTCGAGCATGGCGATCTCATCGCGGTCCAGGCCGAGCCGCTCCTTGGACAGGTCCCCGATGACGGCGACCAGGCGCTTGTCGTCGGTGCCCAGGCGGGCGCGGAGCTCGTCGAGCTTGCCCAGCGAGCCGGCCCGGCACAGGACGTAGATCGTGCCCTCGCGTTCGAGCAGTTCGGCGGTCAGGAAGCGTCCGATGAAGCCGGTCGCTCCCGTCACGAAGTACGCCATGTCGTCTCCCAGCCTGGAGCCCGGGTGGGCAGGTGTCATTGGCAGTGTCGTGCAGTCCGCACCGGAACTCCAGCGGAGTCGGAGACGGTCGGAGGCGATCAGCCGATCCGGACGCGCGGGAAGACCACGCCGACCGCGAGGCCGAGGATGAACAGCCAGCCGAACGCGCGGTGGTGCACAAGGCAGACCCGGTGGTACCACAGCGGCCAGCCGACGTAGCCGGGCGGCGGCTCCTGCGGTGCCGGCCGCGACATCACCCGTAGGGCGCGAACGGCTCGCGGCGCCGCCACGAAGACGACCAGGGCGAACAGGGTCAGGGAACCGGTGCCGATCGCGACGAGGGTGACGACGTACATCGCCGCGACGGCGCTTCGATTGAGCAGTCGCGCGCCCCGCTCGCCGAGCAGCACCGGCAGGGTGCGTTGCTGCTGCGACGTGTCGAAGATCCGCTGGTCGATGTGCTTGCCGATGAGTATCGAGGCCACGCCCAGCCCGATGGGCACCGAGACCAGGAATGCCTCGCCGGACAGCCGCCCGGTGATGACGTAGTAACCTCCGCCAATCATCAACGGGCCCCAGACGGCGAACGCAGCCACCTCGCCGAGGCCGAGTTCCTTCAGGGCGCGCGGCGCGGCGTCGTATGCGTAGAGCAGCACCGCACCGACGGCAGCCAGGATGAGCGCACCCCACCCGCGCAGTGCGATGAAGTACGCCGCGATCGACAGGGCGATCACGCCGAGGACGACGAGCCCGCCGGCCAGCAACCGGGGCGTCACGGCCCCGCTGGCGATGGGGTGCAGCGTGTAGCGACGGCGCGGTGAGTCCTCGGTGTCGTGCCCGCGGCGGTAGCCGAAGTAGTCGTTGGACAGGTTGCTGATCGCGTGCAGGACGACGTAGCCCACGAACACCAGGACGAACGGCAACACCGCGAAACGGCGGTGGGTGGCCGCGAGGAGACCGGCGATGGCGGCCGACTGCGCCGAGATCACCAGGATGACGCTGCGCGACGCGTACAGGAACCGGGTGACTGGGTCGAGGTGGGAGAACTCCTCGGCCTGTGCCGGGTAGAAGCCGGTGAACGCGCCCACCCACGCGAAGGGTCCACGTTGCGGACGCTTCCCGACGGCGGGCGTGGTGGTGCTCATCGCGACCTCCTTCATGCGGCTGATCTCCACCCTACGTCGGGCCGATGCCACGACCTCGCGCGGCAAGATGTGCGGTTGACCACGCCACATTCGGGTGCTCGGCCCAGCAACCGCACGCCAAGGGCACGAGCCGCTCGACGGGTGGGTCAGGTACGGACATACCGCTCCGAGGCGGGACGGCCGTTCGATCAGCGACGTTCGTCGATGCCTGCAGACTTCTGTTCCAGAAGAGGACAAGTCGGCGCAAGCGGTCAGCTGATCGCACGTCAAGCACCCTGCGGCGGGACCTCAGGTCACTGCGGCTTGCGGCCCCACGCCGAGATCAATGGCGCGGTGGCAAGATCAAGACAACCGCTGGCAACGTTGCTCAGATGCTGGTCGATCTCCGCTTCGGTGGCCAGGCCGGCATCCAGCAACCGCCCCCGGATCTGTTGAACGGTCGCGATTTCCAGCGCGGTGCACGCCGGCGAGGTGATCGGGAAGAAGGCGTCAGCCTGCACCGCGTCCAACCCCGCGTCGCGCAGCAGCCGCGGCAGCGTTCGTCCGAACGCCAGCTCAGCCCCTCGGCCAGCCATCAACGTCCGGAACCCCTGACGCAGCCGGTTCGCCAGCTGCTGGGCGGGCCCGGACTCGTCCGGGCAAGTCAGCGGCTGCAATCCAGGATCTGCGTCCTCGATGAGCAGCCAGCCGCCCGGTCGCAGGGCTCGCACCATCGAGGCAAGCGCCTCGATCCGCTTAGGCACGTGGGTCAGTAGCAACCGGGCATGCACCACGTCGAATGCGCCGCGAGGCGGTTCGTCCACGCCGACGTCATGCCGCAGCACCTCGAACGCGGCACCGCTGGCGGGCATCCAAGCCGTGTCGATGTCGCTGGCCACAACCCGACCCGACGGGCCGACCTGCTCGGCCAGCCACGCAGGAACGCTGACACCGCCGGCCCCGACCTCCCAGCATGCCCATCCCGCCGACACACCGACCGCAGCGAGGTGCCGGAACGTCACCGGGTCGAACAGCTGCGACAGCGCGTCGAATCGTCGCCCAGCCTCGGACTGCTGATTGTCCAGCAGATAGCTCTGGTCTCGCGTCACGCGTTCATCTTGCTCGGCACCGAGCCAACGAGCTGATCGACATTCCGGGACCGGCTCACGAGTTCTACCGGTCCGAGCTGTGGGTCCGCTCAAACCGGATCTCGCTCCGCGCGGTTCGCAACGTGACGCAACTCGACACGACGCTTGTC
>QHCC01000205.1:0-19502 GCA_003243915.1 Pseudonocardiales bacterium | reverse complement strand
GAGGAAACAACCGCCGTACCCACGGCTCTGTCTGCGTCAGGGTAGGTGAGACGGGACACCCCAGTGACGATCCGACGGGGACCCTCGGTCAGTCGATGCCTTCGACGATGCGGAAATCGCGCTCGACGCCGTCGGAGAGGACGGTCAGCGCCTCTTGGTAGGCCGCACTCTCGCGCGCCGCGACGGCCTGCTCGAAGCTGTCGAACTCGATCAGGACGGTGCGCTCGGCGATTCCGGCGTCATGCGCCACGACCCGACCGCCACGGACGAGGGTCCGACCGCCCCCGGCCTTGACGGCCGGAGCGGCCAGCTTGTTGTAAGCAGCCAGTTTCTCAGGGTCTGAAATGGTGCGGTAGGCGCTGACCCAATAGCCCTTAGGCATGGAACCTCCAGTGTGGGATGAGTGCATCTGACTTACAGGTTGGTCTCGGACGAGCGTCGGCGGGCAAGAGCGAGGCTTGTCAGCGTCGTGACCACCATGGCACCGATGCCGACCAGCGCCGCGGTGGTGTAGGCGCTGTCGTCGGGAAAGAGGTGGCCGGGGCCGGTGCCCGCGGCGAGGATGAGGCCGCCGATGGCGCTGCCCAGGCAGTACCCGACGCTGCGGACGACGTAGTTGAAGCTCATGGCGCTTGACGTCTCGCTCCTGGGGTGACGGCCAGGATGGCGCCGGGCATCGCGGCCGAGAGCCGCGACGCCTAAGCCGAGCACGCCCATGGCCACGAACGGTTCGGCCGGGTCCGACCGGGCCGCCGCGAACAGGGCGAACCCGCCGCCGACCACGACGGCGGTGCTGGCCAGGAGCAGGCCCGGCGCCGGTGTCACGAGCGTGGGAGGTGCCCCTCGATGTAGCGGTCGAATGCCTCTGGGTCGTCGGGGACGGCGTACTGGATGGTCATGCGGTACATGTCAGTTCTCCAATGTCGATCTTTACGGCAAGGGTTGAGCATGTCGTAAGTGGCGTCACAGCGCTGGCCCGAACACCGTCCAACTGTGCGCGGTGAGCAGCACGACAAGTTCGGTCTCGACGTTGCGTCGGAAGTGCCGTGTTCGTCGATGCTCCGCGAAGGCGGCTTGTGACTCATAGCGTTCGACGAGCGCGAACTCGTCTGGGTTGCCGATGCCCTGGTGGGCGTCGAACTGCAGGCAGCCCGGCTCGGCGCATGAGGCAGCCGCGTGCCTCGCGAGCAGTTCCCGTACGGCGTCGGCGGCGCCCGCTCGGCGATGGCACACAACCGACAAAGCGTCACCGTCGAAGTCGAAGTACAGACCTTCGACGAAGCGTGCCAGGCGCTTCGTGCGGTGCCGAGTGGATCATGCTCGACAACATGTCGATCCCGCAGCTGCGCGACGTCGTGGCCCGCGCGCTCAAGGATCACACTCAACCCCGCGACCCGGGTGTTCGACTTGAACGGCTGCTGCGCGGTGTCCAGCACGGCGGGCCACACGCATTCCAGCGGCGCACGGATCTGCTGTACCTGGCTGGTGGCCTCGACGATCAGCTGTTCACGGCGGCCGGGTCGACGCCGCCACCGGCGCGGCGTCACTTGAGAGCACATCGACGTCGAGCCGAAGCCAGGCATCGAGTTCGGTGCGGGCTGCCCTCGGTAGGCTCGGGCCGCTTCGGGGGCGGAGTGGGCGCAGCCTGGGATCGCGGCTGAGGACTCGACCAAGATCGTTCTCAGCGCTAGTGGCTGTTCCGTTGTTCCTCGACCCGAGCAGGCCGCTCGGGCCGCATACCAATGGGCAAACGTACGCGTCAGCCGATAGTCGTTACGTTCATCGAGTGTCCGGTGTCGGCGTTGTATGGGGCGAGGACGGTGATCCCGCACGGGCCGTAGTCGGTCGGGACCCCGTGACCTCGTATCAGCCAAGTTGGCACGCCTCGGTACTCGGGGGTCGTCGAACCGTCTGGGTTGATCTTTGCCGGGGTTTGTGCCGAGTAGCTGCCGAAGACAATGCTCCACCGGAGCGCGCCAAAGCGGCCGGCCCCGAAGCCGTGGACGAAGCTGGTCCATACGGAGGCGGCGCTCACCTGGGGCTGGACATTCACTGCCTCGGGCTGCATCTGCCCGTTGCTGTCCTCGAGGACGAGCGGGGCCGTGAGGCGGCCGGGCGCGGGCGTCGTGGGAGGAGTCGGGTCCGGGGAGGGGCAACGGCCGAGCGTTGGACTGTCAGCACCAGTGAGGCTCGAGGTGATCGAGTTCAGGATCGCTCGCTCGACGGCGGGGTTGGCACCGATTCCGATCTGGATCGACACGCGGCGGTACCAAACGGTCACCGCCGAGGCCCGCGCAGCGGACACGTAAGCGCGCTGTCCCCCGGGCAGCGTGGTCGGAGTTCCCTGAGGTGAGGTCGATCCGTCTGGTTGCATCCACACGCCATCAGCCGGAGGCGTTGTGTTCCCAACGGAGGCTGGGCAGGACGGCGCCCCTTGGTAGCTGACCCCGAGGAACGCTCGGTCTGCCTGCCCCTGGAACGTCGAGGAGCACGTGAATCGGGTGTGCGCTCCGTCGATCACCGGCCAGCTTGCTGGGATGGCCAGCTGGACGCCGTGGAAGGTGATCTTCTTCGTCGATGCGGTGTGCTGCTCGCTCTGTCGGCCTGTAGAACTCCCACCCGACGGCTCCGCCGTTCGGTGAGCCCCACCGCCACCAGCGCACGAAGCCAGCAACAGCGCGAACGCGCACGCCGCGATCAACTCAGCACGCCTCACAGCCACAACCATATGACGCAACGACGCGCGCAGAACGTTCCATCGAGGGTCCGCCGCCCGCGTGCGCACGAACAATCTGGGGTTGGCCCCGTTTTGACGGAGAGGGTTGATGAACTGTTCAACCTGCGACAAGCAGTTCACGATCAGCCGCCCTGATCGCGGTGCCCCGACGCACGACGATCCGGCGACCTGGGAACAACCGACTCGCGCCGTTCGTGGACACGGCATGCGCCACGGCCTCAGAGACCGGTCGCTCGCCGGATTGCGGTGCATCGAGGCCGGCATCGCGGTGAAGACATCGATCAGCCAGCGAGACAGCGTAACGGCGGACTGGTCCTCACCCATATGGACGAGCTCGACGATGCTGCAGGTTCGCCTCGACCAGGGTCGCGATCGCGAACTGGTTGCCCTTACCCATGATGTAATCGCCTTCCCTATGCCCGGCCTGTAGCCGGGCCTGCACGAACCCCGCCAGCACCACGTCTCCGTCCACCCGGCGTCGGCGTGGCCGCCGACGTCGGACGGCGGCCAGACGATGGGCCCTCCACGGCCGGTAGTCGCCGGAGCCAGGCTCGAGGTTCCGGGAGTTGCGCGGCTCGCGGTCGACGGGCTGCGACCCAACTCGGCCGCGATGGCCCGCACCGTTGCCCCAGCACGCCGCAGGTCGGCGATCACGACCCGTTCGTCCTCAGACAGATACCGGGCCGAGATCGGAGCGCGTTCAGCAGTGACCACCGGCGGATAGTGCAGGCTCCGACCATGCTTGGCCGGGATGGTGCGCCCGAACCGCCACCGTGACCCGGTCCGCTGATTGATCCCCACCTCCCGACACGCAGCACTGTTGCCCACTTCTCGAGCGATCAGACTCGCGAACACTTCCCGCTGGTCGACCAACGGCTCTGGGCCCTGCTGTCCCGAACCAACCACTGCACACCCGCACATCTCCGGGTGTTGCGACGTTGGCTGGAATCCGCCTGACGAACGCGGACGATCAGTCCCCAAGCGGGTCGTGGGCTCGGTTGCGGCGGGGCGCCTGTCCGGGGTCGATCCAGGGTGGCGCGGTCCAATGGGGGATGCCGTTGATCATCTTGCAGATCCAGCCGAGGTTCGGGTGTTCCCGGTGATGGACGCCACAGACGAGGGTGCCATCGTCGATTGAGGTCCGGCGGGTGAGGGAGAAGTCGGTGACGTGGTGCGCCTGACACATGGCCGGTGCAGCGGTGCAGCCGGGGAAGGAACAGCCTTGGTCGCGAGCGATCATGGCCAACCGATGGCCCTCGGTGAAGATCCTGTGGCTGGTGCCGTAGGCGGTGATCTCGCGGACCCTCCCGAGCACGACGGGCATGATCCGGGCGTCACCGAACAGACTCAGCGCCAGTTCGGTGGAGACGTAGGCTCCGTGTCCGGTGCGGACCTGCCCCATACCGGTCTCGAACTGCTCCGGGTCATGGTGAACAGGATCGTCGCGGCGAACCCGCCACAGTCGGGCAGCTGTCCGCACCGCAGCACCATCAGCATCGCGTCCTGCATCGCGTCGTGCAGCCGCTGCCCGGAGGTGCGCGGGTCTCTCGCGCCGCGCTCGGCCGGGACGGGTGTGGCCAGTGCTTCCAGAGCGCCGAGCAGTGCCTCGGTGCAGATCGCGGTCAGCTCGCCCTCGATGCGGCTCGAGCCGTCGGGACGGCGTCGGACGCGCAGGTCGCGACGCCGGGCTCGGTCGCGTTCGTTGGCCAACGTGCCGTCCGGATCCAGGGTGTCGCGTAGCCGGTGCGCCACCTGGCCAAGTTGGCGGGGGTCGAGAACGCGAGCTTGGTCGACGAGTACGTCCTGCACCGATTCCTCGTGCTCGGCCTGGATGGCCTCGGCCAGCGAATCGATGGTGGCAGTGATGACGCGCGCATGCGCCACGGAGATGGTGCCGTCGCCCTGCGCCGCAGCGACACGTCCGAAGATCGGCGCCAGCACCTCGCCGGTGAGCCCACGGCGCGGGCCCATGTCGGCAGCGGCGTCCACGCGGGCGTGGGCCTCGTACGGGCTGATCCGCAGCAGGTGGTTCAACAGTGTCGCGGTGTCGCGGCACGCGTGCTCGTGGGCCAGACGGCGCGAGGCGGTCTCGGCGATCAGGCGGTGATCGAGGCTGGCCAACCGGTTCTTCTGGGTCTCCAGATCGCGCAACAGCCCGAGCAGATCGTCATCGGGCACGGTGGCCAGGTCGAGGCCGCACAAGTCGTCGAGCATGGCGGTGAGCTGCGCCAGAAGCACAGTCCGCGAAAGTGTCGTCGACTTGCTGAACATACGTTCGATACTACTCTGTGCACGAGACTGCGGCAAGTACTTTCCCCTTTTACTATAAGGGATTTCTTGATGATCTTCCTATCCGACGTGGGTGCTCGACAACCGAGCACGGCGGTAACGCTCGCGTGATCCACGTCGGCAAACCAGGCCGGCCGGACGAGCGGATTCGGAAGCCGGCAGCGCGGGACCGCCGCACCTCCCAAGTCATCGGTCGGCGCGCATTTCACGATCGAGGGGCTTCGCGAGGTCCGGGCCCACAGATCGACGAGCGGTACGCGGCCGCTCGCCGCGCGCACCCGCTGGTGCAGACGAATGCATCGAGAAGCACCGGCGCGGCGGCGAGGCTGCACCACGTCCACGCCGGCCAGCCGTGCTCACGCCCCTCGACCAGCGGGAAGACGACGGCGACCAGCCCGGCCGTCACCAGGCCGGTACCGGACAGTTCGAGGCGGGCCCGGTTGCCGTGCGACTCCAGGACCGATCGGTGGCCCACTCGAAGCGGTCGTCGCCGGCATCCGGCACAGCGGCCGTCGGTTGGAGGATCTGAGTCATCGCGAATCTCCTTGCCGCGTAGGGTGTTCGGCCTCAGCTGGGGACCTTGTCGAGGAAGCCGAGCACGCTGCTCAATCGCCCATCGGCGTCGGTGACCGCGACGTCGAACCCGATGACGATCGGCTCTGCGCCCTCTGGCCCGAGGCCCCAGGTGAACCGGGCCTGGCGGTGGTGGGCGTCGACCGGTCCGGCGGGAGCGAACACCAGGCCGGGGAACTGACGCTGCACCGCGGAGATGGTCGCGTCGATCGCGTCGCGGCCGTGCGCCTCCGCCATGGGGTCGACGTACCTGCCGTCCTCGGCCCACAGGTCGTCGATGAGCGTGCGGCGGGCCGCCGGGTCGGTCTCGTTCCAGCTGGCGAGGTAGCGCTCGATCAGATCATTCATGGCGAGAGCCCTTTCGTGGGTAGGCAGTTCGTCGGTGTCGACGAGGACGATCCTGATGGGCTGCGATAGCCCTGTCGATTACCGCGGAGGTAACGTCCACGCATGACGTCAGAGGTAATGGCGAGGCGTCGGCCGGCTCGATAGCGTCACGATCATGACTGCTGTGAGTGCGCGTGCGACGGCCGGCCGGCCGGTAGGTGAGCTGCTGCGTGAATGGCGCGAACGGCGCCGGCTCAGCCAGCTCGACCTGTCCATCCAGGCCGACGTATCGACGCGCCACCTGAGCTTCGTCGAGACCGGCCGGTCGCGGCCGACGAGCGAGATGATCCTGCGCCTGACCGACCAGCTGGAGGTGCCGCTGCGCGAGCGCAACTCGCTGCTACTGGCCGGCGGCTACGCACCGGCCTACCCGCAGCACGGGCTCGACGAACCGGAGCTCGCGCGGGTGCGCGCCGCGTTGCGCCAGGTGCTGACCGGGCACCAGCCCTACCCCGCCGTGGTGATCAATCGCTGGTGGGAGCTGGTCGATGCCAACGCGAGCATCGCGGTGCTGACGGCGGGAGCGGCGCCGTGGCTGCTCGAACCACCGGTGAACGTGCTGCGGCTCAGCCTGCATCCGGACGGAATGGCGGCACGGATCGCGAACCTGGCCGAGTGGCGGGCGCACCTGCTGGGCCAGCTGCAGCGGCGGGCGCAGGCCACTGGCGATGCGCGGCTGCACGAGCTGCTCGAGGAGCTGCGCGGCTACCCCGGCGAGACGGCCGGCTCACCGTCGCCGAGCGACGTGGTGCTGCCACTGCGCTACCGCCACGGCGAGCACGAGCTGTCGTTCTTCAGCATCAGCGCCGTGGTCGGCACCGCGACCGACGTGACCGTCGAGGAGCTGGCGATCGAGGCCTTCTACCCCGCCGACGAGCAGACGGCCCTCGCGTTACGCGCGCTGCCGTAGGCCGCGCGCCTGCGTTGCGCGCGCAGCCGTAGGCCGCGCTCCTGCGTTGCGCGCACTGCCGCAGGCCGTGCGCCTGCGCTGCGCGCGCTGCCGTCGGGCGGCACCGCCCACCCTAGTGCCCGCGGATGCGCTCGATCTGTACCGCGATTGCCACTGGATACGCGGCGCTGAACGCCTCGGGGCTGCCGCTGACCATCGTCATCGCGTCGCCGTACTTCGCCACGTACGCGGCGTTCGCGTGCGGTGCGGGCACGTCTTCGACGAGCTGTGCCCGTCCGAGCATGACGACGATGTCGCCGCCGTGGCCGTCTCCGTCGAACTGCAGCGCCACCCGCTCACGGCTGGCGATGTGCGTCAGCCGGTTCGCGTCGGCCCGGTTGTAGACGAGCGCCGTCGCGCCTTCGTCCCAGAGGAACCAGACCGGATTGGGCTGCGGGGTGCCATCCGCGCCGACCGTGGTGAACCAGACGACCTGCTCCTCGCGCAGCCGCCTGCGTACGCGTTGTCCGAAGTCGGAGCCCGAGTCAGGAAGAACATCGTTGCCCATACCGCGCACCCTAGTGCCGTGCTTCGGACACGCGGCACCAGAACGCCCGACACGTTTCGCGACCGCAGCCGCGAGTCCGGCGACGCGACCACCTCGTTGATCAACCCTCACCAGCTGAGCGACGCACGCGGATTTACGCACCGCACCCGCGAGTTGATCAATTGCGGGTAGTCAGGCGGAGGCGTACCGCTTCTCGCTGCGTTCGCGGGCCTTGGCGGCCTCCACTGCGCGATCCCGCCTGGGCGCGTTCGTCACCAACTCGTCGAGCAGGTGCTGCGTCACATGGGCGATCTCGGCGACCGCGGCGTTGAAGGCGGCCTCGTTCGCCGCCGAGGGCTTGGCGCAGCCGCTGACCTTGCGCACGTACTGCAGAGCGGCGGCCTGCACCTCCTCGGACGTCGCCGGCGGCTCGAAGTTGTTCAGGACCCGAATATTGCGGCACATGCCCCCACCTTGACACGTCTGGGCCGCCGCTGGCCACCGCTGCCGACACCGGCCCACGGGCGGGCGACGAACCTGAGCGTGGCCCGGAGGGCGCGCCGACCCGGCCGCCCGACCCCGACGCCCGACCCGGCCGCCCGACCCCGACGCCCGACCCGGCCGCCCGACCCCGACGCCCGACCCCGACGTCCGGTGCGGCCTACGCTCGATGGGTGACCGAGACGCCGAAGCGGGAACGGCCCGTGCCGCGACCCAAGCCCGACCGCGCCGCCGGTGAGGCGCTTGTCGCCTACGTCCCGGAGCGTCCGACGCTCAAACAGCGCTCCGGCGGCTGGCTCTATGCGGCGGTGACCACCAACCCACCCCGCGGGCATGTCGACTTCGTCACCAAGTGGATCGTGCTCACCCGCGCTGCCGTGCTGCCCATGACGATCGTCGCCGGTCTGCTCGCCGGCCTGCTCGCGATCCGCGAGCCGGGCTTCTCGTGGTGGTACTTCGTGCTCGCCCTGATCGGCGTGAGCGCAGCACACATCGCCAACAACCTGATGAACGATCTCTTCGACACCGAAGTCGGCCAGGACACCGCCGACTACCCGCGGGCGCAGTACGCGCCACACCCGATCCTGTCCGGGCTGACCAGCCGCCGTCAGCTCGCGACGGTAGCTCTCGCCGTCAATGTGCTCGACCTTGCCATCATGGTCGTCCTGGTTGCCGCGCGGGGGCCGTGGGTGCTCGCCTTCGCGCTCGGCGGATTCTTGCTCAGCGCCGCGTATACGGCCCCTCCGTTGCGGTTGAAGAAGCGCGGGCTGGGCGAGTTGGACGTTCTGGTCACGTGGGGTCCGCTCATGGTCGGCGGCACCTATTTCGCCGCGACCGGGCACCTGCCGTGGCAGGTGTGGGTGGCCAGCCTTCCCTACGCACTGCTGTGCACGGCCGTCCTGATGGGCAAGCACACCGACAAGATCCCGTTCGACGGGCCGCTGTCGATCAAGACCGTGCCGGTGCTGCTCGGCCGCGATCGCGCGTTGAGCGCCACCAAGGCTCTGATGGCCGGCTTCTACGTCCTGCTCGTCGCCGCGGTCGCCGCACGGGCGCTGCCGTGGCCCGCGCTGCTCGGCCTGGCCGGGTTGCCGGTGGCCCGCTCGGCGTGGCGAGCGCTGTCGAAACCACCGCCGGCGGAGAAGCCGCGGGGCTTCCCGGTGTGGCCACTGTGGTACGCGGCATGGGCGTTCTTGCACGCCCGCAACGCCGGAGCTGCCATGATCGTCGGCGTGGCCCTGGCGGCAGTCTTCGACGTCACGGCTTTCTGACCGGTGTCCGAGCGCGAGCGAGATCCAGCCGGCCGGCCACTCAACGCCCGGCCCCGCGACGGGTTGGGTCGGCCACTGCCCCGCGGCGCGGCCGGGGTCGAGCGCGTGCCGGAAGGCGTAGCGCTGTCGCCCGACGCTGCCCTCGCCGAAGCCCAGCGACTGCTCGACGCCGGCCTGCCGTTCCACGCACACGAGGTTCTGGAGGGCAGCTGGAAGTTAGCCCCGGTGCCCGAGCGCCAGCTGTGGCAGGGGTTGGCCCAACTCGCCGTCGGGCTCACGCATGCCCTGCGCGGCAACGACTCCGGCGCGATGGCCCTGCTGCAGCGCGGACGCGAACGCATCGCGGGCTATGCAACGGCGCCGCCGCACGGCATCGCCGTCCCCGAACTGATGTCGTGGGCCGACGCCCTGATCCGTCAGCTCGCCGAACCGGGTCATCGCACCGACCCACCAGTCGTGCCCACCCTGCGCCGCACAGTGGCCGGACACCCGACGTACCCCTGAGGACCGGTCGCACCTGTCCCGGATCACTCGCGGGTGTGGAACTGCGCCGATCCGAGAAACCGCGTCGCTTCGATCTCGATGGCCACCCGGGCGGGATTCTCCCGAGGCGCCCGGTAGCGCTCGGCGTAGCGGGCCACCGCCTCGGCCACGTCGTCGGCGTCGGAACTGACCCGGCCGGTGCCCTCGATCGACAGCCAGCGGCGCCCGTCGACCTGGCAGAGCACGAGCGCTGCGCCGAGCGCGGCATGGCGCGCCTTGCGGCTCGTAGCGCTGGTGATCACCCGCGCCAGGCCCCGCTCGGCATCCCACGTGAATCCGACCGGCGTGACATGCGGACTCCCGTCGGGGCGCAACGACGTGAGCGTGGCCAGGTGTCGCTCGCGCACGAACTGCAGGCCGGCCGGCGTCAGTCGCATGACCCTGCCGGGGCCACGTCGAGCGCGGCGCGGCAGCCCGCGCACTCGACCAGCGACGGGTGGGAACACGCCAACGCGTGCTCGACCAGGCCGAGGGCGGCAGCCACGTCGGCCGCGCGACCGCGCATGGCCTGCCGGTGCGCGACCAGCGAGGCGCGCCGAGCCGCTCCGGTCTCGCCCATGATGCTGCGTACCTGGGCCAGGCTCAGGCCGCCGGCCTGACAGCGCTGCACCAGTCGTATCTGGGCAAGGTGCGCCGCCGTGTAGGCGCGGTGCCCGTTGCCCGTGCGGTGCGGCGCGAGGACGTTCATCGACTCCCAGTGCCGCAGGACATGCGGGGCCACACCCGCGCTTGCGCCCGCCTGGGCGATCGTTAGCGGACGTTCGGATCCCATTCCGGCCTCCTTGCCTTCAGGTCGACGTGAACCCCTATGGTGCCAGCACTGCCGCCGTCCGGACCGCGGCGCCGACACACGAGGGGACGCCGATGGGCCTGCCTGTGCATCACCTGAACTGCGGCACGTTCCGCCCATTCGGCGGCCGCCTCATCGACGGCGAGGGTCGCTGTTGCGCGCCGCGACACTCGTCTGTCACTGCCTGCTGGTGGAGGCACCGGATGGGCTGGTACTGGTCGACACCGGCATCGGGCTGCTCGACATCGCCCGTCCCGCAGCGCGCCTGGGCAGGCAGTTCCTGCGCCGGGTCCGCCCGGTTCTGGACCCGGACGAGACCGCGCTGCGTCAGGTCATCGGGCTCGGCTACGCGCCGTACGACGTGCGCCACATCGTGCTCACCCACCTCGACCGCGACCACGTCGGAGGGCTGGCCGACTTCCCGACCGCTCAGGTTCACGTCTACGGGCCGGCCCTGCAAGCCGCCCGGCATCCGGCAACGCGACGTGACCGCGACCGGCACCGAGGCGAACAGTGGAGCCACGGACCGAGGTGGCACCCGCACGAGTACGCCGGTGGCGAGCGGTGGCTCGGCTTCGAGGCCGTGCGCGCCCTGCCCGGCCTGCCGGAAGACGTACTGCTCGTGCCGCTGGCCGGGCACAGCACCGGGCACGTCGGCGTGGCCGTCCTCGCGGGCGACGGGGCGGCCGAGCGCTGGTTGCTGCACGCCGGCGACGCCTACTTCTTCCACGGCGAGACCGAGCCGGATCATCCCTACTGCCCGGCCGGGCTGCGGTTGTTCCAGCGCAAGGCACAGGCCTGCGCCGGGCCGCGCCTGGACAGCCAGGCGCAGCTGCGCGACCTGCGTGGTGTCACGCAGGTCGCGCAGCCGCAGGTGACTGTCTTCAGCGCCCATGACGCGGCCGAGTTCCGGCAATTGCACTGATCAGTGCAGTGCCGTCGCGGCGGGGAACCAGGTCGACTTGTCCGAGAACCGGGACGCGAGCGTCAAGCCGTCAGCGACCCGGAGCAGCTCGTCGCGCCCGTAGGGGAACGTGCCGTCCGCGTCGGGCAGGCAGGCGACCCGGATCACGAAGCCTGCTCCGTCAAGCGTCATCGTCGACGATGCGGCGTCCCAGGTGCCGGGCATGGCGTGCGAAGCGATGGGTACCCCGGTGTGCGGCCCCTTGCGCAACGCGGTCCCGCCGACCTCGACGCTGAGGACCGTGGCCCCGCCGGAGCGTGCGAAGTCGATCAGGGTGCTCCATTTCGATCGTGGCTCAGCTGCCGCGCATGACGTGCCCGGCCAGGACGTCGATGGCGCGGTCGACATCCTGCTCGCCGGTGGACAAATGAAAGGACAGTCGCAGACGCCCGGCGCGGACCGAGGCCACGATCTGGGCAGCCCGCATCGCCGCCGCGGCCGACTCGTCGACGGCCAGGGACACGATCGCCGAGGCTCTCGGCGCCACCCCGACCCCGGCGCAGAACCGGTCGGCCAGTCCCACTGCGTGCCCGTGCAGCACCTGGGTGCCCACCTCGGCGAGCAGTCCGACGGCCGGTGCGGCTGCGACCCAGGAGTGCCAGACCGGCGAGACGTCGAATCTGCGCGCGTCGGGCGCCAGGCGAAGGGGGGCGCCGTAGATGCTCGACCACGGCTTGTCTCCGGCGTACCAGCCGGCGGCATGCGGGATGAGATCGTCCAGCAATTCGCGGCGGACCGTGAAATAAGCCGTGCCGCGCGGGGAGAGCAGCCACTTGTAGCCGGCGCAGACGGTATAGGCGAAGCGGCCGGCGTCGACCGGCAGCCATCCGACGGCCTGCGTGGTGTCCAGCAGGACCCGGGTGCCGGTCGCCTGGCACGCGGCGTTCAGGCCGTCGAGATCGGCGACCCGCCCGTCGGCGGACTGCACCGCGGAGACCGACACGAGTGTGGTTTGTGCGGTCACCGCGTCAGCGAGGCGCTCCAGCGGCACATCCCGCACGGTGATCCCTCGCCCCGCCTGCGCGTAGAACGGGAACAGGATGCTGGTGAAGTCGCCGGCCGCGGTCAGCACCTCGCTCCCGTCGGGCAGGCAGGCGGCGAGCAGTCCCGCGAACGCCGACACCTGGCTGCCGACCGCGACGTCGGATTCGGAGACGCCCACCAGTCCGGCGTACGCGCGACGCGCGGCGCCCAGTGGCAGGTCATAGGTGGGAGGGTCCGCGGTCCCTGCGCGCCAGCCGGTCAGGGCGTTCTGGAGTGCCACCCAACTGCGCCGCGGCGGCAGGCCGAGCGTCGCCGTATTGAGGTAGGTCACCTCGGCGTCGAATTCCGCGCGGGCCGCGGCGAGCCGCTGCGCCCCGGCGGTGCGCTCGGCCGCCTGCGGTTCGGTCATGAATGAATGCTGCGGTCCGCCGCTGTCCTGCACCAGAGCCACCTGTCGGTCAATGGCCGGGCCCGTCCTCGATGCGCCGGTCGGAGTGTCGCGGCCCGGCCCAGTGCAATCGCGACTGCCCGATATCGGTGGGCGGTAGTGGCGCCAGCCACTCCCCCCGCGCACCGGCCGGGTCGGTACGGTCCAGGCATGACTGAGCAGCCTGACGAGGCACGCGTCGAAACCCGCGCACACCTGACGCCCGAGGAGGCCGCGGCCGGCAGCGATGACCCGCGCCGGCAGGCCGAGATCATCCTCGAGGACTCCGACGAGCGGACGGCGCATCCCGAGCGGACCAAGCGCGCGTCGTCCCAGACCCCCGACTGACCCGGCACATGCTGGCCGCCATCGCAAGGCGTTGCCGCGGAGTGTTCGCCGTGCCAGGCTGCGCACTGGAGGCGACGTGAGCCGGATCAATGACGTGGGGGGCATGCAGGGTTTCCCCGAGGTGGGACCGCAAGCGGATGAGGCGCCGTTCCACTCGGACTGGGAGGCGCACGTCTTCGCGCTCAACCGGGCGCTGATCGGGCACGGGCTGTACAGCCTCGACGAGTTCCGCGACGCCATCGAACGGATGCCGCCGGCGCGCTACCTGGAGTCCTCCTACTACGAGAAATGGTTCCACGCCGTCACGACCTTGCTCGTCGAGAAGGGCGTTCTGACGGCAGCGGAGGTGGCGGGTGACTGAGCGTTTCGCTCCCGGCGAGCGGGTGCGCACGAGCCGCGTCGATCCGTCGCACCACACCCGGTTGCCGCGCTATGCCCGGGGCGCGGTCGGCACGGTCGTCGAGATCCAGGGCAGCTATCCCCTGCCCGATGACCGGGCCCGTGGCGTGGCGAGCGAGCCGGAGCCGGTCTACACGGTCCGCTTCACCGCTCGCGAACTGTTCGGTGGGGGCGAGCATTCGGTCACGGTGGACGTGTGGCAGACCCACCTGCGCCGCTGCGATGACGCCGGGAACGGCAACCCGTGAGCGGCGAGCACGGAGGCCCGGCCGCATCGATCGCGGCGGAGGTTCGCCACGTCGAAACGCTGTTGGAGCAGCGCGGACTGGTGAACTCGGCCGAATTGGACACAGCGCTTCAGGCTTTCCTCGCCCGCGCCAACCCCGCGAACGGCGCGCGGGTGGCCGCCCGCGCCTGGCTCGACGCGGATTTCCGGGCCAGGCTGTTGACGGATGCGAACGAATCGCTGGCCGACCTTGGGCTCTCGATGGGCGGCGGACTGCAGGAGCAGCGGCTGAAGGTAGTGCAGAACACCGAGGACGTGCACAACGTCATCGTGTGCACCTTGTGCTCCTGCTACCCGATCGCGCTGCTCGGGCCCTCCCCCACCTGGTACAAGAGCGAGGCCTACCGCTCGCGGGTCGTCAGAGAACCACGTGCGGTGTTGGCGGAGTTCGGCTTCGCCCTGGATCCGGCCACCGCGATCACGGTCTGGGACGCCAGCGCCGAATCCCGCTACCTGGTCCTGCCGCGGCGACCGGCCGGGACCGAGAACCTCGACGAGCACGAACTCGCCGCCCTGGTCACCCGGAACGGACTCATCGGCGTGGCCGCCATCTGATCGAGCGCCGGTCCGCCGAGCGGCCGCACGCACCTCAGCGGATGTGGCCGTCCCCGGTGACGACCCACTTCGTGGATGTCAGCTCGGCCAGGCCCATCGGGCCGCGTGCGTGCATCTTCTGCGTGGAGATGCCGATCTCGGCGCCGAAGCCGAACTCGCCGCCGTCGGTGAAGCGGGTCGATGCGTTGACCATCACTGCGGCCGAGTCGACCCGGGCCACGAAGCGCCGCGCCGACTCCAGGTCGCGCGTCACGATCGCCTCGGTGTGCCCGGAGGACCAGCGGCGGATGTGCGAGATCGCCTCATCGACGTCGGCGACGACACGGGCGGCCATGTCCAGGGACAGGTACTCCCGCGCCCAATCGTCGTCACCCGCCGCTTCGACGCCCTCGAGTGCGCCGAACGCCGCGTCACCGTGCACGACGACTCCCTGGGTCTGCAGCGTCGAGGTGATGCGCGGGAGGAATTCCTCGGCAATCGCCCGGTGTACCAGCAGCGTCTCGGCGGAGTTGCACACGCTGACCCGGGAGGTCTTGGAGTTGACGACGATGCGCTCGGCCATCTCGAGGTCGGCGCTCGCGTCGACGTAGACGTGCACGTTGCCCACGCCCGTCTCGATCACCGGCACCGTCGAGTTCTCGACCACGTACTTGATCAGCCCGGCGCCGCCTCTCGGGATGACGAGGTCGACCAGGCCGCGGGCCCGCAGCAGCGGCCCGATGCTGGCGCGGTCGATCCCAGGGACGGCCTGGATCGAGTCGCGCGGCAGGCCGGCCTTCTCGGCGGCACCGGCGAGTACGTCGACCAGGATCGAATTGGACTCGCGCGCGGATGCCGATCCGCGCAGCAGGGCCGCGTTGCCGCTCTTGAGTACGAGACCCGCCGCATCGACGGTGACGTTGGGACGCGCCTCGTAGATCATCGCGATGACCCCGAACGGGACCCGGACCTGCCGGATCTCCAGGCCGTTGGGCTGGGTGTAACCGCGCAGCACCTCACCGACGGGGTCGGGCAGGGCAGCGACGTCACGAAGCCCCTGCGCCATCGCCATGACGCGGTCGACGTCCAGCGTGAGCCGATCGACGAGACCGTCGGAAAGACCGGCCGCCTGCCCAGCCTCGAGGTCGCGAGCATTGGCGGCGAGGATCGCGTCCGTCGCGCCCTCGAGCGCGGCTGACATCGCCTGCAGCGCGGCGTCCTTGTCCGCCCGGCTCAGCGGCGCGAGCTCGACCGCGGCAGCGCGAGCCCGCTCCGCGACCGCACGAACGTCCTGCTCGGTGATTATTGGCTCGCCCACGGCCACAGGGTAGTGCTTCGATCAGGCAGTGGCCGATGATCAAGATACTGCGACGGACGCGGATCCGGTGCTCGCCAATATCGAGCGCTACTACGACACCGTGCCCCGAAGCGCTGCCCACACCGAGGACTTCGGCCCGCTGACCCTGTTCGTCCGCGACGGCGACGGCTACCAGTACTACGCCCGACCAACCCTGGGGCATCGCGGAGCGTTGACGGCGACCCACGTCCGGGCCGTGCTGGCCCGGCAGCAGGAACTGGGGATTCCGCAGAGCTTCGAATGGGTCGCCGAGACGACACCCTCGCTCGAAGCCGTCGCCACCGCCGAAGGCCTGCACGTGCACCGGCACCCCCTGATGGTGCTCGGTGCCGACGCCGAGACCGCGGCGCCCGCGGGAACGAGCGACGTGGTGGTGCGGGTGCTCGGCCCCGATGACCCCGTGCTGGCGTCCGCGATAGCGGTGCCCCACCTCGCCTTCAACGAGCCCGGCACACAATTGGGCCACGCCGGCCGGCCCGAACTGGCCGAGCAGACCGCCCGCGGGATCGAGGACGGGTCGGTGCAGCGCGCAGCCGAGCGCATCCGCCACGGCTTGTCCGTCCTGGCCGCCGCGATCCACGACGGCGTCGCACTGTGCGCGGGTCAGCACAACCCGGTCGGCGACACGAGCGAGATCGTCGGCGTCGGCACGCTACCGAGTGCGCGCCGTCGCGGACTCGCGCAGCTGGTCACCGCGGCTCTTCTCGCCGAAGCCCGCGCGGGTGGAGTCAGCACGGTGTTCCTGTCCGCAGGCGACCCGGACGTGGCCCGGATCTATGCGCGCCTCGGATTCCAGCCCATCGGCACCGCCGTCATCGCCGTCATCGCCGAGCCTGCCGAGTAGCCCGCTACCCTGCCTTCCGGCAGCTCCGGCCTTCATATGACGCAACTAGGCGACGGATCGCTGTATTTTATGGCGGAAATGCCATCAACAATGTCTCTTCGTTTGATCCGGCTACCGGGTCGTGGTCGCCGAAGAACCCAAGCCTCGCTACGCCACCTGGAAGCTACGTCATGGGCTGACCGAGGCGTGACCGCCCATCGCACAGCGGCTATGACCCATTGAACACGTGGACCGTGCCGATGCGGCTCAAGTCATACGAGGTATTCCCCATTATGAAGCCGTCGGAGAACGGTGGATGCGGTTCCAGGAGCAACTCAAGAATCATGACCGTGCCGGTGACCGTCTGCATGGACTTGCAGCCGATACAAACGAACGCTCCACGGATCTGCACCACATACATGTCCAGATCCGGCGGCACCTCTACTGGGCCCCCCGGCCGCACCCGCGGATACTCCAGCGCCCCCCATTTGTAGGTCGTCGTCTTCACCCATTGCACGGGTTGATCCAGTCGATCGATCGTGTTGGTTGTAAGAGCGAAATGCGTCTTGGCCTGAACCAGCGGCGGGGGTGGCGGCTCACCCGGCGGCACCCGAGGTGTACTGCCAGGACCTGATGGTGCCGAGGATGCGGGGGAGGTGCTCGGGGCGCGATCGGGCGAGGTTGCGGTGCCTGATACCGGTGGCGCAGCGGTTCGTTCCGAGCGCGCGCGGTCAACAGCGAGCAAGGTGCCCACCGCGATGACCACCACTGCCACCGCCGCGAGCAGCGGCGCTCGCGGCCCCCGGCGCCTTGGGCGGGCGGTCACTCGCAGCGGATCAGCGCTGGCGACGTCCAAATCCGGTTGCAGGGGTGAATCGATGACGAGGCTGTCGCTCGCCTCATAAGCCGCACGAAGCCGTCGCTCAATCTCACTGGACATTGTCTACTCCTAGATCTCGCGCCATTGCCGCCAGCGCCCGGGACGCGCTCGATTTCACGGTTCCTGCCGAAATTCTCAGAGCCTGCGCGATCTCCGCCTCGCTCATCTGGGACCAGTACCGCAGGATCACCACTTCTTGCTGGCGTCGCGGCAGCCGCCGTACGCACGCCAGCGCGGCACGATGCTCCTCCGCGAGCAGCAATGTGGCGTCCGCACCCGCCACACTGTCCGGTTCTGCCGCGCGAACGTGACGGCGCTCGACCCCCCAGCGTCGACGCAGCGAGCGAGCGCCGTTGATCACGCAGACACGCAAGTAACCGGCGGCCGTAGCCTGATCGGACAGCGAATCCCATCGCTGGTACAGCGCGGCGAACGCCTCCTGAACAAGATCTTCCGCCACGCCTCGGTCGCCCACTAGCAGGATGGACAATCGCAGCAGGCCGCGGCGCTCCTCCTGATAGAGCCGCGAGATCTCAGCGGACTTCTCCGCGAGCGCTGCGGATTCTCGGCGCACGTGTGCGGCTCCCTGGCTGGCCGTCGTGCCCAGCATGATGACCAGAAGCAAGACGACCACAGTAGCTTCCTACTTGACACACGCGAAGGCACCCGTCGAGGTTGTTCCGAACCGCGTACGACTTCGCGCGAGGCATGGATGCCGGCCGCTGTACCAGCACGGCCCAGGTCACGTCCGTCCCCGTCTGAGTGGCGCATCTCGACGTTGAGTGGCGGCGTTCGGGGCGTCTGTGATCATCGGGATACGTCGCTCAACGGGCGGGATGGCAGTTACAGCAGCACCAGGTCGTCGCGGTGGACGATCTCGCGGCGGAACTCGACGGGCAGGTCGCCGGTCTTGCGGCCCAGCAGCGCGGGCAGGTCGGCCGCGTCGTAGCCGACCAGGCCGCGACCCACCGCGACGCCGTCCGGGCCGACCAGCTCGACCGGATCGCCCGAGTCGAAGTCACCCTGCACCGCAGTGATTCCGGCCGGCAGCAGGGACGTCCGGCGCCCCACGACGGCGGCCACGGCGCCGGCATCGAGAACGAGCCGCCCGCGTGGCGTGCTCGCGTGCCGCAGCCAGAACAGCCGCGACGTGGTCCGATCGCCGGCTGCGTGAAAAAGCGTGCCCGTCGCACCGGCCAGCGCGTCGGCGATGTGCTCGGCGCTGGCCAGGACGACCGGGACCCCTTCGCTCGTCGCGATGGCGGCCGCGTCGATCTTGGTCACCATCCCACCCGATCCGATGTGACTGCCGGAGCCGCTGATCTTGACTCCGTCGAGCTCGGCGAAGGACCGCACCTCGGGGATGAAGTGGGAATCGGCGCGCCCCGGCTTGCCGGTGTACAGCCCGTCGACGTCGGTGAGCAGCACCAGCGCGTCGGCGTGCACGAGATGGGCCACGAGGGCGGCCAGCCGGTCGTTGTCGCCGAAGCGGATCTCGTGCGTTGCGACGGTGTCGTTCTCGTTGACGATGGGGATGACCCCCAGCGCCAGCAGGCGTTCCAATGTGCGATCGGCATTGCGGTAATGGCCCCGGCGGTGCAGATCGTCGGCGGTCAGCAGCACCTGGCCGACCCGCAGTCCGTATCGGGCGAACGAAGCTGCATAACGCTCCGCGAGCAGTAACTGCCCGACGCTGGCGGCCGCCTGCTGGGTGGCCAGGTCTCGGGGTCGCGTGCGCAGGCCCAGCGGGCCGATGCCGGCGGCGATCGCACCGGAGGACACGAGCACCACCTGCTGCCCGGCGGCGTGCCGAGCGGCCAGCACCTCGACGATCGCGTCCAGCCGCTCCGGATCCAGCTGACCGCGCGAGGTCAGCGAGGCCGAGCCGACCTTGACGACGGTCCGATGTGCCGCCGCAACCAGCTCGCGGGTCATGCCGTCGCCGCCGCAACCACTGTGGCCCGCATGGGGGT
>QHCC01000204.1 GCA_003243915.1 Pseudonocardiales bacterium | reverse complement strand
GGGAGACCCGGTCCCAGATCGCTTCGGCCGACCGGGGCCGGGAGTTCGCCTGGATCGTGGGCGGCAGCTTCGCGCGCTGGGGCTTCACCTTCGCTCCCGACGGCGCGGCGACGAAGCTGACCGAGAGCTGGGAGTTCCTGCCAAGCGGCATCGCAATGTTCCAGGAGAAGTATGGCGACCGGGCGGCGGCAGAGATCGACGAGCGCACCCACCAGGCTCACGACGGGATTCCCCGGACGCTCGCGGCGATCAAGCGGATCGCCGAGTCGTCCTGAGTTTCACGAGCACAGGACGCCGGACGTGAAATGTGCAACCGACCGTCAGCAGTCCCACGCGCACGATGGGCTCCCCGAGTGGCGCACGAACGTCGAGTGAGCCGCCCCGGTGAGTCCGGAGGCTCCGTGTGGTGTCAACCGGTCTCGGCGAGAGCGGTTCGGTAACGGTAGTGCAGTTCTTCGGCAGCGATCGGGGTGAGGTCGTCGTGAATTCGTGTGGTCGTACGGTGTTGAACCAGTTCACCCAATCCAGCACGGCGGCTTCGAGGTGGTCGCGGTCGCGCCGGGGCCCGGGTGGTCAAATCAGTTCGGACTTGCACAGGCCGATCTGGGACTCGGCCAGGGCGTTGACGCTCCTATGGTCGTCAAGCTGCTGTGTTGGCTGCTCGGCGTCCACGGAGCGTACGGCTCGCCGCTCCGAAACCTCGTCGTGTGCCTGCACTATGCAATCATTGCATGAGGTGGGTATATGGTGCGATGCTGACGGAAACGCTTTGACCGAGGAAGGTATGCATGAGTCGCTCAGGCGAGCTGCGCGGGGAGAACCTGGTCAACGCGTTGCTTACCGCCTCGCGAGCGCTGGTCGCGGTCGCGGCTCGGTCGCTGGCCGACATCGAGGAGAACGTCACTCTCGCCCAGTATCGGATGCTCGTCGTCCTGGGCCGCCACGGTGAGCTAAGCCTCCAACAGCTCGCCGGCGAACTGGGGGTCAACCCGTCGACCGCGATGCGCATGGTGGACCGCCTGACCACCGCCGAGGCGGTCAACCGCCGCGACAACCCGGACGACCGGCGCGGTGTGCTGGTCTGCCTCACCGGCACCGGCCTCAGCATCCTGCGCCGGGTTACCGCCCGGCGCTACCGCGAGATCGATCGCATCGTGACAGCCATGCTCCCGCGCCGCCGCGCCGAGATGGTGGCGGCACTGAACGCCTTCGCCGAGGCCGCCGGCGAACTCGACGCACAGCCCGATCATGCGTCGATTCTCGGATGGTAACCACACCGGCGCGCAAGCCGCGCCGCCGCTGATCCCTACGTCGTCGTTGAGTGCCTGCGCTCGAGTCGTCCCGGTTGGCCGACACGCCACACCGGTTGCAACATGTATAGGAGGTGACCATCGTGAGGTCGAATGCGATCACACGATTCGGCGCGGGCCTGTTACGCGTTCGCTGGTTCGTGCGCTCCCCGATCTGGCTTTACCGGGCCAGGCTGGGGTTCCTGTTCGGGTCACGACTGCTCATGCTCGAACACGTCGGGCGAAAGTCTGGACATCGCCGCTACGTCGTCCTTGAAGTGGTCGACCACCCAGCCCCAAGTAGGTACGTCGTGGTCTCCGGTTTCGGGCGCCGCGCGCAATGGTTCCGCAACATCAAAGCTAACCCGCGTGTTCGTGTGTGGATCACCCATCGCGCGGCGGCCACTGCGGCTGCGCACCAACTCGACGACGAGGCCGCATCCCGGGCACTTGGCCGTTACGCCGGCGCGCATCCGCGCGCGTGGGCCAAGCTCCGACCAATCCTCGAGGAAACGTTGGGCGCCCGAATCGATGAGCGCGGAACTGACCTTCCCCTCGTCGCCCTTGATCTCATCGACTGAGTTCTGCGGCATCGCATGCTGCCCAGCCATGGATGGCGAGTTCGGAACGCAAGCCTTGCACGAGTGCACGGGCTACACCCGCGGCCAAACGGGACGAGTAGATCCACCAGCTCATCAGAGTCTCATAAGAGTCTTGTGCGATGGCCACCGCAGCCCGGCGGTGCTGGCCGTCAGTCGCCGCGGCCGTGGCTAAGCTCCGCGCGAAATATCGCGGCACGGCAGGCATTCGTGTGAATCAGGCGACGGCACGCTCGCTTCATTGGCAAAGTTGATCTCTGCGTGACAACACTCGGGCAACAGCAGGTCCGTTGATCGCGGTTTACAGCCAACGACGTCACACGCACGGCCCGCCGCCGACGCCTGATGACGACGGTCGTGGCGCCGCTCGCTGCGGTGGTGGTCATTGTGGCGGTGCTGGTGGTGGTCAAGCTCGCCGCTGGATCCGAGATGACGTCGCGACGGCGGGCCGGACTCGCTTCGCTGATCACCGCCGCGATAGGGCTGACGGTGTCGACTTACTTGACCGTCGAGCACTTCCGGTCCTCGATCACATTCGCGTGCCCGGAGTCGGCGACGATCAACTGCGAAAGGGTGACCACCAGCCGCTTGTCCCACCTCGGGGCCTGTTCCCGTCGCCGTGCTGGGGTTGGTCTTCGTCGCCGCCATGACTCTGCTGTGCCGACCGATGGCGTGGCGTATCCAGCTCCTCGCCCCGGTCCAGGTTGCCGGGGCTGTCGTCGGGGTGATCGTCGCGCTGGTGTTGGTGTGGGTCGAACTGTTCCGGGTCGACGCGACCTGCCTGTACTGCGCGGCCGTGCACATCTGCTCGCTGGTTCTACTCGGAGCGGTGCTGTGGACCACCAGCGAGCTACGAAACCATGACGCAACGCGCGATCAGGCCATCGAAGCGCACGGCGGCAAGGGCGCCGCCTGACCTGACGGGGTCCGTTCGGGGGCACCGTCGATCGGGCCTCCGAATCGCGTCACGTCCGGCGCGTCGCTGACGGCCATGGCGTTGCCTCGGCCTCTTGTGCTGGCTTGCCGCCGACGACGCTCGCTGCCCTGGTCCCAGTACCCAGGGACGACAATGACCGGTACCTGCCTACTGACGGCGACGCCTCGGCGCCACGCAATCAGCTCAACGTGCGCGCCAAGTCCGCCAGCGATCGCAACACACCAACGATCCGAGTGATCTCAATCTCGGCATTGGTGCGCGTCACGGCGGCGGTGGTCATCGTAAACGCCGGCATGTCATGGACGGCCGCGACACCAGGGGTCGTCCAGGTGACGCGACTGCGACGTCCTCGTTGCAGGTGGCGCCTGCTGGTCTTGGGTTTGGTGCGGGGTCGAAGGCATTCGAGCCGGGAAGTCGCTTCGTCAGGCCGACCGGTCCATCGATCAGCGCATCCGCGACTCGCTGAACGCAAAGGTTGAGAACTGGGAGCGACGAGCGCTGCTGGAGGCTGCCGTTGGTCCGTAAGTCCGGGCGGCAGCACGAGGCATTGCGCCTTCAGCGACAGGCCCCGACGGGTTGCTCGCCGATGTACATGGGGACATGCTGTGCAGGTGCTCATCGATGCCTCCGTCGGCGCCGACGTGCTGGTCGTCGGCAGCCGCGGCCACGGCGGCTTCGTCGGACTGCTGCTCGGCTCCGTCAGCGCCTACTGCGCTGAGCACGGCCAGTGCCCGGTCGTCGTCGTGCCGGCCACGCTCCCGACCGCCGAGTGAGCCCGTCCCGATCCGCGGAGGAGTTCTCGGTGACCGTCGGCCAGGTCATTGAGCTGGCGGGCGGCGCCGCCAACCGCACCCAGCGGGCGGGCCGGCTCCCCCACCAGCGGGTTCGCGCCGCGCGACGCAGCACCGACGGCACACCGTCGCCTGCTCCGGTCGGTTGAGCTCGATGAGCGTCGTCATCGAGGTCGAGGGGCTTAGCAAGACCTTCGGTAACGTGCGTGCCGTCTCCGACGTCGGCTTCACGGTGACCGCCGGCGAGGTGTTCGGATTCCTCGGCCCCAATGGGGCCGGCAAGTCCACAACTATCCGGCTACTGCTCGGCCTCTATCACGCAACCTCGGGCCGGGTGAGCGTGCTCGGGCGCGACCCGACTAGGGATGTCGTGGCCATCCACCGGCGGGTGGGTTACCTGCCCGGAGAGCTCGCTCTGTATCCGAAGCTCACCGGGCGACAACACCTGGACTTCGCCGCGCGGGTCCGCGGCGAGGTCGACCACGCCTACCGCGACCGCCTCGTCGACCGGTTCAGCGCTGAGCTCGACCGACCGGTCCGCACACTGTCGAAAGGCAACCGGCAGAAGATCGGCCTCGTGCTGGCGTTCATGCACCGCCCCGACCTACTGATCCTGGACGAGCCCACCGCTGGCCTCGACCCGCTGCTGCAGGAGGAGTTCGCCCGGCTCGTGCGCGAGACCGTCGCCGAAGGTCGCACCGTGTTCTTGTCCTCGCACGAACTCGACGAGGTCCAGCGTGTCGTCGACCGTCTCGCCATCATCAAGGACGGGAAGATCGTGGTCACCGACACCGTCGAGGGCCTGCGTCGAGCCGCGCCCCGCACCGTCGAGTTCACCTTCGCTCACCCGATCGACCCGGCGGCGTTCGCCGAGCTCGACGGCGTCCATGTCCTGTCGTCGGCCGACGGACGAGTACGCCTGGCCCTGACCGGCCCGGCCGGGCCGGCGTTGCGCGTCGCCGCAGACCTCGACGCGCTCGACGTTACCGCCCGATCCGCCGATCTCGACGAGCTGTTCCTCACCTACTACCGCGAGCACCCGACCGAGCGGGAGGTGCGCGATGCCCGCTGAGGTCACCGCCCTGGACCTGCGGCTGCGCCGCCGCTCACTGCTGGGCTACACCGCAGGGATCGTCGTCTATGCCTTCGTCGTCGTCGCCATCTACCCCGCGTTCAAGGACGACACGAGCCTCAATCAGTTCACCAAGAACGGCAACGCGGTCGCCGCACTGTTCGGCGCGAACGGCCCACTCACAACTCCGGCGGGGTGGCTCAACGCCAACCTATACGCCAACTTCGTCCCGCTTATCGTCTTGCTGCTCACCATCGGCTACGGCGCCTCCGCCCTCGCCGGCCAAGACGAAGACGGCACCCTCAGCCTGATCACGACCCTCCCGCTCAGCCGCCGCAGGCTCGTCGCCGACAAGCTCGCCGCACTTACCCTCCAAGCCGTGCCGGTCAGCCTCGCCACCATGCTGTGCGTGCTCATCGGGCACGGCTTCGGCCTCTCCGTCAGCACCAACGGGCTGATCGGCGTCACCCTTGGCGTCGTGCTGCTCGGTATCGACTTCGGCGCACTCGCCCTCGCCATTGGCGCCGCCACTGGCAGCCGCGGAACCGCGCTCGGCATCAGCAGCGCGACCGCCGCCCTCTGCTACCTGATCAGCTCCCTTGCCCCTGTCGTGCACTGGCTACACCCCGCCCGCTACGCATCACCGTTCTTCTACGCAGTCGGCGACGGGCAGCTCAACCGGGGACTATCGCCCACGGACGCCATCGTCCTGCTCACCGTCGCCGCCGCCCTGAGCATCTCGGCCGTAGCCGCCTTCGACCGACTCGACGTGCACTGAGCCCAAACCACGCATACCAGCGTTCGGTGCGACAGTGCCGGATGGGCAAGCGGGTCACCAACCGGCCCGCCGCATCCTGATGCCAAGACCGACCGCTGATCGTTCGCGGTGGGACAGGCCACGGCGAGGCCGAGATCGCCTCTCAGAGGTAGAACCCATCGACGAAGGCCCGCGCAGCCAGCTGGATATCCTCAGTCCTGCCCTCAGCCAGCGCCTCGATCGGTCGCGCGCCGCCCGGCAACCTGTTACGGGCGTGCAGCCATTGCCCGACACCACGCGGCGTCAGCGAATCCGACACCAGGATCGCCAAATCACGCTCCTCAGCGAGCTTGTCGTCACGCTCAGGACGAACCGCGGAACGGTCCCAGCCACGCACCGCCCTGGTCCGACAGCGGGGAAG
>QHCC01000203.1 GCA_003243915.1 Pseudonocardiales bacterium | reverse complement strand
GTCGCGGCAAAGCAGGTCGGCTCCGCCGCGTCCTCGGCCGCCTGGCTCGCCTACCAACACGGGTTCCGCTGGGACGAACACGGCCACTGGACACGCCTGCAGCGTGGCGCGATCGACCCCGACACCGGTGCGCGCTACGCCGGCCCGAAGCCGGCAGCGGTTCTCCAGCGCGGTGATCGGCTGCTGGTCGACGAGGCCGGGATGCTCGACCAGGACACCGCCCGCGCGCTTCTCACGATCGCCGACGAACACCACGCCCGAGTCGCGATGGTCGGCGACCGACACCAACTCCCTGCCGTCGGACGCGGGGGAGTGCTCGACCTCGCCGCCCGCTGGGCCGCGCCCGAATCGTGCCTCACGCTGGACACAGTGCACCGCTTCACCCGCACCGAGACCACTGCCGACGGCGAGCGGGTCACCGTCATAGACCAGGACTACGCGCAACTGAGCCTGGCCATGCGCGACGCCACCGACCCCGCCGCGGTGTTCGACGCCCTCCTCGACCGGGACCAGATCCGGGTCCACCCCACCGATACCGACCGCGTCGCCGCGCTCGCCTCCGACGTCATCGACGCCGCTACCCATACCGGTGCCGCGCTGCCCGCGAACGGGTCGACGGTGATCCTCGCCGACACCAGAGAACAGGTCACGCAGCTCAACGCGACGATCCGCGACCGCCTCGTCGCCGCCGGTCGCGTCGACGACAACAACGCCACAACCACCGATGCCGGCCAGCGCATCGGGCTCGGCGACCACATCACCACCCGCCGAAACGACACCAGCATCGACGTCGCCAACCGCGACACCTGGACCGTCACCGCCGTCACCAGCGACGGGTCGCTGACCGTCAGCGGCGACCTCGGCGAGCGGACTCTGCCCGCAGGCTACGTCCGCGAACACGTCGAACTGGCCTACGCAACAACCATCCACGGGGTCCAGGGCGACACCGCCACCACCGCACATGCCGCCATCGGTGCACACAGCACGGCCGCCTCGGCCTACGTCGCGATGACCCGCGGCCGCGAAAACAACGTCGCGCACCTCGTCGCCGACAGCATCGAGGACGCACGCGAGCAATGGATCGCCGCCTTCGCCCGCGACCGCGCCGACCTCGGCCCCGCCCACGCCGCGGACCTCGCCCAACAGGAAGCAGCCCGCTACGCACCACACCGTCCACTCGACCTGTCGCTAGCCGAGCTGCACGCCGCGTGGACGCGTGAGCAGAACAGCTTCGAACGGCTGGTCGCCGCCGAGCAGCGACGCGACCTGCTCATCAACGCCGTCGCCCTCACCACCGAACGCGACACGACCGTGCCGGAATTGAAGCAGAACTACCACGACGCCCGCCTGGCCGCGGTCGACGCGAAGACCCATCTCCAGCGAGTGGAGGCGGTGGTGAGCGCGCACGCCGAAGACCTCGCCACCGTCCTGGCGCGTGAGTGGGATCAGCAACGCGAACCAGCCCGCCACGCCGCCCGCACCGTCCGCGAGGGGACAGGATTGTTCGGCCGCGGCGCCGTCACCGGCGCGACCGAACACCTGCGGCAGTGGGCCGGCCGGTGGCAGCCCTACCTACCCGACATGCCGACTACCACCAACGACGTTGTCGCGCGCGCGGCGCGGTTCGACAACACTCCCGACGTCCACGACGCGCTGCACCGGCACGCCCGCCACGTCGCCGAACACGCGCACCACAACCACGCCACCGCCCACACCGACGCCGCCACCTCTGCCCGGCGGCGTGATCAGGCGTGGCGGACCTGGCACGACACCCAGACCGGGCTGGATCTGCAGCTGTCCAGCCTGGGCAGGCTCGCCCACCACCCCAATCCCACCCGGCTGCTCACCGAGACCGTGCACGCCATCACCGCCGGCCAGGCCGAGCACGACACAGCCCAGCAACGTGTCGTCGCGCTGCTCGGCGAACCCGCGCTGCGCTCCCTACCTGCCGACCGGATCACCAGCGAACGCGAGCAGTGGTCCGCCGACCGCGACCATGCGGCCGAGCAGCGGCGGGCAGTGTCGGCGCAACGCGACGCCGACAGCACCCCGCGCCTCTCTCGCGATCCCAACGCCGACTACCTGGCCGCGCCGGAGCACGACCGGGGCATCAGCCGCTGACCCCCAGACAGCGGCTGGCTGTCGAGCCATCCGAGCGGAGCAGCCGCTCGTTGTCGGCGTACGACCTGATGTGCCGAGCCAGGTACGACCTGACGTGCTGAGGTCGGCGTGGTGATCATGACATGGGTTCTCCCTTCGTGACGAGGGTGAGGCGATCTTTGAGGCGCCAGCTGGAGCCGTTGATGGCGAGCACGTCGCAGTGGTGAAGGAGCCGGTCGAGAATGGCGGTGGCTAGGACGTCGTCGCCGAGGAAGTCGCCCCACTCATTGAGGGCCTTGTTCGAGGTCAGGATGATCGCCCCGGTTTCGTAGCGCATCGAGACCAGCTGGAACACCATGTTCGCCTCCTCGCGGGAGAGCGGTAGGTAGCCGACCTCGTCGAGCACGAGGACCGAGGGTCGTAGGTAGGTCCGCAGTTGGCGGGGGAACCGGCCGGCGGCCTCGGCGGTGCGGAGTCTGCGGACCAGGTCGTCGAGGGTGGTGAAGTAGATCGAGTAGCCGGCTTGGCAGGCGGCGACCGCGAGACCCACCGCGAGCATCGTTTTCCCGACCCCGGGCGGGCCGAGCAGAGCGATGTTGGACTTGGCCTCGATGAACCCCAGCCCGGCGAGGTCGCGGACCTTGCGGGCATCCAGGCCGGGCTGGAACGCGAAGTCGAACTCGTCCAGGCCGCGGTGGTGCGGCAGCCCGGACAGGCGCAGCGCGTTGCGGAACCGGCGTGATTCTTTGGCGCCGACTTCGTCCTCGAGGAGCTGGTCAAGGAAGTCGAGGTAACCCAGCTTGGCCTGCTCGGCGCGGGAGGTCAGCTCGGTGATGTTCTCGGCCAGCTCAGGCAGTCCCAGCTTGGTGGCGTGAGCACGGATGCGTTGCGACACGAGGGCAGTCATCGGCTCACCTGCTCCCGGGTCACGTGTTCTAGGCCGGCGGCGATCGCATAGTCGCTCAGGGGCCGGCGCGCGACGTGAATGTCAGCGACGCGGCGGTGGGTCAGCAACGCCGCCAGCGTGTCTGGTTGCTGTTCTGGCGGCGGTGCTGGCCGGTCTCGGCGGGGCAGCTCGACGACGGTGGCCCGGGTGTGTCCATCGGGCAGCCCATCCCAGTGCCGTTCATCGACGACCCAGGCGCCGCGGACCCGCGAACGCGGATGCCTAGATGAGTAATTCCAAGACGG
>QHCC01000202.1 GCA_003243915.1 Pseudonocardiales bacterium | reverse complement strand
TCCAGCGTGCGATACACGGTGGTCACGTCGACGCCCGGCACCGCGTCGCTGATCTGCTCGGGGGTCGCATGGCCCAGGCGGCGCACGGCCTCGAATACGTGCTCGCGCTGCGCGGTTGCGCGCAGCCCGCGCGCGTGCAGGGCCGTCGCCAGATCCGGCGCGGCGGAGTCTGTCCGGTGTCCACTCATCGCCGTCCCATCGTAAGGCGCTAGGTCTGCGTCCGCGCTCGATGCGCGGCAGCGGACCGGATCGTAGGACGTGCCTAGGTAGCCTGTCCCGGTGACGGTGCGCCTGCTGGCGATCCTGGGCGTCGGCCTCGTCGACCCGGGCACCCCCGTTTTGCGCGCCGACGACCTCGGTCTGACCCGGGGCGACGGCTGCTTCGAGGGCTGCCGCGTGGTGACGGGCGCCGACGGGGTCAGCGCAGTCAACAAGCTCGACGCCCACCTCGCGCGCCTGTCGCGATCGGCGGCGGCGATGGGCATCGCCTTCGACGAACCTGCCTGGCGCGGCCTGCTCAACCAGGCCACCTCGGCGTGGACGGCACCGGGTGAGGCGGCGATGAAGCTGCTACTCACCCGCGGCAGCCCGACCGGCGGCAGTCCGACCGGCGGCAGTCCGACCGGCCTGGTGACGATCAGCCCGCTGCCTGAGGACTACCTACGCCAGCGCCGGGACGGGATCCGGGTCGTTACCCTCACGCGCGGCACCACGAGTGACGCGTTCACCGATGCGCCCTGGCTGCTGGGCGGCGTCAAGACGCTGTCCTACGCGGTCAACATGGCCGCCCACCGCGAGGCGCTGCGCCGGGGAGCCGACGACGTCGTCTTCGTGAGCACCGATGGGCACGTGCTGGAATCGGCAGTCAGTTCCGTCGTGTGGTCCAGCGGCCGCGAGCTGAACACCACCCCGGTCGGGGCGAGCGGCATTCTCGGCGGGACGACCCAGGAACTGCTGTTCGCGCGGGCCCCGGCGGCCGGCTGGCGCACGTCGGTCCTCCCGGCCCGCGTCGCCGACCTGCAGGCCGCGCAACGGGTGTGGCTGATCGGCACCGTACGAGGTCCGGTCGACGTGATCGACCTCGACGGCACGGCCCGCGACCGCGACGCCGCGGTCACCGACGAGGTGCGCCGTCTCTGCGGTTTCGGGCCGTAAGAAATCCCCGTTGCCCCGGCCGGGCTTCGCGTCGTACCGTGTCAGGACACGCGAAAGGAGGTGGTCCAGAGTTGAGTATTCCTCGGACACGTGAGGTGGCTGACCACTAGCCGCTGCAAAGCAACGGACCTGCAGGGCCAATGCCCGCGTCGCGTACCGCGCGGCGGCGAGTAATACCTGGCAGCTACCCGGCCCCCGAGTCGTCGGCCCGTCCAGCCGGCCCGCCACGGCGGACAAGACTCGGGGGCCGACCCATGTCCAGGCCCAAGCGCGTTGGTTGCCCCGCCGGTTTCCCCGCTGGTGGTCGGTTTCGGCAGCCCACACCGGCCACCAGCGGGGAAAAGGCGGCCCACAGCAGGCGCGCGCCTGACCCCGGCACGTGCACCGGTCACTGGTGCGGGGTCTGATCAGATGAGGTGCACGAGGCGGTACAGCGGGCGCGAGGACCAGGTGACCATTCCCTGCTCGTCGAGGAAGGCCATGATCTTCTCGCCGAACCAGCGGCGGGTGGCGTGGTTATGGGGGTTGCGCCGCGCCGCCCTGACCGCCGCGTTGCGATCGAGCCCCACCGCGTCGTACACGGCGGGATTGATCAGTGTGTGCACCACGACGGCCGCGACGAGCGCCGAGACCGTATTGCTGACAAACCTGGCCACCGGGCCGAGCTGGGGCATGACCCGCGCCACCTCCTCGCGAGCAAAGCGCACGTGGCGGGCCTCCTCGACCACGTGGATCCGGTTCACCATCCGCACCAGCGGGTTGATCGCCTCGTCATTCATCGTTGCTCGCTGCAGGCGGTCGGTGACCTCCTCGGCCACGAGCACCGGCGCGAACAGTGCGGGCCCGCGAGCCGTGGCCTTGTAGAGCCGGGCCAGGTGGTGGATGTAGGCCGGCGGGCGGTAGGCCCGCAGCCCGAGATGGGACAGCGCTTTCGCGAACATGATCACGTGTCGCGTCTCGTCGCCGATCTCGGTGAGCGCGTAGTGGGTGTGCGCCGCCTGCGGATCCTGGTGGTAGACGTAGCGGGTCAGCATCTGGATCAGGATGATCTCGAACCACAGCCCGGTGCTGGCCACGCTGGCCAACTCCTGCTTGGACAGCTCGATGCGCTGCGCCGGCGCCATCTGGTCCCACAGCGCCGTGCCGTACAGCGACACCCGCTCGAACGGCAGGTAGGCCAAGTCCTCGACGACGGGGGCGTCCCAGTCGATGTCGAGCAACGGGTCGTAGGAGTTCTTCGACGACGAGCCGAGCAGGCGCGTCGCGGTCTTGTCCCGATCGCCGACCGGTGCGGGAACCCTACTCATCGCCAGTCATCCTCCGTTACGCCAGGCGGCTCGGCCGCGGGTCCGATGCGGCCACGACCTCGCTGTAGCCAGCACAAGGTGTAGCACCTAAATCTGGCTAGGACAAGCTGTCACATGTATCTCGTCGGGCATGGCGCAGGTGGCTACGCTCTGGGCATGACCGAGCAGCTGCGCGACGGGCGCTCGACGCGTTGGGATCTGCATCGCCGGGCGCGACGGCTGGCGATCATCAACGCCGCTATCGCCGCGATCGAGGAGCACGGGCCCGACGCGCTGACCGGGCAGATCGCCGACAAGGCGGGGATGCCGCGTACCCACGTCTATCGCCATTTCGAGGGCAAGCAGGCGCTGGACCTCGCGGTGTCGCGGCACGTCGCGCTGCAGATCGCCGAGCAGATCCGCACCGGCTTGGCCACCCAGGGGTCGCCGCGCGAGATCATCAGCGCCTCGATCAGCCAGCATCTGGGCTGGATCGAGGCGCACCCCAACCTGTACCGGTTCCTCGCGCAGCACGCCTACGCCGTCAACGCGACGGGATCACCCGCGGTCGACGACGCCAAGGCCGCCTTCGCCGGTGAACTGACGACACTGCTCGCCGGCTACCTGCGGCTCCTCGACCGGGACACCACCCCGGCCGAGCGCGTCGTCGTCGGCGTGGTCGGCATGGTCGATGCGAGCGCCGCGTGGTGGCTCGAACACCACGACGTGCCGAGGGCGGAGCTGACCGCCCAGCTCACCGAGCAGGTGTGGCTGATCATCGACCACACCGCGCGGGGCCTCGGTGTCGCCATCGATCCGGACACCAGCGTGCAGCGCGCCTGAGCCGCGCTCCGGTGCGGCTGGAGGTCGGCTCAGGGTCGTGAGACGGCGCGCCCGGTCAGAGGCGGGGAATGTAGCCGACCACATCGAACAAGACGTCGACGCTCGAGTACGAGGACAGGAAGTTCACCTTGCCGTCAGATGGCAGTTGCACGATGACGAAGTTCGCCGTCGACTGGCCCGCGGTGTAGTTGATCGTGGAGGCGTTGGGGCTCGGCGTTAAGCCGTCTCCGTTGCTGTCCGGGTAGACCGAGAGATAACCGCCCCGCGGCGGCAGCACTGCCGTCACGTTGATCAGTACGGCCTTGGCGTTCAGAGGAACGCCACCCATTCCGGCCACCTGCACGGACTGCACGGACCCGGCCGGGACCGGTCCGGTGATCGAACCGATATTCGAGGCTGGGCGCGTGTCCAGGATCCGCCGCGGTGTCTGGTTGACGAATTGGTCGGTTGCCTTGCCCACCACATCGATGACCACGTCCACCGCCGAGCCTGCGGTCTCGACGGTGATATTCCCGCTCGGCGGCACGTTGACGATGTCGAAGTTCGCGATGTCATGGCCCGGGATGTAGTTGATGGTCGAGGCCGTAGGCGAGCCCCCGACCGGGTACACCTTGAGGTATCCCCCGCCGGCCGGCTTGACCACTGTCACATTGATGCCGACCGAGGGGTTCCCGGCGAAGGAGCCGAGCGACACCGTCTTCGGCATGCCCGGGGTGACCTTCCCGGGGGTCCCTTGCTCGAACCCGCTGCCCGGGCGGGTGTCGAGCACCCGGGCGGGCGACTGCGGGGCGTAGTCGGAGGCCGCCGTGAAGTAGCCGACCACATCGATGACGACGTCGGTGTCGGTGCTCGCCTGGACCCGGAACCGTCCGATGCTGCTCAGTTGGACGATGTCGAAGTTCGCGATGGTCTGCCCGGTCGCGAAGTTCAGCGTGGACCCGTTCGGCAGTGGCGTGGTCGGGCCATTGTCGGGAAAGAGCTGAAGGTAGCCCGCGTGGCGCGGCTTGTCGACCGTCACATTCACCGCGACGGCGCGCGCGTTGGCCGGAACGTTGGCCATACCGGCCACAGTGAACGCGTACGTCTGGCCAGCTGCCAACGGGCTGGGCAGCCCCTGCTGGGTGCCGCTTCCTGCCCGGGTGTCCAGGATGCGCACCGGTAGTTCACCGATGTAGGAATCGCACAGCCCGATCGGCGTGTTGTGCAGGCCGGCGTTGCTCGTCCAGGTGTTCGCGGTGCCCAGGGTGCCGGTGCCCGTGGTGCCGTCCTCGCAGTCCTTGTTCGTGCTGCCCGAGGCCACGTTCGAGCTGACCACCACGCCCGACGTGGCGCCGGCCTGCACCAAGATTCCGTCATTCACGGAGCCGGTCACGGTGTTGTCGGTGATCGTGTTCGTGTTCGTGCCGGTCAGCGACGGGGCCGCTACGGGATCGGCAGGGGAGACCCTGATGCCGTTGAGCCGGTTGCTGATCCTGTTGTCCGACACAGTCAGTCCACTGCTTGGCTTGCCGGCGTAGAACGAGTTGCCCACCCTGATGCCGGTGGCAGCGCCGCCGCCTGAGATCGCGTTGCTAGTGATCACCAAGTCGCTGTTGTTGCCGTCGATGAAGAACGCAGACCCGGTGGAGTTGGTGACCGTATTCTGGGTGAGCACCGCGCCGGTAGTGTTAGTCCAGACGACGAAGTTCCCGGCAGAGGTGCTCGTATTGTTGCTGACGACGGCACCGGTCCCGCCGCTGATGGAGTTGATATCGGTCGGATTCCCGCTGAACACGTTGTTGTCGACGACGACCCCGTTGGCGGGTTGCGTCGTGAACATGACGCCGCCCCCGCCGTCCTCGGTTTGGTTCGTGATGCGGTTACCCGAGATGCCGGTCTGAGTGGCACCCGACGTGAAGAAGTTGATTCCGTCCTTGGTCGCATCGATGATGTTGTTGTCCCACGTGTAGCCGGTGCCGTTGGACTCCACGGCAAGAATGCCGACGACGCTGCCGCCGCCGGCGAGCGTGCATCCGTCGACCGTGCCGGATGGTGCCCCGCTCACGTATCGGATGTCGATCGGCGAAGCCGCCGGCGCCGCGATTGTGGTCTCCGCCGCCGGGTTTGTTCGACCGCTCGTGGCCGAGTTGCCCGCCTGGGCGCACCGCAGCNNAGGTTCTTGTTCATCACCACCGCCTCGGGGAAGGTGCCTGCCCCCACGGAAACGATGTCACCCGCGTCCGCCTGGCCGATCGCGTAGTTGATCGTGGCGCAGGCGGTCGCGAGGCAGTTCCCGCTATCCGCCCCCGTCGTATCAACGAGGCGAGTGCTCGGCAAGGCCTGTGCGCCCGGGGCGGCTGCGGTCAGGATGCCCAGGCAGGTTGCCCCGACGGCGAGTAGCGCAATTGCTGGCGGCTTTTTCGCCATGTCGATCCTCCACGGGACTGGGTACCGGTGTCTTGGCGGACCATAGCCCTCGCGTGATCTTCCAGCGCGTTGAAACGAAGACTCACCGCGCAAGATCGACATGCCCCGAGGGGATGGAGTCCTCGAGGGAGTTCACCAGGAAGATCAGGCCCGCTGCAGCCGTGCGTTGAGGTGGGCGGCGAAGGGCCGACCGGCCGGGGCCAGTTCGGTCGCGTAGCCCAGCTCGCCGTCGACCAGTGCATACAGGCGGCGCTCGCCGTCTACCGGCTTGGCGGTGGGCGATGGAACCGCGGCGACGCTCGCGAGTTCCCAGCGCAGTTCACCGGCGACGCCGGTGAACAGCAAGGCCTGCCCGGTGTTGGACGCGAGGACGAC
>QHCC01000201.1 GCA_003243915.1 Pseudonocardiales bacterium | reverse complement strand
TCGACACCGACCAGATCATCCCTGCCGTCTATCTCAAGCGGGTGACGCGCACCGGTTTCGAGGACGGTCTGTTCAACGCCTGGCGCACGAACGAGCCGGACTTCGTGCTCAACCAGGCGCGCTACTCGGGCGCGTCGATCCTGGTCGCCGGGCCGGACTTCGGCACGGGATCCTCGCGTGAGCACGCGGTCTGGGCGCTGGTCGACTACGGCTTCCGGGTGGTCGTCTCGCCGCGATTCGCTGACATCTTTCGCGGCAACTCGCTCAAGGCTGGGCTGTTGACCGTCGAACTGCCCGAGAAGATCGTCCAGCGGCTGTGGGACGACGTCGAGAACGACCCGGTGACACGGGTGACGATCGATCTTGTCGAGCGTCAGGTGCGCTGGAGGGGCGAGGTGCACGACTTCGACCTGGACGACTACACCCGGTGGCGCCTGCTCGAAGGTCTCGATGACATCGACCTGAGCCTGCGCCACACCGATGCGGTCGCAGCCTATGAATCCATCCGCAAGCCCTGGCTGCCGTCCGTTCCGGTGTGATGCCACCGAATCCCTACGACGTAAGGGGATTCGGCACCCTCAGGGCTTCCGCGGTTTGTAGCGGTCACGGCCGGAGTCGAGAAAACTGCTGCGACACAAGGCGGAATGCGTTGTTGTCGGCTTCCTAACGTCCTACGGTATCGAACGAAGCGACCAACGCGGTCGACGCGCCAACCCAACCGGGAGGACCCGTGCCCAACAAGGCTCAATTCATCGATGCGCTCGCTGACCGGATGGATGGGGACAGGAAGCGTGCCGCTGCCGCCCTGGACGCGGTCATCGACACGGTGTACGCGTCAGTGGCCAAGGGTGAGGTGGTCAGGCTCACCGGCTTCGGAATCTTCGAGAAGCGCGAGCGGTCGGCACGCCTGGCGCGCAACCCTGCGACGGGTGCCTCGGTACGCGTGAAGAAGACCTCGGTTCCCGCCTTCCGGGCCGGCGCCCAGTTCAAGGCGATCACGAGCGGTGCGAAGAAGCTCGCGAAGGCGCCGGCCAAGAAGGCTTCGCCGGCCAAGAAGGCTGCGCCGGCCAGGAAGGCCGCCGCCAAGAAGGCCGCCGCCAAGAAGGCTCCGGCCAAGAAGGCTCCGGCCAAGAAGGCTCCGGCCAAGAAGGCTCCCGCGAAGAAGGCTCCCGCGAGGAAGGCCACGCGCTAGCTTCGACAGGCCCACCGACGGGTGTCAGCGCGCTGCGCAGGCACCCGTCGGTCAGGTCCGCTGCTCACCGCGCCGCGGAGCCGTAGTAGTCCATCGCGATGACGTCGCCGTCGACGAGCGACAGCGCCCACGCGGCACCCTTGCGGGTGTCCGACGAGTCGGTGCCCGGCCCGAGAGTGTCGATCAGAGCAGGGATCGCGGTGCCCTGACTGCACACCACGGTTACCGCGCCGGGCTTGGCCAGCGAGAGCAGGGCAGTCTCGGTCGCCGTCGGGGTGGCGAGGTAGGAATCGTCATCGAAGGCCGGATCGATGCGCACGTCGACACCGAGCGAACGGGCCAGCGGTTCCACGGTCTGCACGCACCGGGTGAGGTCGGCGCTGAGCACCCGCTGCGGTGCGAAGCAGCTCAGGAACCGGACCAGCTGCTGAGCCTGTCGCGCTCCAGCCGGATCCAGTGGGCGCAGCCGGTCCTCGCCGCGCCACTCGCTTCGCTTGCCCGCCTTGGCGTGCCGGACGAGAAGGATCACCGAATCGGGCACCGGCAGCGCCGCGAAGTCCGCGAGCACCGGACAATCGACGGGGTAGCTCAGCCGCCTGCGCGCGTTCGCCGGGCTGAGCCATTCGACCGCGTCGACCTCGTCTCCGGGGCGGAATTCACCGGTGAGGAAGCGCATCGCCCAATAGCAGACGGTCTTGTTGGCTCCGTCGTGGCGATAGCGGACCCGGCCGATACGGCGTGACACCGCCACCGCGGCGCCCAGCTCCTCGCCGACTTCACGGACCGCTGCGGCCAGCTCTGACTCACCGTGCTCGAGCTTGCCCTTGGGCAGCGTCCAGTCGTCGTAGCGGGGGCGGTGGACGAGGGCGACTTCGATGTCGCCGTGGCGCCCGCGCCACACCACGCCGCCGGCAGCCGCGACGCTCGGTGAACTGGGCAATGCCGCCTACTCGCCGCGGTTAGCAAGGCGCTTGATGAGCCGCTCCTGCAGGTCGACCTGGTCGGGGCCGACCGAGCGTACCCAGCGGTCATCGGCGTGCAGGTCCCATGCTGCCGTACCGGGGGCGAAGGCCAGCTCGAGACAGTCGCGCAGATGCTCGCGCGCCTGTGGGTCCGAGACCTCACACAGCACCTCGACGCGACGGTCCAGGTTGCGGTGCATCAGGTCGGCCGACCCGATCCAGTACTCCGGCCTCCCGCCGCCGCCGAAGTAGTACACGCGGGAATGCTCGAGGAAGCGGCCGAGGATCGAGCGCGTGGTGATGTTCTCCGACAGACCGGGCACGCCCGCCCGAATGGTGCAGAACGTGCGAACGAGCAGCTGCACCCGCACGCCGGCCATCGACGCCCGGTAGAGCGCATCGATCGTCTGCTCGTCGACGAGGTGGTTCGTCTTGAACTGGATGTGACCGTCGCGGCCGTCTCGGACGTGCTCGATCTCGCCTTCGATGCGTTCGATGAGCCCCGAGCGGACGCCCTGCGGCGCAACCAGCAGCGAGCGGTATTCGGTCTGACGCGAGTAGCCGGTGAGCACGTTGAACAGGTCGGTGATGTCGGCGCAGATCGACTCGTCGGCGGTGAACAGGCCGAGATCCTCGTACAGGCGCGCTGTCTTGGGGTTGTAGTTGCCGGTCCCGATGTGGGCATAGCGCTTGATCTGGCCGCCCTCCTGGCGGACGACGAGTGCGATCTTGCAGTGTGTCTTGAGCCCGACCACGCCGTAGACGACGTGGCAGCCGGCGCGCTCGAGTGCTCGCGCCCACCTGATGTTGGCCTGCTCGTCGAAGCGGGCCTGGATCTCCACGAGAGCCACCACCTGCTTGCCGGCCTCGGCCGCGTCGATCAGGGCGTCGACGATCGGCGAGTCACCCGACGTGCGGTACAGCGTCTGCTTGATGGCGAGCACGTGCGGGTCGGCGGCTGCCTGTTCGATGAAGCGCTGCACGCTGGTGGCGAACGACTCGTAGGGGTGGTGCACGAGGACGTCGCCGTCGCGCAGGGTGGCGAACACCGATTTCGGCGTCTCCCCTTCGGCGAAGCGCGGGTGCGTGGCGGGCACGAACGGGCGTTCCTTGAGCGCCGGCCGGTCGACGTCGAATACCTGCCACAGCGAGCTGAGGTCGATCAGTCCGGGCATGTGCTGGACGTCCTCGGGCTGCACGTCTATCTCGCTGACCAGCAGGTCCAGCACCTCGTCGTCGATGTCGTCGGTGACCTCGAGCCGGACAGCCGGACCGAACCGGCGGCGGGCGAGCTCGCGCTCCAGGGCCTGGAGCAGGTCCTCGTCGCGGTCCTCCTCGACCTCGAAATCGGCATTGCGGGTGACCCGGAACAGGTGGTGCTCGACGACCTCCATACCGGGAAACAGCATCGGCAGGTGTGCGGCGATGAGGTCTTCCAGAGGCAGGAACTCGGACTCGACGGCGTTCTGCGACACGACGACGAAACGTGGCACGTTGTTCGGGACCTTCACCCGGGCGAAGTGCTGCGTGCTGCTGTCGTGGTCGCGGACCAGCACCGCCAGGTTGAGCGAGAGTCCGGAGATGTAGGGGAACGGGTGACCCGGATCGACGGCCAGCGGCGTCAACACCGGGAACACCTTGGCGCGGAAGTAGTCGGCGAGGCGGGACTTCTCCTCGTCGTCGAGCACCTCCCAGCGCCGGATGTGGATCCCCTCGGCCTCCAGCATCGGGGTGACGTCGTCGCGGAACACCAGGGCGTGCCGCTTGGCCAGGTCGCGGGTGCGCTCAGCGAGGGTCGCGAGCACCTCACGCGGCGAGAGGCCGTCGGCGGAGGTCACCTGCAGCCCCATATCCGCGCGACGCTTGAGGCCGGCGACCCGCACCATGTAGAACTCGTCGAGGTTGCTGGCGAAGATTGCGAGGAACTTCAGCCGTTCCAACAGCGGCTGGTTCGGGTCCTCCGCCTGCGCCAAGACGCGGGCGTTGTAGGACAGCCACGACAGTTCACGGTTGCTGAATCGATGTGCCGGGAGGTCGGGGTCCAGGTCGACGTGTTCCTCGAGGTCACCGTCGGGCACTGAGTCGGCCGGGTCGATCAGCCCCTCGACGGTGTCGGGCTGGGCGAGGTCGATCGCGGCGAGCGCGGTCGACGTCGCCGGCGGGCCGGCGCTCGTCCGCTGAACAGTCATGCGGCAATCATGCCGAATCAAGGTGAACATCGGGTATTCCACCGGGCTCGCCGAGTGCTGCGCTGGTCGCGGGGCCGACGCCGAGGGCGAGGGCCGCCTGCAGGTCGGCCGCGGTGTCCACGTCCGCGCGCAGGCCTGCCCCGGCCGGCAGCGCAACGGCCCAGACGGCATGGCGGGCCGCCGATCCGGCGCCGAACGCGGGCCGAAGCGGTGCACCGCAGCCCGCTGTGAGCATGGTGGTGCCCGCCCCCTGCGCGTCGGCGACGTAGGCCCGTGGGTGCCCGGCGGCGAGGGCGAGCGCGGTGCTCAGCTCGTCCGGGCGAAGCGCTGGCAGGTCGCCGACCAGAGCGGCCACGCCGTCGTCGGGCCAGCGGGACGCGGCGTGGGCGGCGCCCTCGCGCAGCGCGGCGTTGAGCCCCGGGCGGGACTGTACGAAGATCGCGTCGCTCTCGGACGCCGCAGCCCGATCGGTGACGACCACGACGCGGGCCACGCCGGCGGCCGCGCGGGCGGCCGCGATGGTGTCCGTGCGAATCGCGAGCACCAGCCGGGCGTGGGCGGCGGGGTCGCCGGTGGCGCCGAGCAACCGGGACTTGGCTTCGGGAAGCGACTTTGCCGGGATCAGAACGGTCCACCGCACCGGGCCAAGTGTAGGAAGCGGTCCGCGCCGCCCGAGCGGGGATACGGCAGACTGCACGCGGATCGGTGAACCACAGGACACGAGGGGAGTGTCAGTGCCACGGCTGGAGAAACTGCGCAGACCGGGTCACGGCGAGAAGCTGGGCGCTGCCTGGCGCACCGTGTGGCTGGTTCTGTACGGGCCGTCCTCGGTGCTGGTCAAGACCCGTTACCGCCATCTCGAGCGGATGCCCGCGACCGGGCCGGCCATCATCGTGGTCAACCACGTCTCGCACGTCGACCCGGTCCTGGTCTCGAAGATGGTCATCGACGCAGCGCGCACTCCCCGATTCCTGGCCAAGGATTCGATCTTCCAGGTCCCCGTCGTCGGCGCGGCGATGCGCGGGATGGGTCACATCCCGGTCAAGCGGGGCTCGATGGAGGCAATGCAGTCGCTCGCCGCCGCCGTCGACGCACTCGCGCACGGGCGCCTGATCGTGCTGCATCCCGAGGGAACCGTCACCCGCGACCCGGACGGCTGGCCGATGGCCGGCAAGACCGGAGCGGCCCGCCTGGCGCTGCTGGCGCCGGAGGTGCCGGTGATCCCCGTCGCGCAGTGGGGCGTTCAGGAATCGATCGACCTGTACCGCAGGCGGGTCCGGCTCGTACCCCGCCCGCGGCACACCCTGTCGATCGGGGTCCCCATCGACCTGTCGGGGTACCGCGACAAGGAGCTCACCGGGGCGGTCCTGCGGGAGGTCACCGAAGCGCTGATGTATCGCTTGCGCGGCGACGTCGCCGAGCTGCGTGGCCTGCCCGGCCCGCGGGGCGAGCTGTACCGCTGGCCCCACGGGCAGCAGCCGTCGAAGGGCGCGGCGTGATGCTCAAGGTGGCGGTTCTGGGAGCGGGCACGTGGGGAACCGCGTTCGCGAAGGTGCTCTGCGACGCCGGCAGCGACGTCACCCTGTGGGCGCGCCGCCCTGAGCTGGCCCAGCAGATCAACCTGGCGCACCAGAACGGCGACTACCTGCCGGGCATCACCCTGCCCGAATCGCTCTACGCGACCCACGATCCCGCCGCCGCTCTGCGCGGCGCCGAACTCGTCGCCTTCGCCATCCCGGCACAGACCTTGCGCGTCAACCTGGCCCACTGGGCGCCGTCGCTGCCGGGCGGGGCGACGCTGGTGAGCCTGATGAAGGGCGTCGAGCTGGGCACCACCAAGCGGATGAGCGAGGTGATCGCCGAGGTCGCCGGGGCCGCGCCCGAGCGGATCGCCGTCGTGTCCGGTCCGAACCTGGCCCGCGAGATCGCGCAGGAGCAGCCGACCGCGACGGTGGTCGCCTGCATCGACGAGGCCTGCGCGGTGGCCGTGCAGACCGCATGCACGGCGCCGTACTTTCGGCCCTACACCAACACCGACGTCATCGGCTGCGAGCTCGGCGGCGCGGTCAAGAACGTCATCGCGCTGGCCTGCGGGATCGCCCAGGGCATGGGCTTCGGTGACAACACGCTGGCCTCGATCATCACGCGGGGACTGGCCGAGACCGCGCGGCTGGGTGCCAAGCTGGGCGCCGATCCGATGACATTCGCCGGCCTGGCCGGGCTGGGCGATCTGGTCGCGACCTGCTCGTCCGCGCTGTCGCGCAACCGCAGCTTCGGCGAACGGCTCGGTCGCGGCGAGTCGCTCGACCAGGCGCAGGAGGCGACCCACGGCCAGGTGGCCGAGGGCGTCCAGTCGTGCCGGTCGGTGCTGGAACTGGCTCAGCACCACGGCGTCGACACCCCGATCACCCAGGCGGTCGAGGCGGTGTGCTTTCGCGGCCTGACGCCGCCCGTCATGCTCGAACAACTCATGTCGCGATCGGTCCGCAGCGAGCGCCAACCGTCTCGGTAGGGTCGGCACCCGTGAGGCGCATCAGGGTTGCCGTGGTCTACGGCGGCCGCAGCAGCGAGCACGGCATCTCCGTCCTCTCTGCCGCCAGCGTGCTCGCTGCTCTTGACCCCGGGCGCTACGAGGTCATCCCGATCGGCATCACGCCGGCCGGTGCCTGGGTGCTGACCGACGCCGACCCGGGCGCCCTGCAGATCACCGGCCATAGCCTGCCCGAGGTCGAGAAGGGCACGGCGGTCGTCCTGCCCGGTGATCCGACCTCATCCGGCCTGGTCGCATGGGAACCGGGTGCGGGGGTGCAGCTGCTGGGTTCTGTCGACGTGGTGTTCCCGGTCCTGCACGGGCGCTTCGGCGAGGACGGCACCATCCAGGGGCTGTTCGAGATGGCCGGCGTCGCCTACGTCGGCGCAGGGGTGTTCGCCAGCGCGGCGGCGATGGACAAGGAGTTCACGAAGAAGCTGCTGCACGCCGAGGGGTTGCCGGTCGGCTCGTACGCGGTGATCAAGCGGGGCGATACCGTCTCGGCCGTCGATCTCGCCCACCTCGCCCTGCCGGTATTCGTCAAGCCGGCCCGCGCCGGCTCGAGCATCGGCATCACGAAGGTCACCGACTGGGCCGAGCTGCCCGACGCCCTGACGACGGCGTTCGAGCACGACAACAAGGCACTCGTGGAAGCCGGCGTCGCAGGTCGCGAGATCGAGTGCGGCGTGCTCGAAGACGAGGACGGCCGGCCGGTCGCCAGCGTCCCCGCCGAGATCAGGCTGGTACGCGGGCACGACTGGTACGACTTCGAGGCCAAGTACATCGACGATGCCTGCGAGTTCGACGTGCCGGCCGACCTGCCGGCCGAACTCACCGCGCGCCTGCAGGAGGCGGCCTGCCGGGCGTTCACCGCACTGGGCTGCGCGGGGCTGGCGCGGGTCGACTTCTTCGTGACACCCGACGGCGGCCTCGTGGTGAACGAAGTCAACACCATGCCCGGCTTCACGCCGATCTCGATGTTTCCGCGAATGTGGGAGGCCTCCGGCGTGGGCTACCCGGCCCTGGTGGACCGGCTGATCGCCTCGGCCCTGCGCCGCGCAGCGTCGTGACAAGGACGACGTCGCGATCATTCAGGACGCCCTGCCGGGCCGGGTGCCCGGCCCGTGCACGTGAGCACGGTCGTCGGGCATGATCGACGTGAGCCGGCCGATGACAACCCAGGAGCCCCGATGACCGAAGTCAGCACCGTAGCGGTGATCATTGCCAAGCCAGGATCGTCTGCCGAGGTCGAGCGGGCGCTGCGCGACCTCGTCGAAGCGTCACACGCCGAGCCGGGCTGCCTGCACTACAGCCTGCACCGCGGCCTGCCGGACCCCAACCTCTTCTTCACTGTCGAGAAGTGGGGCAGCCAGGGCGACCTCGATGCACATCTGGGCTCATCCCACGTCGCGGCGGCACTCACCGCCGCAGGCACGCTGCTGGCCGCGCCGCCGAATATCATGCCCGCAGAGCCGCTGACGGTGGGCGATCCCGACAAGGGCGTGTTCTGACCCGCGTGGTCTGCGGATGCACCGCGCGGGCGGCCCGCCAGGTCGTCCGCCGGCGTCACCAGTCGGCTCGGGCGTAGTCCTTGAGCAGGCAGCCGTAAAGATCGACGCCGGACTCGCCCTGCACGATCGGGTCGTACACCCGCGCCGCGCCGTCGACCAGATCGAGCGGGGCGTGGAAGCCCTCGTCGGCCAGGCGGGTCTTCGTATAGTGCGGTCGCTCGTCAGTGATCCACCCGGTGTCCACCGCGGTCATCAGGATGCCGTCGGTGAGCAACTCGGCGGCGCTGGTGCGGGTCAGCATGTTCAGCGCGGCCTTGGCCATGTTCGTGTGCGGGTGCCCCGGGCCCTTGTACCCGCGGCTGAACACCCCTTCCATCGCCGACACGTTGACGATGTACTTGCGACGTGCCGGGCTGGCGGCCATGGCGGCGCGCAGCCGGCTGACGAGGATGAACGGCGCGGTCGTGTTGCACAACTGCACCTCGAGCAGCTCCAACGCGTCCACCTCGTGAACGCGCTGCGTCCAGCTGTTGCTCGAGTGCAGATCAGGTACCAGGCCGCCGGCGTCGATGGCCGTGGACTGTGCGATGCGGTCCGGTGAGGCCGATCCGGCGACCAGGGCCAGGCGCGAGATCTCCCTGCCGTCCAGGGTGGCGGGCAGGTGTGGCGTCGGGTGCTCGGACAGTGATCCGGCCAGCGACGTCGGGTGCGCGTCGGAGATGTGGTCGAAGGTCAACAGCTCCGGGAGCGGCCCGTAGGGCAGCGGCTCGGACTCCGCCGCGGCCAGCGGCGCGTATGCACCGGGCGAGCGCCGCACCGTCTGGGCGGCATTGTTGATCAGGATGTCGAGCGGCCCCGCCGCGGCCACCGCGTCGGCCAGCGCGATGACCTGGGCCGGGTCGCGCAGATCGACACCGACGACGCGCAGCCGGTGTAGCCAGTCCGCACTGTCGGGCAGCGCCGTGAACCTGCGCACGGCATCGTTGGGGAAGCGGGTCGTGATCGTGGTGTGGGCGCCGTCGCGCAGCAGCCGTAGCCCGATGTACATGCCGATCTTCGCCCGCCCGCCGGTGAGCAGCGCCCGCCGTCCCGTCAGCTCGGTGCGCGCGTCGCGGCGGCCGCGGTTGATCGCGGCGCACGCCGGACAGAGCTGGTGGTAGAACGCGTCGACCTCGGTGTAGTCCCGCTTGCAGATGTAGCACGGGCGAGGACGGACGAAGGTACCCGCGAGCGTGCCGGTCACGGTGGATGCGAGCGCGATGCCCGCGGTCTCGTCGTCGACCCGTTGAGACGAGCCGGTGGCGGTCGCGGCGACGACGGCGCGGTCGGCCGCGGCGACGGCATCGCGCCGGGCGCTACGGCGGGCCTGCTTGACCATCTTGAAGATCCGGCCGGTCGCGCGCCGGATCGCCACCGCGTCGGGGTGTTCGGGCGGCAGTTCCTCGGCGAGGGCAAGCACGCGCAGGCACAGCGCCAGCTCGGCCGGGTCGAGCCCGGCCGGCTCGCCTGACTGGCTGTACCCGGACTCGGCCACCGGACAACGATAGGCGCTGGTGACTATGCGATCGCGCCGGCCGAGCGCAGTTCGGCCACCTCGGCCGCGGTGTAGCCCAGCTCGGCCAACACGTCGGTGCTGTCGGCGCCGACGACGCTCAGCGATCCCGCAGTCGCCGGGGTGGCCGAGAACCGCGGGGCCGGCGCGGCCAGCGTCGCGTCACCGACCTGGGTGAACGACCCGCGGGACGCGTTGTGCGGGTGTGCCGGTGCTTCGGCCAGGGACAGCACGGGAGCGACGCACGCGTCCAGCGACTCGAAGGTCGCAGCCCACGCGTCGCGTGACTTCGTCTTGAACGTGGCCGCGAGCAGTCGTGCGCAGGCGTCCCACTGCGCCGGGTCGTAGGGCGACGGGGTGGTGGCCTCGTCCAGCCCGAGGGCGCCGAGCAGCGCGGCCCAGAACTGCGGTTCCAGGGCGCCCACCGCGACGTAGCGGCCGTCCGAGCATTCGTAGCAGCGGTAGTTCGGAGCCCCGCCGTCGAGCATGTTCGCGCCGCGTTCGTCCTGCCAGCCCCCGGCCGCCTGGAACGTGCGGGTCATCGAACTCAGGTAGGCCGCACCCTCGGTCATCGCGGCGTCTACGACCTGGCCCTCGCCGGTCGCGCGGGCGTGCAGCAGCGCCGCCAGCAGGCCGGTCGAGAGGAACATCGCCCCACCTCCGAAGTCGGCGACGTAGTTGACCGGGGGGAGCGGCGGGCCGTCGGCCGCGCCGATGCCGTGCAGCACGCCGGAGATCGCCAGGTAGGTGATGTCGTGACCCGCGGTGCCGGCCAGCGGGCCGTGCTGGCCCCACCCGGTCATCCGCCCGTACACCAGCCCGGGGTTGCGGGCGAGCATGGTGTCTGGCCCGATCCCGAGCCGTTCGGCCACACCGGGGCGGAACCCTTCGATCAGTGCGTCCGAGCGCTCGGCCAGCCGCAACACGACCTCCGCGGCACCTGAGCTGCGCAGATCCAGACAGATGGAGCGCCGCCCCCGCCCCAACGGACCTGCCGGCAGGCCGGCGAACATGCCGCCCTGGCCCGGCAGCCTGTCGACGCGCACGACCTCGGCGCCCAGGTCGCTCAGCAGCATGCCCAGGAACGGCACCGGCCCGATGGCCGGCAATTCGATGACGCGGACTCCCGCGAGCGGCGCAGGCATGGCGGAAGTCGTCTCCCCAGGGTCAGCTTGCTAGAAGTTCTCGCCGTTCTCGGCCTTCTTGCGCAGCAGCGGGTTCGGCGCGAACCGGTCGCCGTACCGTTCGGCCAACTGATCGGCATGCTCGACGAAACCGGCGACACCGCCCTGATAACCGTTGATGTACTGCAGCACGCCACCGGTCCACGGCGGGTAGCCGATGCCCATGATCGAGCCGATGTTGGCGTCCGCGCTCTGCACGATGACGCCCTCCTCGACGCACCGGGCGGCCTCGACGGCCTCGACGATCAGCATCCGCTCCTCGAGCTCGCGCAGGTCCACGTCGGCAGGGTTGCCCGTGACCGGGAACAGCTCGGCCAGCCCCGCCCAGAGGCCCGTGCGCTTGCCGTTCCCGTCGTAGTCGAAGAACCCGGCTCCCCGCAGCCGGCCCGGGCGGCCGAGTTCGACCATCTTCTCCACGACGTCCTCGGCGGGGTGCCGCGGGTACGTGCCACCGGCGGCCGAGATGGCGTTGCGGGTCTCGTTGCGGATCTTGAGGAACAGCTCCATGTTCAGCTCGTCGGCCAACTGCAGCGCACCGACGGGGTAGCCGGCCTGCGTGGTGGCCTGCTCGACCGTGGCGGGGTGGATGCCCTCGGCCAGCATGGCCAGCGCCTCGTTGACGAATGTCCCGATGACGCGGCTGGTGAAGAACCCGCGGCTGTCGTTGACGACGATCGGTGTCTTCTTGATCTGCGTCGCGTAGTCCAGTGCGCGCGCCAGCGCCGCGTCGGAGGTCTGCTCACCACGGATGATCTCCAGCAGCGGCATCTTGTCGACGGGGGAGAAGAAGTGCAGGCCGATGAAGTCGGCCTTTCGCTGCACCCCTTCGGCCAGCCCGGTGATCGGCAGGGTGGACGTGTTCGAGCCGAGCAGGGCGTCGGGCGCGACGACGGGCTCGGCCTGGGCGAACACCTCGTGCTTGAGCGACACCTTCTCGAACACGGCTTCCACGATCAGGTCGCAGCCGGACAGGTCGGCGTAGTCGGCCGTGGGCGTGATCCGGGCCAGTACCTCGTCGCGCTTGGCCTCGGTGGACTTGCCGCGCGAAATGGCCTTGTCCATCAGTGTGCGCGAGTAGTCCTTGCCCTTCTCGGCCGCCTCGACGGAGACGTCCTTGAGCACGACGTCGATACCGTTGCGGGCGCTGACGTAGGCGATGCCTGCGCCCATCATGCCGGCGCCGAGAATCGCGACCCTCTTGACCGGCCGCGGCTCATAGCCCTCCGGCCGCGACCCGCCGGCGTTGATCGAGTTCAGGTCGAACCAGAACGCTTGGATCATGTTCTTGGCAACCTGGCCCCGCGCGAGGTCGACGAAGTAGCGGCCCTCGATCGTCAAGGCGGTGTCGATGTCGACTGTCGCCCCCTCGACGACGGCGCACATGATGTGGTGCGGCGCCGGCATCGGGGCGCCCCTGAGCTGTTTGCGCAGGTTGGCCGGGAAGGCCGGCAGCATCGCCGCCAGCTTCGGGTTGGACGGGACCCCGCCGGGCATCCGGTAGCCCTTGGCGTCCCACGGCTGCGCGGCATTCGGGTTCGCCTTGATCCACGCTCGTGCCTTGTCGAGCATCTCGTCGGGGGTTGCCGCGAGTTCGTCGACGATGCCGACGTCGACGGCCTGGGCAGGCTTGTAGCGGGTGCCCTGCAGCAGCACCTTCATCAGCCCGTCCGCGATGCCGAGCAAGCGGGTGATCCGGGTGACGCCGCCACCGCCGGGCAGCAGGCCGAGGGTGACCTCGGGCAGGCCGAACTGTGCCTTCGGGTGGTCGAGCGCGATGCGGTGGTGACAGGCCAGGGCGATCTCCAGGCCGCCACCGAGCGCGGCGCCGTTCAGCGCCGCGACCACCGGCCTGCCGAGCGTCTCCAGCCTGCGCAGGCTGTGCTTGATCGACGTGACGCCGGCGCCGAACTCGGCCGCGTTGTCATCGGTGACCTGACTCAGCAGGCGCAGGTCACCGCCGGCGAAGAAGGTGTCCTTCGCCGAGGTGATGATGACGCCGGTGATCGAGTCCTTGTCGGCGTAGATCCGCTCGACCGCGGCGAGCATCGATTGGCCGAAGGCGGCGTTCATCGTGTTGGCGCGCTGGGTCGGGTCGTCGAGGGTCAGCGTGAGGATGCCGTCCGCGTCCTGGTCCCAGTGGATCGTGTTCTGCTCGGTCATTGACTGTGCTCCCGGATCAGGGTTGCTGGGTTAGAGGCGCTCGATGATCGTGGCGACACCCATGCCTCCGCCGACGCAGAGAGTGGCCAGGCCGAAGCGCTGGTCACGCCGCTCGAGTTCGTCGATCAGCGTGCCGAGGATCATCGCGCCGGTGGCACCGAGCGGGTGGCCCAGGGCGATCGCACCGCCGTTGACGTTCACCTTCTCGTGCGGGACGTCCATGTCGCGCATGAACTTGAGCACGACGGCGGCGAAGGCCTCGTTGACCTCGAACAGGTCGATCTGGTCGGCGGTCATGCCGGCCTTGGCCAGCGCCTTCTGCGCGGACGGCGCCGGGCCGGTCAGCATGATCGTCGGCTCGGTGCCTACGACGCCCGTCGCGAGAACCCGGGCGCGCGGAGTCAGGCCCAGGTTCGCGCCGGCCTGCTCGCTGCCGATGAGCATGAGCGCCGCGCCGTCGACGATGCCGCTGGAGTTACCCGGCGTGTGCACGTGGTTGATCTTCTCGACCCAGTGGTACTTCTGTAGCGCCACGGCATCGAAGCCGCCCATCTCGCCCATTGCCGCGAAGGACGGCTGGAGCGCGGCCAGGGCCTCGGGGGTGGTACCCGGGCGGGGGAACTCGTCGTGATCGAGGACGACGTGGCCGTTGAGGTCGACTACCGGGACCACCGAGCGGCTGAACGCTCCGTCGGCAAGAGCCTTTCCGGCGCGGGTCTGCGATTCGACGGCGAACAGGTCGACGTCGTCGCGGCTGAAGCCCTCCATGGTGGCGATCAGGTCCGCGCCGATGCCCTGAGGCACGAAGCTGGTCGCGTACGCCGTCTCCGGGTCCATCGCCATCGGCCCACCGTCGGAACCCATCGGCACGCGTGACATCGACTCGACGCCGCCGGCGAGCAGGAGGTCCTCCCAGCCCGAACGCACCTTCTGCGCGGCGATGTTGACCGCTTCCAGCCCCGAGGCGCAGAACCGGTTGAGCTGGAAACCCGCCCCGGAAGTCTCGTAACCGGCCGCGATCGCCGCGGTACGCGCGATGTCGGCGCCCTGCTCGCCGACCGGCGAGACGCAGCCCAGGATGATGTCCTCCACCTGGGCCGGGTCGAGGCCGGGGTTGCGCTTGCGCAGTTCGTCGAGCAGGCCGACGACGAGCGATACCGGTTTCGTGGCGTGCAGCGAGCCGTTGGCCTTCCCGCGCCCGCGGGGAGTCCGGATGGCGTCATAGACGAAGGCTTCAGTGCTCATCTGTCGCTCCACGCGTGTCGCTCGGTCATGTCATACCGTCCTCGACGAGATCCTCGGAGTGGTTACTGCCAGTATTACTGTCACAGTTGTCAAGTGCCAGTGAATGTGTCGTGGTCTACGCTCGCGGTATGGCGCTTCCGGTGACCGCGATGTCATCTGCCGTCGACGAGTTCACCATCGACGAGCTCGCGGCGCGAACCGGGATGACGGTACGCACGGTCCGCTTCTACGCAACTGAGGGGTTGCTCCCGGCGCCGCAGCGGCGCGGCCGCGTGGCGTACTACAACGCCCGGCACCGGATGCGGCTCGACCTCATCCGCACGTTGCAGGAGCACGGCTACACCTTGGCCGCAATCGAGCGGGTGCTCGCCCGGATCGCCATCGACGCCAGCCCGGCCGAGTACGCCGTGCACGCCGCGGTCCTCGCGCCGTGGTTACCGGAGCAGACAGAAGAGCTCGACCGGGCCGCCCTGGAACGGCGGGCCGGCCGCAGCCTCACCGACGAGGAGATCGGCTACCTCGTGCAGGTCGGCGCGCTGGAGCCGGTCGGTGACGCGGCCTTCCGCGCCTCGCCCGCGGCGTTGGGTCATGCCGTGGAACTGCTGAAGTTGCCGGTGCCCACGCGTGTGCTGCACGACTCCGCGCGGATCATCGACGAGCACGCCACCGCGGTCGCCAACGGCCTGACCGAAGTCTTCGTGGACGCGGTCTGGGGCCCCTACCAGCGCGGCGAGATCGACCACGAACAGGTCGTCGCGATGCTCGCCCGGCTGCGCCCGCTCGCCGTCCAGGGTCTGGTCAGTGCCTTCGGCCGCGCCGCCGACCGGGCCGCGCGGCGCGGCCTCGTCCAGGACTAGCGCAACGGCAGCGCCCGAACGGGTGCCCGCCCAGTCGGACTCGCGCGCGTCGTGGACCTCACCCGGGTGATCGCAGGTCCCGTGGCCACCCGGACGCTGGCGGCTTGGGGCGCGGACGTGGTGCGGCTGTCGCTGGCGCAGACCGCCCGCTCGCCGACCGGAGCCGGAATCGCGCCGTGGCAAGCAGCCCACGAGGATCGTCCGAAGGAGCACCTCGTGACCCTGCCCGGGGCGGCGCACCCCGTGCATGTGATTGCGCCGCCGGGCCAGGTGGGCGATCAGGTGCCCGCGTGGACCTCCACGACTGATTTCGGCAGCGATCCGCCCGCGTTCCGTGGTAGCGGAGGGCCAGGGACCGCGGTGCGGTAAACGCGATCCCCGTCTCGATCCGCGCGTGGGTCAGCCCTTGACGACGAGGGTGCCGTGCATGTCGGGGTGGTGCCTGCACTTGATCTTGTAGGTACCCGGTGCGGTGGGCGCCGTGAACGAGCCGGTGGCGTTGCCCTCGATGTCGCCGGTGTCGAACATGCCCCCTTCGTCGGTGAGGGTGTGCACCGTCGAGTCCTTGTTCGTCACCGTCACCTTCTCGCCTGGCTTGACCGTCAGCGTCCCGGAGAACCCGAAGTCCTTGATGGTGATGCCGCTGGATGCCGGCGCGCTCGAGCCGGCTGCGGACGAGCCGGCTGCGGACGATCCGGCTGCGGACGACGTGCTGCCCGCGGGGGGTGCCGAGGTCTTCTTGTCCGATTTCGACGACGAACAGGAGGCCAGCAGGATGGACAGGGCTGCGGCTGCGGCAGCAAAGGAGTATCGGTTCATAGCTGTCCTCACGGGCCTGACCTGGGTGTGGTTCACCTGGCACCAAAAAAAGACCATACAGTCGCGGCAGCCACGCCCCTAGCGGACGGTGTTGCGCTCGGCATGCGCTACTTGCGATGGGTGCAGAGCCTGGTGGTGTCGCTCTGCTTGGGATCGACCACGCACACGGGGGGCGCTACCTTCGCGACGGCGTCGGATATCGGGCCCAAGGGTGGCTGCGGGTAGGCCTTCGGCACGGTGAGCTCGACGTACACCGCCCGATCGACGGTGGTCCACACAGTGCCCTGCTCCCGCGGGACCGGCAGCCAGTAGACCCCGTCGACGCCGATGTCCAGGTCGGCACTGGCGGGCCGCAACGCGCTCGGGCGCCCAACCCCGCAACGCAGCACCACCGCGGGATTTCCCCACGCAACCACGAACGGAGAGTCGGGGGTGGGGTGCACGATCCGCGGAGCCAGCTCGCCGAGTTGGACGGGAAGTGCGGCCAGCAGCTTCGTGCACGGTGCGACCGCCGCCGGGTCAGTGGGCGGGGCAGCTACCGAGATCGGCGCCAGCACGCTCGGCTGGCCGGTACCGGCTCGGGCGGTGGCCTTGGGGTGCCGGTTGGCGTGACCGAGCAGCAGCGCGAGGATCACTACGAGGGGCAGCGTCACCGCCGTGGCGATGACAGCCGCGCGGCGACGAACCGGATCGATAGGTGGGCTCACAGACCACTAGTTCCCTCGCGGGACACTAGAGATGCACGACGGGGCAGGTCAACGTGCGGGTGATCCCGTCGACCGCCTGCACCTTGGCCACCACCAGCTTGCCCAGTTCGTCCATCGTCGGTGCCTCCGCGCGCACGATCACGTCGTAGGGTCCGGTGACGTCCTCAGCGCTCATGACGCCCTCAAGAGCGCCGATTTCGCGGGCGACCGCAGCTGCCTTGCCGACCTCGGTCTGGATCAGGATGTAGGCGTTGACAGCCATCGCCGCGTGTCCTCTCGTCGTCGTGTCACCCGGACCGGTAGAACGTATCGCAGCGGCTTGTGCACGCTGCGCGACCATTGCGGCGCACCGGCGCTGCGGCCGGGCCATCGTTGAAGGGCGAGCGTCATCACCGTTTCGGAGCTGGGCGAGTTCGGA
>QHCC01000200.1:238-4348 GCA_003243915.1 Pseudonocardiales bacterium | reverse complement strand
AGCAGCACGAGGATGGCGCCGATGACCGAGCCGATGATGCCCGACGGCTGCAGGGCGCCCTGCTTCGCGTCGTGGTGGAACAAGACGTAACCGAGGAATCCGCCGACGAACGAACCGACGATACCGAGCACGATCGTGGCGCCGATGCCCATCGGGTCACGACCGGGCACGAGCAAACGGGCGAGCGCGCCGGCAATGAGACCGACGACCAACAGGGTGATTATCAGGCCGAGCATTGAGTCCTCCTGGAGGGTGACAGGGTGTGCTCGCCGTTAGATACCCAGCCAGGTACCGCCCCTAACCCGGCGCATCCTGGCCCGCTAGCCGGCCGGGGACGCGATCCGGCTGACGCCGACGCCGCCGGGCGTATCGGATCCGTAGCGGGCGATCTCCGCTGGCAGGTCGAGTGGCCGGATGCTCGTGCGTCCCGCGCGTGCGGCGGCGTCGAGACGGTCCGCCGGCACGATCCACGCGATCTCGAAGGCCAGGCCGTCCGGGTCGCGGCCGTAGAGCGACTTGGTGGTGCTGTGATCCGATGCACCGGTGAGCGCCCCGGCCTCGGTGAGCGCGCCGGCCAGATTCTGCAGATCGCGCAGTGTGTCGACCTCCCACGCCAGGTGGTACAGGCCGACACTCGTGCGTCCGGCGCCGCTGGCAGCGGCATCCGCGCCCATCTCGAACAGCCCTAGGTCGTGGTCGTTCGTCGAGGCGGGCGCGCGCAGGAATGCCGCGCCGGGTGTGTCGCCCATGCCGTCGATGGGTTCGAAGCCGAGCACGTCGCGGTAGAAGGCGGCACTGCGCGTGACATTTCGGACGTAGAGGACCGCGTGATTCAGGCGGTGAATGGCCATGGTGCTCCTCGTTGAGAGAACTCCATGCTAGGTCAATTATGTTGAGAGTTCAATTGTTGTGACGCGACCATAATCCCCTACTCTCAGCGCATGACCGCTTCCGTGCCCATCGCTGGCACCCGGTGGCTCGACGAGGACGAGCAGCGGGCCTGGCGGGCCTATCTCGAGGCCACCCTGCTGTTCTTCGACGCCCTCGATCGGCAGATGCAGCAGGACTCAGGTATGCCGCACGCCTACTACGAGATTCTGGTCCGGCTCTCCGAGACCGACGGGCACAGCATGCGGATGAGCGAACTCGCCGTGCGCACCCGGTCCTCCCGCAGCCGCCTGTCCCACGCCATCGACCGCCTCGAGGAGCGCGGTTGGGTAGAGCGCGCCGACTGCCCCACCGACCGGCGCGGTCAGCTCGCCCACCTGACCGACCACGGCTTCGCCGTGCTCGCTGCCGCCGCGCCGAGTCACGTCGCCGTCGTGCGCAAGCACGTAATCGACCAGCTCAGCCCGGAGCAGATCCGCCAGCTGACCGACATCGGCACCACGATCATCAACGGCCTGGAGGCCGATGACAGAGTTGGCTGAGGCCTCAGCGAGGCTGACAGCTGACCGTGCGCGGGGCGCACACCGCCTGGCTAATGGGCCAGCGCGTGCGCGGCCGCCAAGAGCAGCTTGGCCTCCCAGACCAGGGCGAGGCTGCGATGCGGATCGACCGATCGGTCGTGGAAGGCAGCACCGAGCAGTTGGTCGCCGATCTGGCTGGCCAGCCTGTCACGCCATTGCCCCAGCGCGCTCAGCGCCGACTCCAGCAGCCGGTAGGTGCGGTCATTCGCGGAGTCGCTCGTCAGGGCACGGGTGGATGCCTTCAGTGTGTCCTGGGCGAACTGCCCAGTGGCCGCCAGGATCTGCTTGTACACCTGGCCCAGTGCCAGCACATCGCTGCGGTGTTCGCGCAGCGCCCTGGGCAGGGCGTTCGGGGACAGCCCCTCGACGAGCACCCGGCCGTCGACCGCGTAGTCGTCATGCAGACCAGTCAGCGCGAGGATCGTCGGGCGCATATCGGTCTGATCGGCCCACGTCGAGGAGTCGGTGCCCCGCGCGCGAACGCCCGGTCCGGCATAGGCCGACCAGATGCCATGCATATCCGGCCAGATGCCGCCGTGGTTGTACGCGAACCGCGCCGTGGTGTAGACGCACGGCCTGGTGCAGTCGGGCGCACCGGACGTGACGTATTCGTCCTCGCCGGAGAACGCGGTCAGCGTCGGCGTTCGAGCCGGGTCCGCACTGATGAAGTGCAGGATCTTCTCCTCGACGGGGTCGGCCAGCTGGTAGGCGACCTTGTCCGTCGCGCCCGTCAGCGGGTTGGTGATCGACAGGCTGCCCAAGTCGCGTTCGAGCTGCCGCACGGCAGGTGCCGTGCGCGCCGGGTTGCCGGTGAGCCACAGGGCCGGTGCCGGGTCGCTGTGCATCGCGAACGGGGTGGTGTTGTGCTTCTGCGTCGCCAGCAGGCCCGGCAGGTTGACGTTCACTTCGGACTTGGTGGTGTAGCTGCAGTAGTGCCCCGGTGCCCCGGTGCAGCCGGCCGGCGTCGGCTGGCTGCCGGAGAAGTGGTCGCCCTCGTCGGTCGTCACCGCGAACAGCGTGTTCGCCGGCGTGATGCCGTCGTGCGCCAGCCGGGTGAGGAACTGACTGAACGCGGCGTCATAGTCGTGTAGCTGCTGCTCGTAGGTCTGCTCGCCGGGGCCGAGATCGCCGGTGTTCGCCGCCGTGTGGTCGGTGTGTACGTCGGACACGTAGACGTTGGCGACCTGCACGCCGTGCTCGAGCAGCTGCGCGGCGTAGCCGAGTGAGTTGTTCGGTGTCAGGGAGTCGAAGCCCGGGAAGCCGGCGTTGCCCTTGCCGTCGGTGATCGCAGTGCCGTCCAGGGCCTGGATCGGTGCGCCCGGGCTCACCGCGGGCTGGATCTCGGCGTTGCCGAACAGCGCTTGGTGGCCCGGGTAACCGCCCGGCTCGTCGGGAAGCGTGTCGGCCTTCCCGTTTGCGCACGTCGCGGAGGTCTTGGCGCAATGCACCGCGAAGCCGACGAAATCAGCCGTGGCCTTGGTCGGGTTGGCCGTGGCCTCGGCCTGCTCCGGCGAGCCCTGTCCAAAGACCGTCGGGATGTCGGTCGCGATGTTCTCGAGCACCGTGTTGGACATGCCGACGTCGCCGACGTTGCAGCCCGCGCGGGTGTAGGGCACCCATGGCGCGGGCACGTTGACGTTCGTTCCGGTGGGCACTGCCGCGCGGTTGGCCGCGTAGTTCAGGTTGTAGTTGGTGTCGGCGGGATGGCCGGTCGGGTCGAAGATCGGGTCCGTCCAGTAGGCGAAGGAGACGCCGGGGTGAGTGCTCCCAGCCGGGTCGTAGTACTGGAAGCTGTTCGACTGGGTGACAGCGTGCCGGTCGGGATACAAGCCGGTCTGGTTCGACATGAAGTTCGTCGCCGTGTGGACGAGCACGTCGTGGGTGTTCGTCAGCACGGTGCCGTTGGACCGGAGGAAGTCGAACAGATGCGGCATCTGCTCCACGTCGCTGGGCACGTTCGGGTTGGCGCGCAACAGGTCCACGTTGTCGAACTGCAGCTGGATCACGTGTTTGATGCCATTGGCGAGATGGCATCCGCTCACCGCCGGCGAGGTGTGGTGCGAAGTCGGTTGAGCAGCTGCCGTAGCGCTGCCGACCAGGACCCCCAGCCCGGTGATGGATGCTGCCAATGCGGCGCGCTGCCGGCGTCCTCGGATGCCCATCGTGGTCTCCCCCGGGTCGAATGGCGTCGGTCCGAGCGTGCTCCGGCGCCTTGACGTCCACCCAAGCATGAAATGACCCATTCGTGAACACTCGCCTTACGGCAACCTTGCCACGGCAAATGCGGCGACTCCGACGTCCGCGGCGGCAAACTGGTTGCCATGGCTCCGAGCAGCAAGGAAGACCAGCGCCGCGAACTGCTACAGGAGTTCGACGTGCGCCTCGCCCGCGCCAGAGCTGCAGTGAGTGCGCTCGCGCTGATCGTGCAGGGGCGTGAGGCTCGTGCGTCCCGCGCCGATGCTGCGCTCGAGATGACTTTCGCTGAGGCGGGCGCCGATAGCCAGTCGCTACCGGCCGGGCTCTGGGTGGCGCTGCGCCGAGGCGACGTCGATATGGCCCTTGAGCTGCTCGCTGATGCTTCGGAGCTCGATGTCGTCGTGGGCGAGCGCGAGGAGATGGGCTCGGGCTACCGGCTGGAGAC
>QHCC01000200.1:0-187 GCA_003243915.1 Pseudonocardiales bacterium | reverse complement strand
CGACGTCATGTCGGTGCTCGCCGAGTGGGGACCCGATGATCCGCGGACCCGCGCGGAGGTCGATGCGCTGCTCGACAGCCGCTTCGGGGCGGCGCCGGACGCCGTGCCACCGGCGGGCCCAGGCAGTGCGGGCGGACCGGCGGGTGTGGGCGGGCCGGCGGGTGTGGGCGGCCCGGCGGGGGCGGGC
>QHCC01000199.1 GCA_003243915.1 Pseudonocardiales bacterium | reverse complement strand
CGGGCCTGGCGCCCACGGCTGACCAGCTGAGCTGCTCGAGTCACGCCACCGTCTTGCCTCGAGCAGAGCCAGTCAGAGGTCGATGCCGAGCAGGGCGTCGACAAGCTGACGGACGAGCACAGGCGCGGCCGTGTCGTGGCCGCCAGCGCCGGCGGCCAGCTCGACCCATCGATCGATCGCGGCGAGGGCTCTCACAGTGTCCAGGTCATCGGCGAGGGCAGCACGGACCTGGGCCAGCAACTCCTCGGCGGGGGGGCCGGACCGCAGGTCGACGGCGCTGCGCCACCTCCGCAGCCGCGCCTCGGCGCTCGGCAGCCGCCCGCCCGTCCACTCCCGGTCGGCGCGGTAGTGCCCGTCGAGCAGGGCCAGCCGCAGGGCCATGGGATCGACCCCGCCCATCCTCAGCTTGGACACCAGCACCAGGTTGCCGCGCGACTTGCTCATCTTCTCGCCGTCGAGCCCGATCATGCCGGCGTGCACGTAGTGCTTGGCGAACGGGGCGGTGCCGGTGAGGGCCTCGGCGTGGGCCGCGGAATGCTCGTGATGCGGGAAAATCAGGTCCGATCCCCCGCCTTGGACGTCGAAGCCCATACCGAGCTGGTTGAGGGCGATCACCGAACACTCGATGTGCCAGCCGGGGCGTCCCTTGCCCAACGCGGTGTCCCAGAACGGCTCGCCAGGGCGATTGCCGCGCCACAGCAGCGAATCCAGGGGGTCGCGCTTGCCCGCGTGCTCGGGGTCGCCGCCCCGCTCGGCGAACAGGCTCAGCATGGTGTCGCGGTCGTACCCGGACTCGTAGCCGAATTGCGGTGAACTCGTCACGTCGAAGTAGATGTCCTCGCCGACGGGGTAGGCGGCCCCCGCGGCGAGCAATGCGGTGATCGCCTCGGCCAACTCGGGCACCGACTCGACGGCGCCGATGTAGTCCTCGGGCGCAAGCACCCGCAGCGCGGTCATGTCCGCACGGAACAGTTCGATCTCCCGCTCGGCCAGACTCATCCAGTTCTCGCCCGTGTGGGCCGCCCGCTCGAGCAGCGGGTCGTCGACGTCGGTGACGTTCTGGACGTACCGCACGGCATGGCCGCCGTCGCGCCAGACCCGCTGCACCAGGTCGAAGGCGAGGTAGGTGGCCGCATGCCCCAGATGCGTCGCGTCATAGGGGGTGATCCCACAGACGTAGAGTCCCGCCGTCGGGCCGGGGTCGGTAACGCGTACCTCACCCTGCGCGGTGTCGAACAGCGCCAGTGCGGGGCCTCGGCCCGGTAGCCGCGGGACGTCGCACGTGGGCCAGGACCGCATGGCTGCCACGGTATCGGGCACACTGGGCGCCATGAGTGCCTACCTGGTCACCGAGAGCAAGGTCATCGCGGCCGACCCGCAGCAGCTGTTCGACATCGTGGCGAACCCGGCAATGCATGTGGTCATGGACGGGTCGGGCACCCTCCAGGCCAACCGCGGCGAGGTCCCGGAGCGGTTGAGCATGGGCGCCAAGTTCGGCATGGACATGAAGATGGGCGCACCGTACAAGATCACCAACACCGTCATCGAGTTCGAGGAAGGCGAGCGGATCGCCTGGCGGCACTTCAACGGCCACGTCTGGCGCTATAGCTTCGCGGCCGTCGACGGTGGCACCAAGGTGACCGAGCAGTGGGATGCCCGGCCGGCGAAGAATCGGCTGTTCCTCCGGCTGTCCGGATTTCCCGGCCGCAATCGCAAGGGCATCCTCGCTACGCTGCAACGCCTCGAGGAGTTGGTCGCAGCGAAGTAAGACCGCGCTGCCGGCTGAGACGACGGCCGAACCGTCACATCGGCGGCCAGGGCACCGGCGGCCACTCGTCGCTGGGTTCGGGGTGGCGTCCGGTCGCCAGCAGGCGCTCGACCCGACGCACCGTGCGCCGCACCTCGCGCGTCGTGAGCAGTTCGTGCAACCGCTCACCCAACGTGAGGTCGAGCTGGGCCCGCAGCGAATCGAGGTCGGCGACGATCTCGGCCGGCAGGCGGTTGCCCGCCCACTGCCACAGCACCGTGCGCAGCTTGTCCTCGACGTGGAAGGTCACGCCGTGATCGACGCCGTACACATGACCGCCGACCGTCGGCAGCAGGTGACCGCCCTTGCG
>QHCC01000198.1:16764-59970 GCA_003243915.1 Pseudonocardiales bacterium | reverse complement strand
CTCAAGGACTCAAGCCCTCTAGAACGATCGCCCGTAAGCGGACGGGCTGACCGGGACACGCAATCTCTCTTCGGCAGAGCGGCTACCGCCGCTGCGCGGGAGATGCGGGACCGATTGGTGGTGCTAGCGACTCGCTGACGTTCAGTGCTTTGCGGGAGTCAGCGGGATCGGTTGTGGCTCGTCGTGCTCGAGGACGAGGTCATCGCGTCGCGATAAGCCAGCCGGGCAGGTGCGTGACCGCCCCGTGCGACCCGTTGAGCAGCAGGTCCAACAGGAAGAGCAGGACGACGGTGAGCGCCGTCCAGACGAGACTGCGGTACCCGCGGGCCGGAACCCGCTACCCAACGGTCTAGTATCATGATAGACCGTTGACGAGAGAGACAAAAGGAACGGAGAGTTGATGTCTGCCGAGACGACCGCGACGACGCCACAACGCCGGCCGGTGCCCACGCTGGTTGTGCTGGCGAACGCGACGCGCCCGCGGCGGCCCCCCAATACTCGGGCGGCGATCACGGTGAATCCGTTCGACAGCCATGCCGTAGCGGTGGCGCTGCTCGAGCCGCTCGGGCTTGAGCAGCAGCTCGGCACGGACGAGGTTGATGACCTGCGGGCACTTGCCGCCGAGACACAAGCGATCACCGAAGCTCTCCTCGGCAACAGGCGACCGCCCAGCATCGCAACGCTCAACCGGCTAGCTGGGCAGGCCAGCGCGACCCGAACCGTGCGCGTCGCCCCCGATGGCACGCTGAGCACGGACGTCCGCTGGCACGCGGCCACCGCGGTGGCCGAACTGGCCTGGCGAATCGTGGCCGAGCTCGGCCGTCTGGATCCGTCCCGGCTGCGTCACTGTGCCCGCGAGCCGTGCGATCTGCTGTTCTATGACACGACGCGGTCCAGGACCCAGCGCTGGCACAGCGAATCGCCCTGTGGGCAGCGCGAACGGCAGGACCGCTGGCGGAGGACGAACGGCTGATCCGGGCTAACAGGCCAACGGCGTCGCCTCGCCGCGGCGCGTGATCCGCTCGGACGCGGTGTCCGCTGCACGGCGCCGGGAAGAACCTAGGTGTGCTCGTTGGAAGGAGTGCGATGCTTGACCGAAAGATCAGCAGTTCCGACACCCACCCCAGGAAGCTGGTGCGCGTCCTGGACACTGCCATGAGCTATGTCGATGTGGGCAACGGCGACCCGATGGTGTTCCTGCACGGCAACCCCACCTCGTCCTACCTGTGGCGCAACATCATTCCCTACGTCAGCGATCTGGGGCGTTGTCTGGCGCCGGACCTGGTCGGCATGGGCCGCTCGGGTCCTGCCCCGGACGGTGGTTATCGCTTTGCCGATCATGCCCGCTACTTGGATGCGTGGTTCGAGGCCGTGGGCGTGACCGGCGACGTAACCCTAGTCGTTCACGATTGGGGGTCGGCGCTGGGCTTTCATTGGGCCGTCCGACATCCTGAACGGGTCAAGGCGATCGCCTACATGGAGTCGATCGTTGCGCCGCGACTATGGTCGGATTTCCCCGACGGGCGCGATGAGCTGTTCCGCGCGCTGCGCTCACCCGACGGTGAGCGGCTGGCGCTGGAGGAGAACTTCTTCATCGAGACAGTCCTGCCCAACAGCGTGTTACGCAAGCTCAGCGATGAGGAGATGGGCGCCTACCGGGCCCCGTTCCCAACTCCGGCTTCCCGTATGCCGACGCTGATCTTCCCCCGCGAACTACCCATCCAGGGCGAGCCGGAAGACGTCACCAAGATCGTGGAAACCTACGGACGCTGGCTGTCGGAAAGCCCCCTGCCCAAGCTATTCATCGCCGCCGACCCAGGAGCACAGTTAGTAGGCCACGCCGCCCGGTTCGCCCGCACCTGGCCGAACCAGCACGAGGTCACCGTCACCGGAAGCCACTACCTACAGGAGGACTCTCCCGCCGACATCGGCGCCGCCCTTCGCCACTTCCTCCGAATGGGCCGATGAACAACCCCTTCGTCGTTGGCACATCCAGCGCCTACCTCACCGCATCAGCGCTGGAGTGCCCGCATTTCCGATAGCGGAGCGAACCGCCACGGTGGGCTCAACCCGAGAGCGGACCACGAATCCCGCAATGTGTCTCAAGCGGAAGCCCACCTGGTCGAACCTCTGGCGTGCAGGCAAGCACACCAGCGCCGAGCTAGCCGAGCTGTTCTCCGTCGCCCGTTCCACCGTCTATCTGCATGGCGGCTGCTTCGTCTGTTGTCTTCCTCCTGCGGTCAGGTGACGATCACGGTTCTTGCTGTCCCGGTGAATGTGCGGCTACCAGGACGCGTCGTCAGACGTTTCGGTCCGGTCTGATTGTTGGTGGCTCCAGTGCTCTGCGAGGGCTTCCACTGATCTGTAGCTCGGCGTCTGCGGTGTTGGTTTGCCGTCCCGAACGGACTCTGCTGTGGTGAGGGCAGCCCCGAGCGCGGCGCGGAACAGCAGTGAACCGGTGCTGATCCGGCGGACGCCTAGGTTTGCCAACCGTTGCGGGTCGCCTTGGGCGAGCACGTTCAGGGGCAATGCTGTGGCCGCGACTACGGCGGCGATGTCTTGGTCGTCGGCAAGCCCGGGGACGAACACGCCGTCCACGCCGGCGTCTGTGTACTGCTGTGCCCTGTTGATGGTGGAGGCGTGGTCGCGCCCGAGCCAGTGGGTGTCGATCCGGGCATTGAGGAAAAGGGCTGGTGCGGCGTCTTTGAATGCTCGTAGCAGCTTGACCTGTTCGGCCGGGTCGGCAAGATGATCTCCGCGGCCGTCTTCGATGTTGACTCCGGCGACTCCCAGCTCCCACAATTGCGCGGCGAGTTCGTGGGGCTTCGCACCGAGTCCGGATTCGATATCGATGGTGACTGGCACCGGAAGCCGCGCCAGCTTTTTGGCCAGGTCGAGAGTTTCGCGTAACGTCGCCGCCGCTGCGTCAGGCAGGCCGATGGCTGCGGCCAATCCGAGGCTGGTCGTGCCGATGGCGGCAAAGCCGGCGTGCACCAGTGCCGCCGCGGACGCGCAGTCCCACGCGTTGGGCAAGATCAGGGGTGCATCGTGGTGGTGCAGCCGGTGGAAGGTCAACTGGCTGGACCCCAAGGCGAGTGCGTGCGCGCGACCGGGGCATGCGTGGGTTCCTGCGCCGAAAGGTAATCCGGTCAGATCTATGAGAACGGTCTCACCGGATGGGTCCACCCGGCGGGTCGCGGGGACCGGTGGGTTGGCTCCGGCGACGAGCGCTGTGGTGGCGGCGTGGGCCTGGACGAGCAGCCCTATCCGGGCAGCGGTCTGCTCGTCACGTTGTCCGCCGCAGGAGGCCAGCAGACGCTCCAGTGCGTGATCCGCGGCGTCGGTGATCGTGGCATGAGGTTGGTAGCACTCGGCGACCGCTGCAACATCCGGTGCGATATCGCGTGGCAGGCCCAAGGCCCCAGCCAGGATTTCAGTCGGGTCACCCTCACCCGCCCTCAAGCGTTCGAGATCGATGCCCTCCAGTTGCGCCACGGCAAGGGCACGCCGACGGAGGTGGTCGTCGTCCTCACAGAATCTGGCAACGCAGCCACGCAGCCACGCAATGCCCCGATCTGCGGCGGGAGCCTCGGCAACTCGGTATGCGGGGTCAGTCAGCCGGGCAACGCTCGCTTCGTTCATGTACTGAGTATCGGAGCATGGTTGTTCGGCCTGGACCGAACAACCGCGCCAGCAACAATGGCGCTGTGACATCAGAAGCGAAAAGCTCGATGCCGAACCTCGCCCATGTCGCGAAGGCGCTGGCCGACCAACGGCGTGCCGAACTAGCCCTGACGTTGATCGACGGCCGCGGATGGACCCTACAGAGTTGGCCACCCACCGCGGATGGCCGCGCTCGTCGACGACCGAACACCTCAACGTTCTGCTCGACACGAGCATCATCAGCGAGACCCGTCGAGGCAAGCACCGCTACGTCCGACTCAGCGACGCCGAGGTGGCCGAGACCATCGAGCGGCTCGCTGCCCTGGCGCCGACCGGCCGATCACTCGCTGCGGGGTCAACACCGCGACCAACGGCCGCGAGCGGCGGCGCGCGCCTCTTACACGCACCTCGCCGGCCAACTCGGCGTCCAACTGCGTGACGGGCTGGTGAGGACCGGCGTGGTGACCACCGTGAACGGGTACACACTGTCACCCAACGGGCCTAGCTGATTCGACGACCTCGGATACCCATTGCGCAGACGCGGCGCCGCTGACCGCCATGCCATGGTTCGACCTTGCCTGGACTGGACCGAACGTGTCGACCATCTCGCCGGGATAGCGGCGGACACTGTCTGCTACGCCCTCACCGACCTAGGTTGGATCATCCGAAGCGACAGCGACCGTGCGGTACGAATCAGCCCGGCAGGCAAGGCCGAACTGATCCGGCTCGGACTGCTCTGAGACCCGATAGCCGTTGCCAGCCGAGCCTCCAGCCGCCTGACGGCAACGACGCTGCCGAACCCTTGCTGGCTCAGGTCACGACGTCTCGCAATCCGTTACCACCCTCGGCAGGCTGGGAAGCTGTCCGGTGATTGGTCGACAACTGGGATCCGGCAAGCGGCTGAAGATCACCCGTGCGGCGGCCCATCGCAGACGGGCCGGAGTCGTGCGGCTCAGTTTAGGCGGAGCGTGAGAGCGGTCTCGGACGGATCGGTGAAACCGAGAGACCGATACAGGGCCTCGCCATCCGTGCTCGCATGCAGGTTCACCGTCCTGGTGTCCGTCGAGCGCATCCAGTCGAGCAGCGCGGTCAGCGTGATCCGACCGAAACCGCGGCGACGGAAGGCCGGCTCAGTGCACATGTTGGCGACGTAACCGACGCGTCCGGTCTGGTTCGCGGTGCCGATGAGGTGCTGGTTCAGCCAACCGATGGCGACGGCAGCCACACCGCCGTCGGGCTTGTCGATCACGTAGCCGGCGAACACGTCCGGCTGGGCAAGTCTGGCGGTGAAGTGGTCGACGTTGCGACGTCGCCACCGCTCGTCCAACAGGCCTGGGTCACGGCCCATGTCTTCGAACATGAGGGCGCGGAGACGAACGATCTCCGTGGCATCGATCGGGATTGCTCGCCGGGTAGCGAAGTGGGCTTCTCGGTCTGACATGTAGCGCATCCTGACACGGGGCGCCGACAACCATTCGGCCGTCTCGATGGTGGAACCGCGGATTCTGCCGGTCGGTGACCGGGCCGGCGTAGAGGCCCCGTTCAGGCTCGTCCGGTGAGCACGGCCTGGTTCTGGGTCACCTGCGCCACCAAGGTCCCGTTGTCGGCGAGGAGGTCTGTGTGTATGACGATGATCGTTCGGCCGGTATGTAGGGGATGGGCGACGCCGGTGACATCGCCGCTGCGCACGCCGCGCATGAACACGCTGTTGGAGGTGACGGTGGTGGTCTGTGCACCGCAGGGCAGGTTCAGGTAGGCGCACAGCGCGCCGAGGCTGTCAGCGAGCGCCATCAGGGCGCCACCGTGCAGGACGCCTCCGGCGGTGCACCGCTCGGGCGACCAGGCCAGCCGGCCCCGCACCTCGGCGGCCTCGGCGCTGTCTAGGGCGATCCCGACGGTCTCTGCGAACGGCGTCAGATGCAGTAACTCGGTCAGGTCCGCGCCACGATCTCCTTCGGTGTCACTCATTTCAGGCTCCTCGCTGGAGAGTGTGGGGTTCATTTCGGACGGCCCTGGGCGCCACCAACCACGGCGGGACGGCAAGCTGTCTTAGGTCATCGCGGCTGTGGCTCGAGGAGCACGACGGGGATCTCGCGCGCGGTGAGATGGCGGTACTCGTCGAAGCCGGGATTGAGGCCGGCTACGTTGCTCCAGATCTGTGCCTCCTCCTCGGCGTGGGCCGCACGGGACGTCACGATGTAGCGCGTTCGGCCGACGAACACCTGTGCGGTGGGCTGCGATTGGAGATTCAGCAACCAGGCCGGGACCTGGTCGCTGCCGGCGTTGGAGGCCATGACGGCGAAGGCGGGGCCGTGCATGACATAGGCCAACGGTGTGGACCGGAGCTTGCCGGTCTTGCGGCCGACGGTGCTCAGCACCAGGATCGGCATCCCGCCAGCGAACAGGAACGAGCGCTGGATCCGGCCGCCGCTGCAGCGGATCAGCGTCGCGTGCATGCGTGTCAAGACTGACGACGAGCGGCGCAGCCGGCTCCCACGGTGGCGGATACGGGCGAACATGCGGTTGCGCCAGAAGCGCTCCGAGGGCGTCAGCACAGCAGTAATGCTGTCCCGAACTTAAACGCGGGTCGATTCCCTCCGAGGTAATGCCCGGCCATCTCTCGCCCTTCGACGCCGCGGAACTCGCCGCGCCACATGCACACCGCTGTCGAGTTCGGTCAATTGCTGGTGGGGCAATTGTGCGCGGTCGCGCCTGAGCCACCGTGTCATCATGAACCGAGACATGCTCCACGAACGCACCATGGCCGGCCTCGCCGCCGCACGCGCCCAAGGCCGCGTCGGCGGACGTCCAGTCGTCATGGACGCCGATAACTGGCCGCGGCCACCGCGCGAAGCACGAAGTCTCTCGGTTCAGTCGACCCTGCAAGCCCACGGCCGTTACTGTGACTTTTTCGTTCCGATGTTTCTCACGGTCGGGGTCGAGTGAACGTCGTGGACACCTATAGCGAGGCGCTGGAGCTCGCCGGGGCCTTTACCGGGCCACGCTCTGCTCGCGCGGTGAGCACCCGTCGCAGGCTGCTGCTGGGATCAGATGCTCATCGCGCGCCCTCCTACCAGCCCTCGCGGTCGTTGGTCTGACCTTGGTTGGCTTGATCGCGCTGATGCTGGTCCTCACGCTGGGCCTTGTCGTTGCGCTGCTGCAACTGGGTCTTCTTGGTGTCCGGTGGGGGCTGGGGTTGCGGCGGCTTCGGGTTCGGCTGACCCGGACTCGGTTGTGGCTGGCCGCTCAGCGCCTCGAGCTTCGCGGCGATCTCCGCGCGGGCTTGAGCCAGCCGCTCGCCGGTGCGCCGCGCCGCACCCGGCGGGCAGCTTGCCGCGGCCGCGGTGCGCAGTGCTGTCTGGTAGTTGCGCGCCGCATCCGGTAGCGACTTCGCTGCCACCTTGGCGTCACCGATCGACTCGATCGCCAGGACCAGGTTCACGCGCACCATGCAGGTGCGGTCGGCCGGAGCAAGACCCAGCGCCGTGCGAAACTCCGCCGCCGCCTGGGCGTACCGTTTCTGTCCGAACAGGCTGTCGCCGCGGTTGAACGGCGCCACCCATCGCTGCAGCACGTTCGCCGTCTGCAGCCGCCCGAAGTGGGTCGAACTGGGCCCGTAGCTGCCCTTGCTGAACGCGTCGACTCCGCGGTCGTTCTCGATCGTCATCCCGATCATCCGCATCGCCAGCATCACGGCCGCCAGCACCACCGGAGCCGACCACGCCAGCAGCGAACGGCGCCGGGAACCCCGCGATCGCACCGTCCGGGCGGCTGCGGCCCGGCCCGGAAGCTTCTGCTGGCGTGGCAGGGTCGTCGTCATGCGGCCCTGCCCACCGAGGCGGCCCGGCGCGCCACGTTGGCCAGCTCGATCGCGGCGAGCAGGCCGAGCGCGACCGCGAGCACCCAGTACGCTTCGCCGGCCCGCTGCCCGCCCACGCCGCCCGGGCCGGCCGAGCGCGTCGACGGGAGGTGCAGGTTCGCCCGCACCGGCCCGGGCGCGGTGCGATGCGTGAACGGCACGCCGATCTGGGCGGCCGCGCTCCGCAGCGTCGCCGGGTCGTACTTCGACAAGGCGGGAATGCCCTCGGCGCCAAGAACATAGGATTTAGTCTGGCCAAGGCCGTTGTAGTAGCGCATCCTGCCTCCGGCGCTCGAGCCGTACCCGAACACCGCGCCGCCCGACACATGAGCCGCCCACGGCGCGAATGACCCGACGGCACGGTTAGCGGTCTGCTCGCCGTCGCCGAGGTAGATCACCATTCGCGTGCGCTTGGGCCGCTCGGCCTGCGCTTCGGCCAGCTGTTTGGTAACCGCGGCGACCGGCTCGTCGATCCCCGACCCGCTCGAGTGCAACGCGTCGAAGGGATCCAGGAGATCCACGGCCACGTCGAGCGCGGCCACGTCTGTGGTCAACGGCACCCGGACCTCGTTCGTGTTCGCGAAGGTAACCAGCGTGAACCGCGCTCCGCCGAGCGACGCGGCGATCGCCTTGATGTCGCTTCGCATGCCTGCCAGCCGTTGCTGATGGCCGCCGTAGTCCTCGGCGGCCGCGCTCGGCGTTGTGTCAACCACGAAGAAGACGTCCAGGTTGGATAGCTGGGCCGGCTGCCGCGAGTGCCCGAACGACGGCCGAGCGGCGATCGCGACGAGCAGCAGCACCATGACGACGCGGCGTGTTCCTCGCCAGCGCGCGTTGGCGCCAGACGACACGACCGCGACAAGGATCGCGCCGGCCAGCAGCACGGTGAACACGACTGCGATTGCCCACCACGGCAGCATCGGCGCGAAGCTCATCGCTCCACCCGCCAGGCAAGGAGAAGCAGCACCGCCACCGCGGCCAGCGCGACGGCAAACGGGATCAGCGGACGATCGGTACGGGTGAGCACCGGCGGCGTCTTGAATCGGGCGGCCTCCTGCTTGAGGATTTGCCGCGCGGCGTCGGTAACCGACGAGGAGGCATCAGTCGGGTACACCCCCCCGCCCGTCGATGCGGCCACCGAGCGCATCTGGGCGAGGTCGTGCGGGTCGCTCACCAGGTCCAGCGGCATGAAGGCGTAGATGCGAATGCCCGCGCGTTGGGCCTCGGCGGCGGCCTGCGGAACCGTGTAGGTCTCGCCCTTCCCAGTTGCGTTGTCGGTGGCGATGACGATGCTGCGAGCCCGGCGCTGGGACAGCTGGTCGAACTGCTGGACGCACGTCATCAACCCATCCCCGACCCAGGTGCCGGTCGGGTCGTAGGAGGCGATAGCCCCTGCGGCATATGCGGAATCGGACGTTGCGAGCTTGTGATAAAGGTTCTCGAGCTGGGCGCCGACGTAGCTCGCATCGTCGGTCAGCGGGAACTTCACGACGGCGCCCTGATTGAAGATCGTGAGCCCGACGCGCTGCCCCGCGAGCTGCCCGGCCAGCGCCACCAGTGATTTGGCGATCTTAACATCGCTGTCTGCCATCGAGCCGGACACGTCCAAGCAGAACTCGATGTCGCGGTTCTGCTTGTCGGTAGCGACTCGCGAGCTCGACCCGGGCCGGACGCTCATCCCGATGCCGCTCGCCAGCAGCAGCAGCGCGGCGATTCCCATCAGTCCGACGAGCCGGCGATACCGCCGCAACAACATGCTGTACTGCGGCAACCGAGTCAGCAACCGGGTATTCGCAACGGCCAGTCCGGGCGGCCGTCGCCGGGTTCCTCGCCGCCGCGTCAGCACGACGTACCCGACTGCGGCCGCCAGCAACGCGAGGCCCCAAATCCACAGCATCCATCCGTAGATCACGGCAGGGTCTCCACAACCTGATGTGCGATCGCCACAGCCGCCGCCGGGTCCCCACGCGAGTCGTAGTCGAACTCCGACGGGTAGAAGACACCGATCGCCGTTGTCACAGGACGCATCTGCGGGCTTGCCGTCTCGGCCGCATGCAGCTCACGCAGCGTCATGCTCGCGGCGGGAACCGAGCTGGTCTCGGCAACATAGCCGCGCACCAGCTCGCTGAGCCGCTGGTGCGCCACGCGTACCGACATGGTGCCGGAGTGCGCGTGCCGACCCACGTCGGCGATCCACTCGTGGTAGCGGGAGCGGGTCGCCGCGAGATCGCGGGGTCGGGCGGCGCGCGGGCGCGCAGTGCGGTCGGTGCGAGTCGTCCAGAAGACGTAGCCGTACCAGGCCGCGACGAGGACGAGCAGGCCGATGCCGAGTGGCAGCCAGTACCACCGATAGCGCACCGGCCCGTACAGCTCAACCGCGGCGAGCACGACGATGCCTTTCCAGCAGGCCGAACACAGCCGGGATCACGTCCGCTTCGGACGAGACCGACCCGCTGGCGATGCCGATCCGGGACAGCTGTGCCGCCGCGTTCGCCGCGCTCGTCGCCAATGCCCGCGCGTAGTCGGCGTGCAGTGCTCGATCGCGGCGGACGAACGCGGGCACAGTCGCGAGCGACGCGACGTCATAGGCGGCCTGCGACGTGAGCCGCAGGCTGGCCGGCGAGATATCGCCCACGCGTACGTAGATGGCTTCATGCTGCGCGGCCAGCCGGCGCAGCAACCGGAGTTCCTCGTCGGTCCACTCGACCGCGTCGGCGAGCAGCACGATGATCGAGCGGCGGGAGATGTTGCGCGCGATGAACCGCAGCGTCGCGGCGAGGTCGGCCTCGGCGCCGTCGACCGCGATGCGGGCCACCATCGTACGCAGCAGCCGCTCCAGGTGCATCGTCGTCCCGGCGGGCTGGACGTACTCCACGCCGGAGCTGTCACCGGCGACCAGGCACACCAGATCGCCGTGCCGCAGCGCGGTCAGGCCCAGCACGCCGGCCACGAACACCGCGATCTCGCGCTTGGACGTTTCGGCATCCGCCATCGCGGCCATGCCGCGCCCGGTACTGACCACCACCATGATCGTGTGCTTGCGCACGGCGACGAAGCGCCTGATCAATGGATGGCTGCTGCGCGCGGTCGCCTTCCAGTCGACGTCCTTGATGTCATCGCCCGCGACGTACTCGCGCAGATCCTCGAAATCCATGCTCCGGCCCTTGTAGATCGAGCCGTACTCGCCCTCGAGCATGCCCCGAACCTTGCGGTGAGCATGGATCGAGAGCTTGACGCGGACCTCGGTCAGCAACTCGCGTGTCACGGCTACGGGGTCGGCACGGCCCGGAAGACCGCATCGATGATCGACTCGGGCGTCACCTTGTTGGCCACCGCGTCAAAGTTGAGCACGAGACGGTGCCGGAGCACGCTGTGCCGGAGCAGCTTGACATCCTCGGGGATCACGAAGCCCCGACCGTTGATCAACGCGACCGCGCGCGCGACCTGCTGCAGCGCGATCGTGCCCCGGGGACTCACTCCGTACTCGACGTAGCCGGCCGTCTCGGCGTCGAGCACCCCGGCGGGTCGCCTGGTCGCGTTGACGATCGCCACGATGTAGTGACGAGCCGCGTCTGCGATGAACACCCGTCCCAGCAGATCCTGCAGGAAGCTCACGTCGTCGAGCGACACGCCCGGCGGGCCGGACTGGGCGTGCGACGCGCCGTGGTCGACGCGCCGCAGCACCTCGACCTCCGCCTCGGGCTCGGGGTAGCCGATGACCTCTTTCAGCAGGAACCGGTCCATCTGCGCCTGTGGCAGGACGTAGGTGCCCTCCTCTTCGATGGGGTTCTGGGTGGCCAGCACCATGAACGGGGACGGCAGCGGGTAGATCGTTCCGCCGATGCTCGTCTGCCGCTCCTGCATCGCCTCGAGCATCGCGCTCTGCGTCTTGGCGCTTGACCGGTTGATCTCGTCGAGCAGGACGAAGTGAGCATGCACGGGGCCGAGCTGGGTGCGGAACGTCGACGTGCTGCCGTCGAAGACCTGCGTGCCGATGATGTCGCTCGGCAGCAGGTCCGGCGTGCACTGGATGCGCGCGAAACTAGCGTTCACGGCTCGGGCGAGGGTCGCCGCGGCAGTGGTCTTGGCCAAGCCCGGCACGCTCTCGAGCAGGATGTGCCCGCGTGCCATGAGGGTGACCAGCAGGCTGATGCGCAGTTCCCGCTGCCCGACGATTGTGTCGGCGTACACGGCGCTGACCTGGTCAAGGACAGCCCGAGCGCGTTGAATATCCTGCCCGTGAATCCGGGCCGCCCCCGGCAGCTCCGCCGGCATCGGGACAGGCTGCGGCGGCTGGCGATGTCGGTCCTGCTGGACCAGACCCGATAGCGGCGGCACGGGCAAAGCGGTCAAAGCGAACCCCCGATAGCAGCGGAACCCATCTACGCCGCAAGAGACTAGCGTCCCGTCTTCAGCCGGTTCGCACCCGGGACGGCAGCTATCGGTGGTGTACACCCAGTCCATGGGCGGCGGCTTGTTGGCCAGGACACCTCGACCCACCACCTGCGCTGCACGATCCCGCCGGCGGGTCGAGTTACGCCAGATACTCACTGGGCGGAATAACAGGCCACCCGAAGCCCCGCCGTCCCACCATGAGCGGCAGACGGCGGAGCCCCAGGTCCGGAGACTCTCAGTGCTGCCCGTCAGCCCTGCGCGTTGGGCACCAGTTCGACGAGGTCTTCCTTGGGCTCCTTGTGCGTGAAGCCGATCACCGGGCAGTTGATGACGAAACCGACCGAGCCGTAGGCGGCACCGCCCGGGCCCGTTAGCAGGTCGGGGCGAGTGGCCGCGAGGTTGAGAATCTGGTTCTCGTCGGTCTGCAGCTTGTTCAGCCCGGCCTTGATCGCCTTGTCGGTCCACTGGCCCAACTGTGCATCCCAGAGCGGGCTGTAGGACAGCGCGTGCCGCGGGTCGGCGATCGTCGGAGAGTCGCCCTGGATGTTGCGGGCATCGCCGCCGTTGCGAAGCGCGGCGAGCAGGGCGGTGTTGGCCAGGCTGGCATCCTCCGTAGCGTGGCCGTCCTTAATGAGGTGGATCAGGCCTTGTGCGTTCGGGTTGCCGGCGCCGGTCTGACCGTTGAGGAACGGAAAGGTCCGTTCCCGGCCTGAGCCGAGCGCGTCATCACCGCCCACGAAAGACGACTGATTGAACAGCGGCACGTAGGTCGAACGCTCCAGCACCGCGGCCAGCGGGTCGGATGCCTCGGTGGAGATGTAGATGATCGGCTGGCCGGCGTCAAAGCCGCGCACGACCAGCACATCGACGGTGGCCTGAGTGAACTGACCCGGACCAGCCGGTGCCGCAGGGCGTATCGCAAGGACCCGGTCGCCGGTGTTGGTGTGCTTAGTGACGTCGAAGGGTCCGTCCCCGGTAGCCACGATTGGGGCGTTGTACACAACCGGCGAACCGCCGAGCCGGATGAACGGGCTGTAGTCCGGAGCGCCCCCAGCCCGGGGCTGCACCGCCGCCGCCGGCAGCGTGGCCGGCCCAGGCACCAGCACCCGCGTCGGCGAAAAGTCCGGTGCCCCCGTGAAGTGCACCGTCGCCGTGCCGAACTTCAGGTCCGGCTCCGAGGTCTGGGTCACATCTTGCACACATGCCGCGCAACGCACACCCAGGTTCGTCAACTTGGCCGCATAGTTCACATCGAGACTGCGGCCAGGCCCACGTCGGAGGACTCGGTGAGGATGTACCAAACCGTCTTCCCCCCGGCCTTCCCGCGATGCAACGGGAGCCGGACGCTGCTGTTGTGCAGCTCGACCTGCTCGGCGCTCTTCAGGATCAGCTTCTTTTGCGCAAGCAGGTAGGACGACTTGCCGGTGGCCGAGGCCGATGTCGAAATGAGCGGAGTCGCGACGAGGGCAGCCACTGCTGTGACTGCCCCAACCACAATAGGCGACGAGATGGACGGGGAAATTTCACGAGATACCTGACGTTCCGATAAGGATGCGGGTACGTCGCAATTGGCAGAACATCTTTCTTGACCTGCGACGATGGAGTCCCTGGAAGAACCTTCCTAAGGGCGAACCGGCAAGCAAACCGGAGCCATTGCCAGTACTACGCCCGCCTTGTCAGCAATAGATAGGCTTTGGCCACACTTGTAAGACCGCGGTAAACACTGGGATACACGGAAATCCACGGGCGCGGCAGCGAAGGTTGCGTCCACGGACGTGATGTTCGATCCGCCGCTGCGGAGCGTGGCGTCGAGATGTGAGACGGCCACCGCGCGATCTCGACGAGTTCCTGCGAAGCGGCTCATCGTGGAGCGCACCCAGGCCGGGCTCGCCGCCGCTCGAGCACGCGGTCGACGAGGCGGCCGCCACCAAGCCTGGCAGGGGAGCAGTTGGCGACCGCCCGCAGGATGCACGCCTCGATGGAATACCCAGTCGCCGCGATCACACGCAGTCTGGGCGTCAACCGCGCCACAGCCTACCGTCACGTCGTCATCGGGATGGCCGACAGGCACGACGCGTTGTTACCGGTGTGGCTCAGGCAGTGTTGCGTCAAATGACCTCGTGATCTTCGCGCCGGAAATTCTCCTGCGTCCACCTTGCCCGAGGCCGCGGAGCGCGCCCATCCAAGGGGCTGATGACGGCTCAATCCTCGGCATGCGCGACCTGCTGATGCGACTCACAGGAAGACTTCCTGCCTCGAGATCAGCTGTTCGCTCAACCCAACAGTGGCCTCGGGTCCGCGTCGCCTTCGACGAACTTCAGAGCCTCTGACCGCAGCCAGGTCCGTCAACGCGGCGACGACGTGCTGCAGGAATCGTCAACGCAACACGGCCGGCGCGATGAACCCTGCGATGGATGGTTGATCCTTTCAACCAAGCCTCAACAGCGCGCATCGTCCCGGCGGCCATTGTTGTCCTGAATATGCCAGTCCACGATAAACCAGTTCGACCGACATTGACGTGTCACGACTGGGTGCAATTGGTTCACGCAAAGCAGTACGGTTCCGCAGGTCTCAGTGCGTACTTGACGAGCCAATTGCGTCTTCGGAAGTTGTTGTTGAGTAATGCTTGAAACCTGCGAATCGGCATCGGGCGGGGCGCTCAAGCTAGGGCATACCGGATCGACGCCGGCGGCCCGATGCGGCTGATGTGCCGCCGGGGTCGCTTTTGGACGAGATCGCCCGCGAGGGTGCGCTGTGGAAACGGCGCTGCCGCGACTGCTGATCCCGACGCCGGTGACGCTCGCGGGGGTGTGACATGAACCGGACAAATGAAATATTCTGCATTGACCCGTCGCTCAAACTGAGGCGGTGCTGATCAGTCGTGTCGACGGATGTCGTCGACGCCACTAATTCGGTAAGGGAGCTTTCCGTTGAAGTCACGATTTCTTACGGTCGACCTGTGGTTGATGGCGCTGTGCGGGTCAGCCCTGCCGGGGCTGTCTTGGGTCACGCCCCCTCCGCATCATCCGGGTGCTGCCGGGCCGGCGCGACGTGGAAAGCATCGCGCTGCATCAAGTGGATGGCGCCTCCGCCTCAGGGGTTATCGGCGTCGAGGTCTGCATTCACAGATCGGTCGGGCGCCACATGAATCAGGCGAGCGACAGGTCAACTCGATCAGCTCGATAGAATCAAGCAGATCGGGGTCAGCCCGAGTTCTGAATTTGAAAAGTACAGTCCATGGCTCGCCATTGAGGGACGTCGTCTGACGTTGATATGAGTGGCGTTTATTCGAGCTAGTCTGTCCGAGACAGCACAAACGTCACTGGCGTCCGAACGTGCTCACCCGCGAGCTGAAACGGGACTGGCCGCAGGGAAATCGCCATTTCTGATGTACCGCTATCCAGCTTGGCCATATCGAGTGGCGTGTCGCCTGATCCCGTCGAAATTCTGCAGGCTCAACGAATACGTTATCCCCATAATTGAACGATTTGCCCACCGAACTTGGGTGAGTCGGACTGCCACGATGTCACTAGATCGTGACGTGATCGGCCTCGATGCCGCGCTCAGCCCGTAGCTCCTCCACATCGCGGTACGACAGGCCGTAGCGCACATACAGCGCACCGCGACCGCGATCACCTCACGCGGGAACCGATAGCCAGCCGGAGCAGACGACACCGACGCCCTCGACGTATCACCTCGCCAGTGTCCCGGCCCGCAGCCCCGACGAACGCAACAGACCCCGATGAGCGAGTGCTACCGGATCACGGGCGAGGACTGTCTTCTGGTCAAGGTGCACGCGCCGACGATCGAGGAACTCGAACAGATCCTCGACAGCTTCCTGCTCTACGGGCAGACCGTCACCTCCATCGTGGTGGCAAATCCCGTGCCGCCGCGCGCCCTGCCCGTCACGTCCACCAGCTGAAGGCGACAAGTCAATCCGCTCGTCGAGGTGTCTCAGGTCCGCTCGTTCTGCACCTTTAGGCTGGACGGCATGCTTCAGGGATCGGCAACCACATGACCAGCGCCTCGATCATCGAGCGCATCGCGGGGGCGCCCATCTCGTGGGGGGTCTGCGAGGCGCCGGGGTGGGGCCACGAAATGAAACCCGCCCGCGTCCTCGGCGAGATGCGCGAGCTGGGCCTGCGCAGCACCGAGCTCGGCCCGACCGGATACCTGGGCGCCACTGCCCAGGACGTCCGGGAGCGGATCGTCAGCGCGTACGTCCGGGTGATCGGCGGCTTCCTGCCGGTGCCGATGCACGTCGACCCGAACCTGGACCTGACCGAGGCAACCGACGCGATCGCCACCCTCGCGGCCGTCGGGTCCGAGGTGGTCGTCCTCGCCGCCCAGTCGGGCGACGGAAGCTATGACCGCAAGGTGCTGATGTCCGACGAGGAGTGGACGGTGCTGCTCGACAACCTCGACCGACTCCAGCGAGTAGTGCGTGAGCACGGCATGACACCGACCCTGCACCCGCACGTCGGCACGGCGATCGAGGATCGCGACACGGTGCTACGTCTGCTTGACTCCAGCGATATCGCGCTGTGCCTCGACACCGGCCATCTGCTGATCGGCGGGATGCAGCCACTGGACTTGCTGGCTGCCGCCGCCGACCGGATCGCCCATGTCCACCTCAAGGACGTGAACGAGACGGTCGCGGCCACTGTTGCCGCCGGCGATGCCAGTTACATCGGCGCCGTTCGCCAGGGCCTGTACACCCCGCTCGGCGATGGTGACCTCGATATCGCCGCCCTCGTCACGGCATTGGAGCAGGTCGGCTATCAGGGACGGTACGTGCTCGAGCAGGACTGCGCGCTCGACGCCGAGCCCGCCCCGGGCGAAGGGCCGATGCTCGACGTGCGCCGCAGCATCGACTTCCTGACCTCGATCGCGTCCTGACATGGGCGATCCCAAGCCCGTTGGGGTAGCCGTCGTCGGCTTCGGCTGGATGGGTCAGGTGCACGCCCGCTCCTACGCGCGGCTGCCACACCACTACCCGGACCTCCAGCTGACCCCCCGCCTGGCACTCGTGGTCGATGCCGAAACCGACCGGCTCGACGACGCGATCGGTCGCTACGGCTTCGAGTCAGGAACCGCGCAATGGCGTGACGTGCTCACCGACGATCGGGTGCAGGCAGTCAGCGTGACCGCCCCGAACTTCCTGCATCGCGAGATCGGTACCGCGATCGCGGCGGCGGGCAAGCATCTGTGGATCGAGAAACCGGTCGGGCTCTCGGCCGCCGACGCGCAGGCGGTAGCCGACGCAGTCGCGAGCGCAGGCGTGCAGAGCACCGTCGGCTTCAACTACCGCAACGCCCCGGCGGTGGCGCATGCCCGGCAGCTCATCACTGACGGCGCGCTCGGCAGTGTCACCAACGCCCGGTTCCGGCTGCTGTCGGACTACGCGGCCCACCCGCAGGGCGCTCTGTCCTGGCGCTTCGAACGTGCCCAGGGCGGTGCGGGCGTGCTCGGCGACCTCGCGTCGCACGGCGTCGATCTGGCCCGGCACCTGCTCGGCGAGATCGAGTCCCTCGTGGCCGACACCGCCGTGTTCATCGACCAGCGACCCAAGCCACTCGGCGCCGGCAGCCACTTCGCCCTGGCCGAAGGAGGCGAATTGGGTGACGTCGAGAACGAGGACTACCTCAACTGCCTGGTCCGTTTCACCAGCGGAGCGCGGGGCTCCATCGAATCCAGCAGGGTCAGCGTGGGCGACCAATGCAACTACGGCTTCGATATCCACGGCACGCTCGGCGCGCTGTATTGGGACTTCCGGCGAATGGGCGAGCTCGGCGTCAGCGCGGGACCGGACTACGTCGACCAGGCGGTTCGCACGGTGCTCGTCGGGCCAGGGCACGGCGATCTGGCGGCGTTTCAGCCCGGGGCGGGCATCACCATGGGCTACGACGACCTGAAGGTGATCGAAGCGAGCCGGTTCCTCCAGTCGATCGCCGAGGGCAAGCCACACGGAGCGACAGTCGCCGACGCGGTGCGCGCCGCAACCGTCGTGGACTGCATCGCCGAGTCGGCACAGAACAGAAGCTGGGTCACCGTCCCGCCGTAGGTCGCGGGTGACGCGGGAAGATCCGGGCACCCAGCCCGTTGTACCTACGGGCACCCAGCCCGTCGTACCTAGTAGCGCCGGGAGAGCCGGCTATCGACAACGGAGACCGACGTGGACACCACATACGGCCTGACCGCCCGACTGGAAGAACTGCGTGACGAGTACACCTACCGCATCAACATGGTGCTAGAGGAAGGCCGCGAGGACCTGGCGGTCAAGCTCAGTGACGAATACCTCGACGACGCCCTCCGCCTGCTCAATGGCCACTAGTGTCCCGTAAAGGAAGTCGTTTGCCGGATGCGGTGATCCAGGTGGATGCATCGCAAGGCGGAGGAGCGACGCTTGCGGAGCGACCAGGAGGACGGCCATACCGCTGTTGTATGGCCGACGACGACAACGCAGCGAGGCGCCGCCTGGGCGCCGCAGGCGGTAGACATACTTCCTTTACGGGGCACTAGCTCGTGATCACGGCAGCGGAGATACGGCACACCTACGACACGATCAAGCCGTACATCCGCCGCACCCCGGTGATCGAGATCGACCCGGCGGCACTGTCCGCAACGCTGTCGACGCCTGGTCCACCGCTCGTCCTCAAGCTGGAGCAGTTGCAGTGCGCTGGCTCGTTCAAGGCGAGGGGCGCCTTCGCGAACCTGTTGCTGCGCGACGTTCCCGCTCCGGGGGTGATCGCGGCCTCCGGTGGCAACCACGGCGTCGCGGTCGCGTACGCCGCACACCGGCTGGGCGTGCCCGCGAAGATCTTCGTCCCCACCATCGCCTCGCCAGTCAAGATCGACACCATCCGCTCGTTCGGCGCTGACGTCGTCGTCGGGGGTGACCGCTACGCCGACGCGTTGGCCGCCGCGGAGCATTGGGTCACCGCGTCGGGGGCCATGAGCATTCACGCGTTCGACCAACGCGAGACGCTGCTCGGGCAGGCAACCCTGGGCCTCGAACTCGGGGAACAGGTCACCGACCTGGACACCGTCCTCGTCGCCGTCGGTGGCGGCGGGCTGATCGCCGGCATCGCCGCCCATTTCGCCGGCGCCGTCCGCGTCATCGGCGTCGAGCCTGTCGGCGCGCCGACGCTCACCTACGCGCGAGCCAGCGGTGGCCCGACCGACGCGCCGACCGACAGCATCACGGCTGATGCGCTGGCTCCGCGACGCGTCGGCAAGCTCGTCTTTCCGATCACCGAGGCTTACGTCAGCGACGTCGTCCTGGTCGACGATGACGCGATCAGGCATGCGCGACGGTCGCTATGGCGCGCTGTGCGCATTGCCGTCGAACCAGCGGCCGCCACCGCGACCGCCGCGCTGATCACTCGGACTTACCGGCCCGAACCCGACGAACGCGTCGCCGTCATCATCAGCGGCGCCAATGCGACGTTGGCCGATCTCGACGCACCTGTGAAAAACCCTCCGACGTACTGAGCCCGGGGCGTGGCAGCCTCAGCTCGTCCAGCGCAACTGCCGGGCCTTGGCCTCGTCGTAGTCGGCGCGGCCGGTGAGCGCAGCGGGCACGCCCACCTCCCACCAGGCGCCGGACTCGGTCCACGCCGACGGGCTGGTCCGGCAGACCAGAACGGCCGGGCGCCGTTCGCCGCTGGCCAATGCGCGCGCCTTGGCGTAGCCGTCGCGTAGGTCGTCGACCGATGCGCCGGACGCGACGTCGACGACAGCACAGCCCAGTGCCGCCGCGTGCGCGGCGAAATCGACGCGCACTGCGTCGGCCTTCGCGCCCGGTCCGGCGCTGTCGGTGAACATGTTGTTGAACCCGGCTGCACCCTGGCCTGTCTGTAGCCGGTGAATGACCGCGTAGCCGCCGTTGTCGCACACCACCGCCACGAACGGGTGGCCGGCGAATGCAGCCGAGAACAGCTCGGAGTTGAGCATCAGGTAGGAGCCGTCGCCGAGCAACGCGGTGACCAGAGCGCCCGGGTGCGTGCGGGCTCTGGCCATCGCGGCGCCCCACGGCCCGGCAGTCTCGTAGCCCATGCAGGAGAAGCCGTACTCCAGATCCATCGTCGCGCCAGCCGTGGCCGGCCCGGTGCGCCAGCCGCCGTTGAGCTCACCCGGGATGCCGCCGGACGAGCCGAGCACGTAGTCGTCCGGGCCGCTCGCGTCGTTCACGACACCGACGACCTGGGCGTAGGTCAACGACCCGTCGGGGGCGGCACCGGCCCGCAGCCCGTCGATGTGCGCGTCCCACCCGGCCCGCTCGCTCGCCGCCAGCGCCGTCCAGTCCGAAGCTGCGTTCCAGCCGGTCAACGACTCAGCCAGTTCGGCGAGGCACTCGCGCGCATCCCCGACGACCGCGTGCCCGGCGTGCTTGACCGCGTCGAAGCGGGCCGCGTTGATCGTCACCAGCCGCACGTCGGCCGGGAACAAGCTCCACGACGAGGTGGTGAAGTCCTGCAGCCGGGTGCCCACCGCGACGATGACGTCCGCGTCGGCGGCCAGCGCGTTCGCTGACGCCGAACCGATCGTGCCCAACGGGCCGACGTTGAGCGGATGCGGATCAGGCAGCATCGTCCGGCCAGCCGCCGTCTCGGTCACCGCGATCCCGTGCGCGGTTGCGAAGTCGAGCAACTGCCTGCCGGCGCCCGAATAGCGCACCCCGCCGCCGCACACGATCAACGGTCGCCGCGACGCCCGCAGGATCTCCGCCGCCGCCTGCACATCGCGGCCGTCCGGCCGCGGGCGCGGCACCCGGTTCAGCCGCGGCGCGAACATCCCCACCGGGAAGTCGAACTCCTCGACCTGGACGTCCTGCGGCATCGCCAGCACGACGGGACCGCAGTCGCCGGGATCGGTCAACACGCGGGCGACTTGCGGCAGCGAGGCCAGCAACTGCTCCGCTCGCGTGATCCGGTCGAAGTAACGCGACACCGGACGGAACGCGTCATTGACGCTAACCGTCGCGTCGTCGAAGCGCTCCACCTGCTGCAGCACCGGATCCGGTGCGCGCCCGGTGAACGTGTCGCCGGGCAGCAGCAACAGCGGCAACCGGTTGGCGTGAGCGACCCCGGCCGCCGTCACCATGTTCAAGGCACCAGGCCCGACCGAGGACGTGGCCACCATGACCTGGCGACGGTCGCTCGCCTTCGCATAGGCGACCGCGGCCAGGGCCATGCCCTGCTCGGTCTGGCCGCGCCAGGTCGGCAACTGATCACGGACCTCGTGCAGTGCGGTGCCCAGACCGAGGACATTGCCGTGCCCGAAGATGCCGAACACCCCGGCGAACAAGGGCACTTCGGTGCCGTCAAGCAACTCGCCCCGCTGCGCCACCAGCCATCGCACCAACGCCTGCGCCGTCGTCAGTCGCACGGTCGCGGTCACCAGGTGTCCCGGATCCAGGCATGCGCCGGGTCGTCGCAGAACGCCATCGAGCGCGACTCCCCCGGCCCGGCCAGCACATTGAGGTAGTACATCGGGTAGCCCGGCGCGGCCACGCATGGGCCGTGATAGCCGTACGGGATAAGCACGACGTCGCCGTCGCGTACCTCGAACGACTCGTCCAACGCGGTCAGCCCGGCCGCCGCATGCTCAGGCCCGGTGTACGTGCGGTGCAGGCCGAACCCCGCACGGCCCGGGGTGACCTGATCGGTTCCGGCGATGCGGTAGTAGTAGATCTCCTCGTTGACGACGCGGCACGGCTCGGTCATGTCGTGCTTGTGTGGCGGGGAGCTCGACCAGTTGCCCGGCGGGGTGATCAGCTCGCAGCACACCAGCTTGTTGGCGTGGTCCCACGCTCCGGGCACCCCGAAGTTGCGGACGTGGCGGGTCGCCGGCCCCGCGCCACGAACCTCGATCGGGACGCCGACCGCGGGACCGTACAGCGGCGGCAGCCGATTCGTACACCGTGCCGACGGCAGCGCCACCTGCGCACCGGCGGCACTGGACAGCGTGAGCACGCTGTCGCGCCCCACATACGCGAAGTCGGTGACGCCGCTGAACACCGACTCCCGGCCGGCCAGATCGAAAGTCTCCTCGGCCGCGCCGTCCGTCGTGGCGACCTGGACGGACAATTCTCCAGCCAGCGGCAGCACGAACATCTCGGCGCTGCCGGTGGGCAGCGTCTGCGCAATCCCGGGCCTGAGCTCCAGCACCCGCAGTCCGCAGAACTGCCAGCCCGCGGAGTCGGGCGTGACGACGATCGGCGGCCCGCCGGCGGGCATGTGCAGCGTCACGGTGCCAGGCCTTCCGTCGCCGCCCGCAGCACCTTGGCGGCCGCGTCGACCGTCCCGGCGACGTCGCCGCCGTCGGGATACAGCACGGTCCGGCCGATCACCAGGCCGCGGACCACCGACTGGCGCAGGGTCTTGCCCCACGACGCCACCTGCTCGGCCAGGTCCGGGCCTGGCACGCCACCGAGCACGACGCACGGCAGGGTCGTCGCGCCGTAGACGACGTCCGGGTCGTCGCAGGCCGGCATCTTGAGCCACGTGTACGCGCTCGTCGTCCCCAGCGCCGAAGCCACCGTGACGGCACGCGCCAGCGATCGCGCGTCCTGCTGCAGCACCAGCGTGCCGTCGGCCTCGCGACGGTAAGGCAGTGGTTCCACCATCGCCACCAGTTCGCGCTCGGCCAGTTCGGTGACCGCCTGCGCACACGCGTGCAGGGTCCGCACCGTGCTCGCGTCCTGGTCGTCGATTCGCAGCAGCATCTTGCCGCCGTCGAGGCGGCACGCGGCGATGCTCGCCGCGTCGTAACCGGTGAAGCGGTCGTCCATCGTGAACGTCGCGCCGTCGAGCCCCCCGCGGTTCATCGAGCCGATGACGACCTTGCCCTCGAGCGCGCCCAGCAGCAGCAACTCCTCAACGACGTCGGGCGAAGCGAGCACTCCGTCGACGTCGGGATGAGCCAGCGCCGTGACGAGACGGTCGAGCAGGCTGCGGCGGTCGGCCATGGCCATTGCGTCGTTGCCGGAGCGCAGCGCCCCTCGGGCCGGATGATCGGCTGCGACCAGAAACAGAGTGCCCTGCTCGCTGAGCAGGGCGGGCCGCCGCAGACGCTGCTCGTACGCCAGGGCAATCGCGCCCGGTCGCAACGTTCTGGTGCTCAGCAATCGGTGCCACTGCTCGTCGCTGATCGCGGTCATCAGCGCACCTCCTCGTGCCTCGCTCGGCCGGACACCATCGCCTCGAGCTCGTCGATCGTCGGCATCGCGTCGGCACAGGCCAGTCGGGAGGCAACGATGGCGCCCGCCGCGTTGGCGTACTCGGCGCAGCGCACCGGATCCCAACCCGACAGCAGGCCGTGGATCAGTGCCCCGCCGAACGCGTCACCGGCGCCCAGCCCGCAGACCACCTTGATGCGCTGGGCCGGCACGGTGGCCATGCCGTCGGCGGTCGCGACCAGCACACCCTGCGCCCCCTTCTTCACCAGTGCGATCTGCACCCCACATTCGAGCAACCGGCGAGCCGCCTGCTCCGGATCCGAGGTGCCGACCGCCACCTCGACCTCGGCCCGGTTGCCAACCGCGACGGTGACGTTCTCGAGCAGCCGCCCGTACTCGTGGCGGGCATCCTCTGGCGAGGCCCAGAACATCGCCCGCCAATCCAGATCCAGCACGGTCCATCGGCCGGCCGCCGAATCCGGACGGCCGCGATGGGCGAGCATGTCCAGCTGGGTCTGCCGGGCAGGTTCGACTGAGACGCCGGTGCCGGTCACCCACAGCAGCGGCACCTGTGCGACCAGGTCCCACGGCACGTCCTGCGCCGTCAGGGTCAGATCCGGCGCGGTCGGCAGCCGGTAGAACAGCAGCGGCGGGTCATCGGGCGGGTCCAGCGCGCAGAACACCACCGGCGTCAGCAGGTCCGGCGCCGTCCCGACGTAGCGAGGATCGACGCCGAAACCGGCCAGCGCGTCGCGGACGTAGCCGCCGAAGTCATCCGGGCCGACCTTGGTGAGCACCGCAGTGCGCCGGCCGAGGCGGGCGGCCCCCACCGCAACGTTCGTGGCCGTGCCGCCGAGCGATCTGGCGAACGTGCTCACCTGCGACAGCGGCACACCTGACTGCTCCGGGTAGAGATCGACCCCGACCCGGCCGACGGTGAGTGCCTCGATCCCGGGTGCCGCCGTCATCGGTACAACGCAGGCTTGTCGCGCAGCACCACATCCTGCCGGCCTCCGGTGCCGAACGCCCGGATGCCTGCCCCGGCAACTTCGGTGGCCACGTAGCCGTCCCACGCCGATGCGCCGCGAACCGGCTCGGCAGCCGCGATCCCGTCGACCCAGTCCTGGAGCTCCAGCCGGTACGCCTCGGCGAATCGAGACCGCCAGTCGGCCGGCAGGGCGCGGGTGAACTGCCCGGCCACCCGGCGCGACGTCGGCGCCGGCGAGTCGAGCAGCACCGTGCCGGCCTCGCCCACCACCTCGCACCGCACGTCGTAGCCGTAGGCGGCGTTGAGGAACACCTCGACGTCGACCAGGACACCGCTCGCCGATGCGAAGACGAGCAGCATCGGGTCCTGCATCGCGCCGGAGCCGGCTGATGCGCGCGGGCGGTGCACCGTGACCGTCAGCAGCTCCTCGTCGAGCAACCAGCGGGCGGTATCGATCTCGTGCACGGCCGAGCCGGAGATCAGCGTCGCGGAGCTCTGGCCGGGGGCGGCGGAATTGCGGTGGACGCAGTGCATGAGCAGGGCCCGTCCCAGCGCACCGCCGCGCAGGGCATCCTTGAGCTCACCGTAGCCGGGGTCGTAGCGGCGCATGAAGCCGACGCTGACCAGCTGACGGCCGGCGTCGGACTCGGCCTGCAGGATGCGCAGGCAACCGTCGACATCCGGTGCCAGCGGCTTCTCGCACAGCACCGGCTTACCGGCAGCCAGGCAGGCCAGCACGAACTGCTCGTGGGTGTCATCGGAGGACGCGATCAGAACCGCGTCCACGGCGTCGTCCTTGATCAGCACCATCGGGTCGTCCAGCACGCGGCTGTCCGAGGACGCGGCCGCCGTCTCGGCCCGCTGCGTGTCGACGTCGAACACCGCGCTCACCTCGCTGCCGGACACGGCGTGACTGAGCAGCCGGGCGTGCTCGGCGCCCATCAGGCCGACCCCGATCACGCCTGTGCGGACTGGCATTCGCTGTCCCCAGAACCGACGCCGCGCCTCAGCCCAGCGTCTTCGTGTCGTCGAGCAGTTCGCGTCCCAGCGCACTGGTCTCGCTCTTGTCGCCCTCGCGTTCGAGTTCGTGCGCGAGCTGCTCGAGCTCGGCGCCGCCGGCCATCAGCCGGGTGAGCTCGGCCAGGCTGATCTCGGACTTGGCGAAATCGCCGAGGCTCTTGCCGCGCTTGAGCAGCAGGAAACGGTCTCCGACCGGGTAGGCGTGGTGCGGGTTGTGGGTGATGAAGATGACCCCGAGACCCTTGTCGCGCGCCTGGACGATGTACTTCAGCACGGTCCCGGCCTGCTTCACGCCCAGCGCCGACGTCGGCTCGTCGAGGATCAGCAGCCGGGCCCCGAAGTGCACGGCCCGCGCGATGGCCACCGATTGCCGCTCGCCGCCGGACAGCGTGCCGACCGGTTGGTCCAGGTCCCGGATGTCGATGCCCATGTCGGCCATCTCTGCACGCGTGATCTTCTTCGCGGTCTCCGCATCGAAGCGCCGGAACGGCCCCCACCCCTTGGTGGGCTCGGACCCCAGGAAGAAGTTGCGCCACACCGCCATCAGCGGCACGACCGCCAGATCCTGGAACACCGTCGCGACGCCGGCGTCGAGAGCCTCGCGGGGTGAGGAGAACCGGACCGGCTCGCCGTCCATGAGCACGTCGCCACGATCCGGTTGGTAGACCCCGGAAAGGATCTTGATGAACGTCGACTTGCCGGCGCCGTTGTCGCCCAGCACGCAGGTGACCTGCCCGGCCCGGACCGTCGTCGAGATGTCCGACAGCGAGATCACGCTGCCGAACATCTTGGTCACGTCGCGGATCTCGAGCAGCGGCACGTCGTCCGCGCCAGGCGAGACTTCGCTCGCTTCGGTGATCTCGATGTCTGACATGGCAACTATCTCCTGCTCTGCTCGGCGAAGCGCCGGACGAACTGGTTGGCGAGCACCGCCAGTAGCAGCATCGCCCCGACGAACAACTTGAACCAGTCGGAGTTCCAGTTCGCGTACACGATGCCCTGCTGGGTCATACCGAAGATCAGTGCGCCTACCGAGGCGCCGATCGCCGAGCCGTAGCCGCCAGTGAGCAGGCAGCCTCCGATCACCGCGGCGACGATGAAGATCAGCTCCTGACCGATGCCGACCTGTGCCTGGATGGTGCCGAAACGCACGATCTGGGTGTTGCCCACGAACCACGCCATCGCAGAGGTGAGCATGAACAGCGCGATCGTGGTGCGGTTGGTCGGGACGCCGACGTTCTTGCTCGCGTTGGGGTCACCGCCGGTCGCGAAGATCCAGTTGCCGAACCTCGTCTTGAGCAGTGCCCAGGACCCCAGCGCGGTGAACAGCACCCACCACAGGATGGCGATCTGGAACGGTTTGCCGGCGACGCTCACCGTGCTGCCCAGGATGTTCTTCAGGAGGTGGTAGCCGGGCACCAGGTCGAGGTTGCTCACCTGGACGGTGTTGGTGACCTGCTTCGTCACGCCGAGGTTGATGCCCTGCAGTCCCAGGAACATACCGAGCGTGATGATGAAGCTCGGCAACCCGGTCCGGGTCACGAGGTAGCCGTTCACGAACCCGATGGCCAGCATCAGCAGCAGCGACGCGACCAGCGAGGCATACACGTTCAGACCCCAATAGGTCGTCATGATCCCGGTGGCCAATCCCGCCGTACCGATCTGGACACCGGCCGACAGGTCGAAATGGCCGCCGATCATCAGCATCGCCACCGGCACCGCCATCAACCCGACCGTCGATGCACCGTCGAGCCAGTTGGCCACGCCGGCCGGGCTGCGGAACACGTCGGACTGGATGGAGAAGAAGACGAAGATCACGACAGCGCCGATCAGGGCACCGAACTCCGGCTTGACGAGCAGCCGGCGCAGCACGCCTACGTCGGCTATCCGCTCGTCGGCACGGGCCGCGGTCGCCGTCATCTGGTGCCTCCAGCCGACAGCTTGAGCACTGCCGCCGCATTGTCCTTCGTGATCAGGGTCGGACCGGTCAACACCGGCTGGCCGCCGCCGAGCACGTTGAGGTTGGCCTTGTACTGCGTCAGCATGACCACGGCGAGGTATCCCTGCAGGAAAGGCTGCTGGTCCACGGCGAAGAGCATCTTGCCGTCCACGACGGCCTTGGCCACGTCAGCATTCAGATCGAAGGTCGCCAGCTTGGCCGAGGACCCGGCGCCCGCGATCGCTGCCTCCGCCTTGGTGGCAACCTGGGCACCGAGCGTCACCACACCGTCGATGGACTTGTCCTGCTGCAGCTTGGCCAGGATCAACGACTGCGCAGCGGGCAGGTTGTTGTTGTCCACCTGCAGGTTGGTCACGGTGCCGCCCAGCTTGTCCTTCACGCCCGCGCAGCGCTGCTCGAGTGAGACGTTGCCGGCCTCCTGCACGACGCAGATGACGTTCTTGACGCCCTGGTTCTTCAGCTCGGTGCCGACCGCCTGCCCGGCGACCGTTTCATCCGAGCCGATGTGCGTGAGCGCGCCGTAGGACTTGGACTGGGCCTCGCCCGCGTTGATCGTGATGACCGGGATCCCCGCGTCCACTGCCCGCTTGACTGCGGCCTTGAGCGCTTCGGGGTTGGCCATCGAGACCACCAGACCGTCCGGCTTCTGGTTCACCGCCGCGTCGATCAGGCCGGACTGCTTCGTGGGATCGCCGTCGCTCTGGTAGGTCACGCTGTCGCCCATGTCCTTGCCGGCCTGTTGCGTGCCCGCCTTCACGATGCTCCAGAAGGAGTCGCCGGTGCCGCCGTGGGTGACGACCGCGATCTTGTACTTGTATCCGCCGCTGCCGCCGCCTGCCTTGTTGTGCGGCCGGTTCACCGAATTGGCGCTGCTGCAGGCAGTGACGAGCAGCAGTGGGACGAGCACAGCGGCAAGCCACCGTGGCGTTCGACGGATCATGTCGCTCCCCTTTCCAAGGGACCAGTGCCGACGCCTCAGGTGGCGGTCGGGAAGTGATAACTGGCCTGTGCGGCGTGGTGTCGCTCAGGCCAACGTGACGTGACGACCTTGGCGCGGGTGTAGAAGGACACGCCCTCCGGACCGTGGACGTGCTTGTCGCCGAACAGCGAGTCCTTCCACCCGCCGAATGAGTAGTAGGCCATCGGCACCGGGATCGGCACGTTGATGCCGATCATGCCCACCTTCACCCCACGCTGGAACCGTCGCGCGGCGTCGCCGCTGGAGGTGAAGATGGCGGTGCCGTTGCCGTAGGGGTTGGCGTTGATCAGTGCGATCGCGTCGTCGACGGTGTCGACCCGTAGCACCGAGAGCACCGGACCGAATATCTCTTCGCGGTAGACATCCATGTCGGCACTGACCCGGTCGAGCACCGTCGGCCCGACGAAGAACCCGTCCTCGAAACCGTCCACCACCAGGCCCCGTCCGTCGACCGCGAGCGTGGCGCCCTGTGCCTGGCCGGATGTGATGAGTCCGACGATGCGGTCCTTGGCCGCCCTCGTCACCACCGGCCCCATTTCGTTGGCGGCGTCCCGGCCGGAGCCGACCTTCAGGGTCGTCGCCTTCGCGCTGATCGCCTCGACCACAGCATCGCCGGCAGCGCCGACGGCGACGGCGGCCGAGATCGCCATGCACCGTTCTCCGGCCGAGCCGAAGGCGGCAGCGACGAGATGGCTCGCGGCGAAGTCGATATCGGCGTCGGGCAGCACGATCGCGTGATTCTTCGCACCTCCGAGCGCCTGCACCCTCTTGCCGCTGGCCGAGGCCCGCTCGTGGATGTAGCGCGCGATCGGAGTCGAGCCGACGAAGGACACCGCCGCCACGTCCGGGGAATCGAGAAGGGCGTCGACTGCCTCCTTGTCGCCGTGCACGACGTTGAACACGCCGTCCGGCAAGCCGGCGCGCTGCCACAGCTCGGCCACCAGCATCGAGGCCGACGGGTCTCGTTCGCTCGGCTTGAGGAGGAAGGAATTGCCGCAGGCGATGGCGATCGGGTGCATCCACATCGGCACCATCACCGGGAAGTTGAAGGGGGTGATGCCGGCGACGACGCCCAGTGGTTCGCGGAAGGAGAAGATGTCGACGTCGGTGGACACCTGATCGGAGTAGTCGCCCTTGAGCAGGTGCGGGATCCCGCAGGCGAATTCCACCACCTCCAACCCGCGCTGTACCTCCCCGGCAGCGTCGGAGAGCACCTTGCCGTGCTCGTCGGTCACCAACCCGGCCAGGTCCGAGGCGTGCGAATTCACCAGTTCGCGGAACGCGAACAACACCTTCACCCGCTGGCTCAGCGACGCCTGCGACCAGCTGTCGAAAGCCTGCTTCGCCGTGTCGAGCGCCATGTCGACGTCGGCCTTGGACGCGAGCAGGACCTCGGCCCGACGGGTTCCGGAGGCGGGATTGAACACGGGCGCGGTGCGGGTCGACGATGCCGCGGTCGCCTTGCCACCGATCCAGTGTTCGATCGTCACCCGGACCCCCTTGTCGCGTCAGCCATTCAAACTCGGGGCATGTCCGACTGTCAAGCATTTGTCCTGACAAACTGGCAATCGACTTTGTTCGGTAGTTGGGACATACTGCCGCCCATGGCACCCCAGCAGGAGCCTGCATCGTCGGCGCTGCATGTCAGCACCCTCGACCGCGGCTCCCCGGTGCCGCTGTACTTCCAGGTCGCACAGCACCTCGAGCGCGCCATCGAGGCCGGCGCGTTGCCGCGTGGCACCCGGCTGTCGAACGAGATCGAGCTGGCCGGTGAGCTGGGCGTGTCCCGCCCCACCATGCGCAAGGCGATGGAGTACCTGGTCGGCAAGGGGCTGGTGGTTCGCCAGCGCGGTGTCGGGACCCGGGTGGTCTCGCCGAAGGTCCGACGGTCGCTCGAGCTGACCAGCCTGTTCGACGACCTGGAGGCGATCGGACAGCGGCCCACGACCCAGGTGCTGTCCAACACGATCGAGGACGCCACGGCCGAGATGGCCGAACTGCTCGGCATTGCCAAGGGCACCCCGGTGGTCTCGATCGCCCGCCTGCGCAGCGCCCTGGGCCAGCCGATCGCATGCCTGACCAACTACCTCAGTGCCAGCCGGATTTCGCTGCCCACCGAGGCACTGGAGAGCCAGGGCCTCTATCAGCTGCTGCGCCGCTCGGGCATCCAACTGCATTCGGCCACGCAGGTGATCGGCGCCCGCAGCGCCACGGCTGCCGAGGCTCGGATGCTCGGAGAGGGCAAGGGCGCGGCGCTGCTGACGATGCAGCGCACCGCGTACGACGATCACGGCACGGTCGTCGAATACGGCAACCACATCTACTCAGGGGCGCGCTACAGCTTCCACATGAGTCTGCTGTCGATCTGAGCGACCTATCGACGCGCGATTCGGCGCAGCCAACGACGGCACGACCCGCCAGATGGCTGCGACGTCTCGCATGACCAGAAGACCGCGACGTCGGCCTGCGCTTGATCGACATCCCGTGTGCATGTCCACCGCCAACCGTACGGCGTGTTGATCATGGGAGCGGGAGCGGTTCCCGGCCGCGATCACCCGGTCCGGCGGACGATCGCCACCGCTGCCGTCCCGGGCCGCCCCGGGCCGCCCCGGGCCGCGCCGGCACCGGGGCGCCGTCCGTCGCCCTCGCCAACCTGCAACGCCGCACCTAGTGTCAGACAGGATCACCCTCACCGACACCGAGGAGACAACACATGTCCATCCCGACAGAGAACGTCGGATCGCTGCCACGCCCAGCCACGTTGCAGCAGGCGATTGCGGCGTACGACGCGGGCACGATCGGCTTCGACGACCTGGCCGCGCAGCAGGATGCGGCCTGCAAGGACTCGATCGAACGCATGGAGGCCACCGGCGCCCCCATCGTGTCCGACGGGGAGCAGCGGGCCTCCAGTTTCGCGACCTACCCGATCACCGACACCCTCGCGGGCACCGGGCTGGCCGACAATCTGGCAGGCGACGGGCAGTACTTCGCCATCTTCGACGACGGTCACCACCGCCAACTCCCGCGGCTGACCGGCGGCCCGTTCCGATACAAGACGTTCGCCTCGGACTACCTGAGCAAGTCCATTCCCTATGCCACGAAGCCGATGAAGCAGGCGGTCATCGCGCCGTCGATGCTGTCCCTGCTGTATCCACTGGACGGCAGCCTCGACGGCTACACCCGTGAGCAGTTCCTCAGCGACCTGTGCGACGAGGCGGAGAAGGACATTCGCCAGGCCTTCGCGGCCGGCGCGGCCCGGGTCTCGATCGACTTCACCGAGGGACGGCTGGCGTCGAAGAACGATCCTCGCAACCCGTGGACCGGCCGGCACATGCTCGAGCAGTTCATCGAGCTGAACAACCGCGTGATCGACCGCTTCTCGGCGCAGGAGCGGGTGGATATCGGCGTGCACACCTGTCCCGGCGGCGACATGGACTCGGTGCATTCCCTCGACGTGGACTACGCCGAGCTACTGCCGTCCATGTTCCAGATGAACGCCGGGTATTTCCTCATGCAGCTGGCCAGCGAGAAGGACAAGGAGCGCGTCTACAAGCTGGTCGGCGAACACAGCCGCGACGACGCCAACGGCGTCCCGCAGGTGTGCTTCATCGGCGTCATCGACCCGCTGAACCCCACGGTCGAGACGCCGGAGCAGGTGGCCGACGACCTCGTCACCGCCTCGCGTTACATCCCCAAGGAGCGCCTGGGCGCGACCGATGACTGCGGGTTCTCTCCGTTCAGCGTCGACGACAAGCCCAAGCACGGCTCACCGGACTTCGCGCGGGACGTCGCGTTCCAGAAGATCACCGCCCGCGTCCAGGGCACCGAGATCGCCAACGAGCGATTGGGCCTCTGACACCGGCCGCGTTGACCGACGAGCGGCGGGCGGGCTGAAGACTCTCAGCCCGCCCGACCTCGTGTTGTACGCGTTGCTACTCGGCGATCGTCCTACGCCGACGCCTGGTGCCGAAGGCGAGTGCGCCACCTGTCACCAGCAGCACCAGAGCGCTCAAGGCCAAGGTCCCGACGTCACTTCCAGTCACCGCCAGGCCGCCGCCGGACGGAGTCACCGGCGTGGTGACGACAACCGTCTCACTGGTTGCGCCGGGCGGGCTCGGACCTGCCGGGGCCGTGGTCGCATTTCCGACCAGCAGCTCGACGTAGGTGTAGCAGCCACTCGTCGGCACCTGGTATCCCGCAGTGGTGTAGGTGCCGTCACCGTTAGCCGTCACCGAGCCGGTAGCCGCCGTGGGGGCACCCGTCCAGTCGACACCGGTACAGGTCGGCGCACCCGACGAATCGAGCTTGGGCGTCAACGGCCCGAGCAGGGTCCACTTGACCGGACCTTGGTACCCGAAGGAACCGCTGACGGTGATGGCGTCGGTGACGGTGTCGCCGACGGACGCGCTCTGCGCCGAGATCTGCGTGCTCACCGCTGGGGCGTGCACGAAGACAATCACCGTTTCGGTACTGGCCCCAGGGGTGCTCGGACCCGCCGGACCGGTGACTTCGTTCCCGACGAGCAGCTCGCTGTAGGTGTAGCAACCGGTCGTGACGACCGTGAAGCCGGCAGTGGTGTAGGTCGCGTCACCGTTTGCGGTGATCGTCCCGCTTGCCGCAGTCGGTGCCCCAGTCCAGTTGACCCCCACGCACGTCGGGGAGCCCGCCGAATCCAGCACCGCCTTCACCGGGCCGAGCAGCGTCCAGTTCACCGGCCCCTGGTACCCGAACGAGCCGGTGACCTTGATGGCGTCGGTGATCGTGTCACCAGTGAGCGCCTGCTGCTTGGAGGCCTGGGTGCTCACGGTCGGGACGTGGACGACCACCAGGACCGTCTCGCTCACGCTGCCTGGGGTGGTCGGACCCGCCTGCTCGGTGACCCCGCTCGCGGGGAGCAGTTCGGTGTAGGTATAGCAACCGGTCACCAGCACCGTGAAGCCGGCAGTGGTGTAGGTCGCGTCACCGTTGGCCGTGACAAACCCGGACGCGGCCACCGGTGCGCCCGTCCAGTCCAGCCCCACGCAGCTCGGCGAGCCTGCCGCGTTCAGCGTCGGCTTCACCGGGCCGAGCAACGTCCAGTTGACCGGACCCCGGTAGCCCTGCGAGCCGGTGAGGACGATGTGGTCGGTGAGGGTGGTTCCGACCGCGGCCTCCTGCAAGGAGATCGCGGTGCTGAGCTTGGGCTGCACCTTGACCAGCACCGTTTCAGTCACCGCGCCGGGCACGGTCGGTCCGGCCCCAGGCGTGGTGGCGTTGCCGACCAGTGTCTCACTGTAGGTGTAACACCCCTTCGTCTTCACCGTGAACGGCGCGCTGGTGTAGGTGTTGTCACCGTTCGCCGTGATCGCGCCGGCCTGGGCCGTGGCAGCAGCGGCGTAGTTGACGCCGATGCACGTCGGAGCTCCTGCCGTGTCCGTCAGCGGGGTGACCGGGCCGAGCAACTTGTAGGTGAGCTGACCGGTGAACCCGTTCGAGTTTGTGACTGTGATGGCGTCGGTGAGGGTGTCGCCGACGTGCACCGTCTGCTTGGAGATCTGAGTGCTGATAGCGGGCTGATTCGGCAACCGGCTGGCCAGGACCGTCTCGGTGGGGAAGCCCGGTGGGCTGCCCGGTGCCGGGAGCGTCGTCGGGGGGCTTCCCACGAGCAGCTCGGTGTAGCTGTAACAACCCTCTTCAGTGATCTTGTATCCCGGGGTGACGACGGTGCCATCCCCATTGGCGGCAACCGTCCCCGTCTGGGCCAAGGGCGCGGTGGTATAGAGCGCACCCACGCACGTCGGGGCACCTCCGGCGCCGGTCAGCGGAGCCACCGGGCCGAACAGCGTGAACCTGATCGGGCCCGTGTAGCCGTTCGAGTTGGTCACCTTGATCGAGTCGTGGATGGTGTCACCCACGTTCGCGGTCTGGGCAGAGACCTGGGTGGTCACCTCCGGCTGGTTCGGAACCCGGGCGAGAGTGGTTTCGGTCACCGCACCCGGCGCGGTGGGGCCCGCCGGAGCTGTCAGGAAGTCTCCGACCAGGAATTCGCTGTAGGTGTAACAACCTGGGGTCGTGATCGTGAACGGTTTCGTGGGGTAGGTCCCGTCGCCATTGACTGTCACGACGTCGGCCTGGGCAACCGGGCTGCCGTTGGCCCCGGGAACAAAGGGGGCACCCACGCAGGTCGAGGCTCCGGTGAGGTCGATCACCGGTGCCACCGGGCCGTAGAGCACGTAGATGACCGGGCCCTGGTAGCCGTTGGACTTGGTGACGGTGATCGAGTCGGTGATGGTGTCACCGACGCGTGCGGTCTGATCGGAGATCTGCGTGCTGAGTTCCGGTTGCCGCCTGTCGGCGAACAGAGCGTCGGTGACCGCACCGGGACGAACCTGCTGGAGCTGCGGGTCGGCGGTCGCGAACCCCGGCGGGGTCACGGTCTCCACGATCACGTAGTAGCCCTCCACCAGGGCCGGCGAGACGGCCAGACCGTTTGCGTCCGTGGTGACCACGCCCACCACGGCGCCAGCCAGGTTGTAGATCGTGAAGGTCGCACCAGGCAGCGGAACCAGCGTGTTCGTGCGGACGGTCTGGCTGACATCGACCTTGCCAATGAGGATCGCTCCGGGCTTGGGCGCATCGGCGAATGCCGCAGCGGTGAACTGTGCCGCTCTGATCCGCTTGATCTGGCCGGTTTGATCAAGGAAGTAGCCGGTAGGTGCCACCTGCTCGATGATGTCGTAGAGGCCGGGGGGCAGTGGCTTGCTGATGGCAATGCCCAGCGGCAGGTTTCCTGGCGCACCGTCTCCGGTGGTGATGGTGTCGACGAGCTGACCAGCCGCGTTGTAGACGTTGAAGACCGCTCCGGCAAGCCCGACACCGGTGAGGCCGTCGACCTTGCCGACGATGAACGCACCGACCTGGACGGCCTTGGTAAAGCCCGCCAGGTTGGCCGAAGCGGAGGCTCGCTCGGGCGTCAGCAGCCGTTGGTACCCGCTGGGGGTGCTGCTGTCCTCATAGATCGGCGCGCGGCCCGCGACATCGTCGGTGTTGAACTGGGCGTCGAACGCGCCGGTGGCGGTGGCTTTGAACGTGAAGTCAAGCCGGCCGCTGTTGTCGGTCTCATTGGTGCCGGGAATGCTGACGCTGACGTTGGTCTGCCCGGTGACTGAGATGTTGATGCCGCCGACGGGCACCGCCCCACCGTTCTTGTCCGTGATCTGGAGGTGGCCGTTGTAGGTATTGCCCACGGTGTAGGGGCCGGCGAAGTTCAGCGATATTTTCAGGTCCCAAGGTCCCTGGTGCGCCTTGGCGAAGGCCAGCAGTTGCGTCGTGAACGTGTCGTCCACGCCGTGGATGGGGCTGCCGCCCTCGCCGAGCACGATGTCGCGCCCAATGGCGGTCGTCACAGCGACCGCGTCGGGATTACTCGTCAGGCCGCTGACGCGGGGGTCGGCCGTAGCCTGGTTGTAACCGCCGCCGCCGCCGGGGTTGGAGCCGCTGGGTCCGTAGTGGGTGGCGAACCAGCTCAGCACCTTGCTGATGTCGTTACCAAACTTGGGGCCCTTCGTGTACGTGCGCCCGTCCGGCGGCGTGATACCGGGGTCGACGCAGAAGCCGCTGACGCCGTTGCCGCTCGTGTAGTAGCCGATGTTGTTGCCCTCGGCGACCGCCGGGGCGGAGTTCACTGTGGTAACCGCGGCCACGAAGCCGGTGGCCAACAGGCCCAGGGTGAGATAGCTGACGGCGCTTCGACGGGCGCGGGGTGTCCCGGCTCGCGTGCGGCCGATCGCAGCATGGTTGGGCACCGCGTGACGCAGAATATTCCGCATGGTCGTGGTTCCTCTTTCGATTGCGTCGGGTTGACGTCGATCATTCGGGGCCGCTCGCGAGCTGTGCGAGCGTCAGGCAGTGTGGAGTGGTTCGCGCGGCTTCGTCGCAGGTGAGGGCGCCTTCGAGCGTCCGAGCTGCGCCGGTAGTCGGCAGGCCCTCGGGTCCGAAGGTGAACTGGGTGTGATGCGTGTTGGCACCTGTCTGGCCAGCGCGAGCGCCGAGAGAGCGGTCCAGCCGTCTCCCCGCCCGGTCGGCGGTGCGGTCCTCTCAGCGAGAGTCCGGTGCCCGGACTATGACAGAGGTATCGAACGGGCGCAATTTGAACAGGTGTAGCCCGGGCCAACTTCAGCAAATGATGAGATGTCCGGACGGCTCACTTAATGCGGAATTTACATTTACCGGAACCATCCGCACGTTGGGCGTGCTGCCTGACTTGCTATTCGAGCCCTCGCCAATGAGCGGATCGGACGCGGCGAGCACGGCGACGCTAGGACGAATAGAGCGCCCGGCACGCGCTGGTCGCGGCATCGAGCTGGGTGTCTCGCTGGGCAACAGCACAAGCCCGGGTGGCTCGGTCGATCGCGACGGTGGTCCAGCCCCCGCCGCGCTCGTCGCTGATGTGGACCAGCAGCGTGTGGTTGTCGTGCTCCACGCGAAGTTTCCCTCCTCGCACAGGCCGCGCGATCGCCGGCCCGGCGCCACCGCTGCCGCCACGAATGACGTCCAGCGCCCGCGGCTGGTGATCGGCCGATGAACGGGACCGCGCCGGGCATCTTTCATGAACACATGGTGCGCGATAAACAGGGTCGGGGCGTGGGTAAGCCGTGCAGATCAGCATCCACATCGATGCGAGAGCGGGCGACAGTGACCGAGGACAAGAGCGTGCAGAGGGCCGGCGACGGCGTCACCGACGAAGAGTTCGCCGACCAGGTGGCTGGGCAGAGCTCCAGCGACCTGAAACATGCCGACGTGTTCGAGCGGGAGGCCGACGGCGCAAGCACCGACACCGAGGCGGCGAAGGCCTCGGCCGACGACCTCGCCGGCGACTGAGGGCGATCTCCCCGGGATGCAGGCGACCCGGGCGTGCCTCGGCTCGTTGAGCCGGCCGCTGGGCGTCAGTGCCGCCGCTCCCGGAAGAACTGAGCCAGCGCAAGAACGCCGACGACCAGCGCGATGATCGTCAGCCATTTGATCGCCGTGACGATCAGTCCGACCACGAGGAACACGACCGCGATCGCGCCGAGCGCCACGAGTAGTTGCATAGTTCAGACTAACCGGCCCGGGCCAGCGCGCGTCGGCGTCACGCGATTCCGAGCAGGCCGACGTCGGTGTAGCGGCCGAGCACATCGAGGTCGAGTTCGACATGCTGAATGGTCATGCGGTCAACCGATGCGATCCACCAGGGCGAGCAGGTACCGGTGCACGTCCTGAGGCCGCTCCATCTGGATGAAGTGCGAGCCGGCCAGCTCGACGTACTCCGAATCGGGGATGCACGAGGCGGCTGTTTTCATGTCCCGTGCCGAGGCCAGCATGTCGTACTTGCCGGCCAGGAAGATCGTCGGCATCGCGATCTTGCTCAGCGAAACCCGGGCATGCTGGTCGGCGCCGCGGGCCAGGTGCATGCCCCATTCGATCGGCGTGTCGAGGTAGGTCGTGACCGCCTCGCGGACGACATCGGGGTCGGCGCCGGGGAACATCAGCCCGCTGCGCTGCAGGACATACGTGGCCACCGGCCCCATCGTGATCCGCGCGGTGAGCGGGTTCAATATCGGCCCGAGCCGGCCCAAGGACCGCATGACGGCTCTGGCCACCGGCCTGCGCGCGAACCGCGGGATGAACAGCGGAGCGCCCACGGATGCGAACGTCGCGCCAGGGACACCGGCGACGGCAAGAATGCCGCTGACCCGGTCCGGATGCTGTACTGCCATCTCGAAGGCGGTGTTCACGCCTATCGACCAGCCGATCACCGGGCAGCGCTGCACCCCGGCGTCATCGAGCACAGCGACCGCATCGTCGACGAATGCGTCGATACCCACCCGGGCAATGTCACGCGGGCGCTCCGAACCACCTACGCCGCGGTGGTTCCAGGACACGATCCGCACGCCACAGTCCCGGTCGAGCAACGCTGGCCAGGCGTGGGGATTGGTACCCAGGCCGTTGCACAGCAGGACCGTCGGCCCCACCGCGTCGTTCGTCCACGCCTGGATCTTGGTGCCGTCCGCGCTTCGAACGTCGTGATAGCGCAACGACATCGCCGGCCGGTTCGGTTCGGCGCGAGTCGTCGAGTCGCTACCGGTCATGCCGGACAGTGTGCCGTGGCCTGCGTCCCGGCGCTCGCCGACTGGCAGCCCACGGCCGAACCGGGCCCCACCCACGGTCACGCTATCGATCCATGATCAGGCGACGTGACGATGATCAACAGCAGACTTCGTGAAAGACGCCCCAATGGTTCGGGTGTTTGGATGTGTAGCCCCAACGGGATTCGAACCCGTGCTACCGCCTTGAGAGGGCGGCGTCCTGGGCCACTAGACGATGGGGCCCCAGAAATTTCTTCACCTGCGCTGGGGTACCAGGACTCGAACCTAGACTAACTGAACCAGAATCAGTTGGGCTGCCAATTACCCCATACCCCAAGGGATAGCCCAGTCGGCTGACCGACCGGGCCGTCGTCAGACTCTACCGGACGGCCGCAGGGGCCACCAATACCTCGGCTCGCGGGCTCAGCTCGCGGGCTCAGCTCGCCGGCTCAGCTCGCGGGCTCGCCATCCGCAGCGGGCGCGCTTGCAGCAGCCCGGCGTTCGTAGTCCGCCCGGACGCTCGCATGTGCCGCCGAGGCGAGCAGTTCGTCGGATCCGGTGCGTTCCAGCAGCCATTCCCCCCCCCGCCGCGGCAGGGCCCTGGTCACTCGGTTCACGCCCCCCAGATACTTCGGCACGAACACCTCGAGCCGGGGGAACCGCAGCGCGTCGACGATCGCCGCGGCCACCTGCTGCGGTTCCACCTGCGAGCTCAACCGCGTCTGCTTCAACCCGGCGGCGAGCTCCGTCCTCACGATCGTGGGCATGATGCAGCTGATCTGGACACCCGTCCCGCGCAGCTCGTAGTACACCGCTTCGCACAGCCCGACGACGCCGTGCTTGGTGGCGCTGTAGGTGGCTCCCCCCGCGGCGCCGAACTTGCCGGCCACCGAGGCGATATTGACGATATGACCGCTGCGGCGCGGCTTCATCCGCACGACGGCCTCGCGGGTGCCGTGGATCACCGCGGTCAGGTTGATCGCGATCTGGCGTGCGGTCGTCTCGTCGGACTCCTCGTCCAGCAAAGCCAGGGGCATGATGCCGGCGTTGTTGATCAGTACGTCGATCGGTCCGAGGTCCCGCTCGACCTCGTCGAGGAACGCCGTGAATGCGGCATGGTCGGTGACGTCGAGGCGCAGCCCCACCGTGTCACCGCCGAGCTCCTTGGCCGAGCGCCTCGTCAGGTCCTCGTCCAGGTCTCCGATCGCGACGCGCGCGCCCTGCGCGACCAGGGCGGCCGCGGTTGCCGCACCGATGCCGCGCGCCCCTCCCGTGATGACGACGACGCTGCCGGTCAGCGAACGGGCGGTCCTGGCCATCGATGCACCTCGTCGTCGTCCGTGCCGGTTCCGTGCCGATCTGGCGATAGTGGCACCCCCGCGCCGGGTCACCAACTCCAGGTCCGGCTCGCGCCAGAATTGGGGCCAGCGGGTAGCCCGAGCGTCAGAGGAAGCGGGAGATGATCTCTTTCATGATCTCGTTCGTCCCGCCGTAGATCTTCTGGATCCGCGAGTCGGTGAACATCCGCGAAATCGGGTACTCGGCCATGTACCCGTAGCCGCCGAACAGCTGCAGGCACTCGTCGGCAACCTGGCACTGCTGCTCGGACATCCACCACTTGGCCATGGACGCGGTCGGGATGTCGAGCTCTGCCTTGATGTGCTTGACGATGCAGTCGTCGATGAAGACCCGACCGATCTTGGCGGTCGTCGCGGCCTCGGCCAGCTTGAACTTGGTGTTCTGGAAGTTGAAGACGGGACGCCCGAATGCGTGGCGGTCCTTGGTGTAGGCGACTGTTGCGGTCACCGCGGCCTCGATCGCCGCGGCGGCCCCCACCGCGAGCACGAGGCGTTCCTGCGGCAGCTGCTGCATGAGCTGAATGAAACCCTGGCCCTCGACCTCGCCGATCAGGTTCGCCGTCGGCACCCGAACGCCCGAGAAGAACAGCTCGGCGGTGTCCTGGCCGTGCTGACCGATCTTGCGCAGTACCCGCCCGCGCGAGAAGCCGTCAGCCCCCTCGGTCTCCACCACGACCAGCGAGATGCCGGCGGCCGCGTTGCCCGGATCGGTCTTGGCCACGACGATGACCAGTTCGGCGAGCAGGCCGTTGGAGATGAACGTCTTCGATCCGTCGATGACGTAGTCACCGCCGTCCTTGATCGCCTTGGTCGTGATGGCCTGCAGGTCCGAGCCGGTGCCCGGTTCGGTCATCGCAATGGCGCCGACGAGTTCGCCGGTGGCCAGCCTCGGCAGCCAGCGTCGCTTCTGCTTCTCGGTGCCGTAGGAGTTGACGTAGTGGGCGACGATCGTGCTGTGCACCGTCGCGCCGAGGCTGGGCGCGGCCGCGCGCACCTGCTCCTCCGCGAGCACCGCCTCGTGCGCGAAGGTGCCGCCGCCGCCGCCGTACTCCGCCGGAATCGACGGGCAGAGCAGCCCGAGCTCGCCGGCCTTCAGCCACACCTCACGGTCGACGTGCTGCTGCTCGCACCAGCGCTGCTCGTGGGGTGCGCACTCCTTCTCGAAGAACGTGCGGGCCAGATCGCGAAACGCCTCGATGTCGTCGTCGCTCCAGACCGGACGTGGTGATGGCATGAGCACACCTCTCGACGAATAGCCGGCAACGTCAACACGGTAAGGGAGGGCGCGGCCGGCCTATGACCGAGCCGTGCGCCCCAGGGTCACGGCTGCGCGCGCCCTCGACGGCGAGGAGACTCCGGGGAGGGGCGCGCCTCATCAGCACGGCCGACAGACTCGTGTATCCGTTCGGTCCGGATCAGCATCCACAGCGCCAGTAGCATGGCGCCGACGAACCCGATGAGTGAGAACGCCGAACCCACGAACACGTGGCTGTACTTGTACCCGGTTCCGAGGCCCCATTTCCAGGTGGCGAAGGCGATTCCGGCGACCCGCAAGATGTTCACCACCAGCATGAGCGCAGCCCCGACCGCGAGGGCCAACACCTGACGGTGCAAGGCCACCCGGCTGAAGATGGTGAAGGACCCCATCATCACCAGAAGGGGGATGAGCAAGAGCGCCGAGGTGCACTCATGGGTGATCTCGAGGCCGAACGCCCGCGGCGTGCCGAGTGCGAAGTACACGGTCGCGTCCGAGGTGACGGCGCCGTGGCGGCCGGTGACGAATCCTGCCATCGGCGTCGCCAGGCGCGCCTCGAAACGGCGGAACGTGTTGTCTTCGAACGCCAGCCATACGGCACAGGCGAACATCGCCAGTCCAGCTATCAGCTGGGGGGTCGATCGCGGTCGGAGGGGCTTGTTCGGCTCCCACGCCGGCAGGGCGAACTCGAGCGGCGGGAGGGCCGGACGGCCCGGATCCGGAGGCGGGCCGGCGACCGAGGGGCTAGACATCGCTGGTCACCGAACGACGGTCGACTGCTTCGGTGTTGCGCCGCGTCTTGTCCCAACCCTGGCGCCGCAGAACGACCCGGGTCAAGGCACGTGTCGTCGAGAGGTAGGTGTAAAGCAGGTAGGCGGCGTTGCCCGCGCCGAGCACCCAGGAGCGCGTCCTGCTCAGGCCGGGTTCGACGTTTCGCCGGTACACCGGGCCCCACAGGACGAACGGCAGCGCGCCGAAGATCAGAGCCAGGCCGACGATCGGCCAGAACTGGCCGACGAAGGCGCCAGGCCCGGCGGGGTAGTCGGCAGCCTTTAGCAGGGTCAGTAGCAACAGCACCGGCCACAGCACGACACCGATCACCTGCAACCACGGCGTGATGAGGAAGTAGCAGGACTCGACGACGCCGGCATTGCTCAGGTTGGGGCACCGGATGATGTCACCGATGTAGGCCGAGCACTGCATGGTGCCCTGCGTCCAGCGGGCCCGCTGCACGATGAACCGCCGCATCGACACCAGCCCCTCCTGCTCGACATAGGTGTCGTAGACGAAGCGGTTGCGGTAGCCGACCAGCAGGATGTGCAACCCCAGCTCGTAGTCCTCCAGCAGGGCGCCGTGCCATGGTTGGTCGTAGCGGCGCGCGATCTCGTCGAGTGCCGTGAGCCGGCTGAACTGGCCGTTGCCGCCCATCCCCACCGACCCGGTGCGTTCGCGCAGTAGTTGCATCGCCGACATCGAGGTCATGAACTCCATGTCCTGCATCCGCACCAGGTAACGGGAGAAGCGCCGGCCGGCGCGCGAGACGGCAGCGACCTGGCCCAGGTCGTCGCGATTCTCCATGCGGACGGCGATCTGCGCGGCCCCCACCTTCGGTTCACCGAACACCGACGCCGAACTCACGTAGCTCAGGGCATCGGGCGCCAGCCGTCCGTCGGCGTCCAGCACCGCGACAATGGTGCGGGTGCGGTCGCTCCAGCTCGGCAGCCACTCGTCCAACGCCCGGTAGCCGCTGTTGAGGGCATGCCCCTTGCCGGTACGGGCATCGGGCAGTTGGCGCCGCACCAGGTGGACGTGCGAGTCGCTTTCGGCTGCCGCGGCGACGAGCGCAGCGGTGCGATCGGTACTGGCGTCGTCGACCACCCACAGATGCGCCCTCGGGAAATCGGCTCGGCATCGGCCCATGGTGGTCGCGATGACGGCTTCCTCGTCGCGGGCGGGAATGAGGAAATGCCATTCGAACTCCGCCGAATCCCCTGGCTCGGTGCGGGGCCGGCGCAGGAACGGCAGCAGGATCATCACGACGTAACTGAGGAACATCACGGTCACGAAGAGCGCGACGAACTCCAGCAGGGTAAGACCCACGTTGCTACCTTACGTTCCTTTCCCGCTCCGGAAACGGCGATTGGTGTCACCCGCGATATCGCGGGTGACACCAATCGGCGCGCGTGTCCTTATCGGCGCTTACTCGCCGTGACGGATCTTGCCCCACCGGAGTAGGAGCAGCCCCGCGATGACGACGGCAAACGCCAGGATCAGGGTCATCGCGATCGGCACGCCGGTGGCTGCGAGGCCTCCGCCGCCAATGATGATGCCGCCGCCCCTATACATGGCGAGCTCCAGCCTCTCGCATCTGTCCCGTCATGCCTGTCCGCGCAGGCGGCGCGTGCCCATCCGGAGACCGAAACCGATCATGACGATCAGGC
>QHCC01000198.1:0-16736 GCA_003243915.1 Pseudonocardiales bacterium | reverse complement strand
ACAGCAGCGACCGGGACGTTCGGCCCGCACGAGGCCTCCCCGAGGATGATGTTGGCGATGAGGGCGCCGCCCGCGAGGGGGTTACGGATCTGGATGTGAATGGCGCGAACTGTGAGAATCCCACCGGTGGTGGGGGTGGCTGGGATCTGCTCGTTGAGGATGATGCTCAACGTATTGACGATGTTGACCAACACCGTGTTCTTACCGGGGTTGGCGACGACCGGCACACCGGCCAGCGTGGCGTTTGCGAGGGTCGCGGATCCGGTCGGCGGGTCCGTGGCGGTCGCGCTACAGGTGGCACTGACGAGGGTCGCAGCCAGGGCCGGGGCCAGCAGGGCGACATTCGCGACAGTCCCGGTCGCCGAGGAGGTTCCGGCGGCGGAGTCACACGCGGTGGTGCCCGTCGACACACCAACCCCTCCCAGCAGGCCGAGGCTGGCGGCGAGGCCCGTGTTCGTCCCGCCGGGCGGGCAGGTGCTCTTTCCAAGTGGCGGAATCGTGACCGTCCCGCCGAGCAGGCTCGCCGAGAGACCGAAGGCACTGGAGTTCACGTTGCTAACGGGGGCGGCGCCGGTCGACGTGGACGGCAGCAAGACCGCCGCCGCAACTGCACCGGCGGCGGCGACGGCGACTGTGCCGCGCAGCACGCGTGGGGAGAGCTTCCGCATGTTGAGTTCGTCCTCTCGGGGGTAGCGCTGGGCCTGATGACGCAATTCCGTGACTACGGCGATGCCGTCCAGTCGGCGGGGTTTACCGCCAATAACCGCCTGGCACGTCGTAGCTTCGAAGCCCGACCCCCCGGCTCGGTTCGACGCGTGTGGAATGTAGCACTCAGTGAGGTCAACGACGAACCGGAGCGGAGGTAACGATTCGATACCGGCCAAACGCTCCGGACAAACTCGTACAAAGTGCCGGGTGCGGCCAGTCCGTGCGCCTGCGGAGCAGGTCGTCACCTGCGGCGCGGGCGCCGGAATCCGAGCAGCAGAACGTCAGAGTGGGCAATCGTGCTGAGCGATTCAGCGGGATCAGCCATCGGCCTTGGCGTAATGTTCACGTCGCGTTGCACGCGGCCGCGTGCACATGCGGATGAACAATGCGAGGGCTAGAGGCATGTGGTCAGTGCACCAGCACGGCACTGCGCGTGCCTTGACCACTAATCTCGCCGGAGTGATTCTGGTTGTAGTCGCGCTTTCGCTCTCTTTCGCCGCGACTTATGCACGCGACTCGAAGCACCTGGTGGCCGGCATCTCCACCGCGTCCGACGTCCCGGGCACGTGTCACCTGGCCCACGACTATTTCGAGTCCGAGATGGCTGTTGCCGAGCTGACTCCGCCCGTCCCCTGCACCGCCCCCCACAGCAGCGAGACGCTCTGGACGCGACAGCTGACCGGGATATTGGCGCTGCAGCACAACCGGCCGACGCCGGAGTTGCTGTCCGGGCAGTACAAGGACGTCTGCCAGGACCCGACGCAACTCGATCACTACATCGGCCACATCTGGCCAGGCTTTCCATACAACCTGGTCGTGTACCCCCGCTATCCGTCGGCACCGGAATGGCGAGCTGGTCTGCGCACGGTTCGGTGTGTCGGCAGCCTGTGGTTCAACCAGGGTGTGAACCGGTTGACCTGGTCGTTCCCGCTGCGCGGCAGCTGGTCGCGCACGATGAGCGCGATCATCCGCCTGTGCGCGGACGCGGCGGGCGCCTACCTGCCGTGCGACCGCCCGCACGTGGACGAGGTCCTGGAGCCGCTCAACCCGTTCCCGGCGACGCAGATCAGCTTTCCGGCACCGCAACTCTCGCGCCGCCTGGGCCTCGGCCCCTGCACCCGGGAGGCGCTGGACCTGCTCGGTCGCAAGTCGATTCCCCGTGAGTACCAAGTGGTCGTCGAGCCGGCCGAGCGGCAGAACTGGCCGCACAGCCATGACGTCGGCTGCCGGATCAGGTCGTCGGTGCGCTCCGGCACGCTCGCTGCGGGGCTGACGTGAACGGCCCGGTGGCCCCGGACTGGCGGCAGTGGTCACCTCGCCTGAAGCGCATCGCGGTTGCGCAGCCATCGCGGCGCACTCGCCGAGTCGTCGGCGTGCTGATCGGTGCATTCTGGGCCGCGTTCCTGATGGCGCGGCTGTTCTTTCGCGGGACAGTCGGTCTGGCCGACGAGACCGACGGGCACCGCTATCTGTGCCAGCGTGGACTGCAAGCCGTGCTGCCGTCCGACAACGTCCGGCTGTACTGGCACATCTACACGACCTACAACACCCACACCTGGTACGGCGAGACCTGCGGCACCTACCGCGGCGACGAAACGAAATATGCCTCGTCGCACGAGGCTGTTCTGTGGCTGGGGCAGCAACTCAACGGGCTGTTCGGGATGCCGGGTGCCTTCGACCTGCGCACCCTCGCGATCGTCTACGCCCTGGTGATCGGAGTTGCCATCGGGCTGACATTCGCCCTGCTCCCAGGGAATCTGCTGGTCCGCCTTGTCATTACCGTGGGCATCGGGCTGGTGTACACCGAGAGCGTCGTAGCCGTGTATTTCGTCAGCCCGTACGCCGAACCCACCGTGTGGTGCGGATTCGCGTTGCTGCTACCCGCCCTGCTCTGGTTCTGGAAGGCACCTGAGATCTCCTGGCCCCGCCTGGCCCTGGTAGTGGGCATCAGCTTCTTCACGATTGCGGCCAAGACGCAGGCAGTGGGCTATCTACCGGCCATCCTGTTCGCCTTGTTGTGGAAGAGGTCGCCGCTCAGCGATTCACGCCACACCGCCCAGGCCCTGCGGCGACGGGCCACCGGCCTGATGGCCGCCGCCCGGGGTCGCGGGCGCAGCATCGTCGCCGGTGCCCTGCTGGTCACTGCAGTAGGGGGCTACGTGGGAACCGGTGGGAACCTGACCGTCTACTCCCAGCTCAACGTGTACGAGATGGTCTTCACCACCCTGCTACCTGCCGGTCACGACCCGGCGGCCGATCTTCGGTGGATGGGTGCCGATCCTGCACTCGCCTACGCCAGCGGGACCTCCGTCGTCTCGGGTGACGGCGCGTCCTACGATCCCAGGCTGCTGACCTTCTCGCGGGACGTCTCGCAGGTGACGGTGCTCAGGTTCGTCGCGGCGCATCCGCTGCGCCTGGTCCCACTGACCCAGTACGGTCTGCGCGCGCTCGGGCACTGGCGTCCGGCTTATCTGGGCAACTACACGGACACGCCGGCCCATCCCGGCCTGCAGCAGGAGTGTCGCGACTGCTTCTACTACTACCTGTTCACGCCGGCCCGCAAAGCCCCGTTCTGGTTCGGCGTCCTGCTCCTACTCACGCTGCTCGGCGGGCTGTGGATCCGCAACGTCGGGTTCATCCCGGCGCCGAACCGGGTGATGGGCAAGGTGGCGGTGTTCTTCGTGCTGGCCACGTTCGGGGAGTTCTGGACCGTGCAGCTCACCCAGGGTGTGGGCGATGAGGTCAAGCACCACGTCTTCACGCTGCTGCCGATGATGCTCTGCGTCCCATCGTTCATCGGCTGTCTGCTGCTGGGCCGTCGGGTACCCGACGGCGCCTCGGACGACACCTCGGACAGCGCGGCCACCGGCACCGGCGATGGCGACGAGGACAACCTGGCCACTGCCCCGATCCCCGCTGCGGCGGGGCTGTAGGGGGCGTGCTGGTGACGGCGATTGCCGCAGTGCCGGTCAACGCCCTGAGCCGCGCCGTCGCGGCGCAGCGCGAGGAGTTGCATGCCACGGCGGCCAGGGTGATCGACAGCGGTTGGTTCGTACTCGGTCCGGAGACCGAGGCGTTCGAGCAAGAGTTCGCCGCGTCACTCGGGGTCGGTCACTGCGTCGGCGTCGGGAACGGCACTGACGCCTTGGAAGTCGCGTTGGTCGCCGTCGGGGTGAGCGCCGCAAGCACGGTGGCCACCGTCGCGAATGCCGGGATGTACGCCACCTCGGCGATTCTCAAGATCGGGGCGAAGCCGCTGTTCGTCGACGTCGACGCGCAGGACCTGTTGATGACGGCCGCGAGCCTGCGGGCCGCCGTCGAAGGTCATCCCGGCCCGGTCGCGGCAGTCGTCGTCACTCACCTGTTCGGTCAGCTTGCCGACGTCGCCCCACTGCTCGCCCTTTGCAGATCGATCGGTGCCGCCCTGATCGAGGACTGCGCCCAGGCGGCCGGCGCCCGGCGTGACGGGCGGCTCGCGGGCTCGCTCGCCACGATCGGTACCTACTCCTTCTACCCGACCAAGAACCTCGCCGCCCTCGGCGACGGCGGTGCAGTGGTCACCGACGACCCCGGCCTCGCCGATCGCGTCCGGCGACTACGGCAATACGGATGGGACCGCAAGTACCACGCGGTCACCGCCGGCGGCCGCAACACTCGCCTCGACGAGATCCAGGCAGCGGTGTTGCGGTTGCGACTGCCTCAGCTGGCGGCTGACAATGCGGTGCGGCGCTCGATCGTGGCGCGCTATGCCGCATCCGTGCCGGCGGGCCGGCGTTTCGTGCTGAGTGCCCTCGATGAGAGTTTCAGCGCACACCTGGCCGTGCTCAGCACCCCGGCGCGGGCTGCCGATCGGGCCCACCTCGAGAGCGCGGGCGTGGCCACCGATGTCCATTACCCGATCCCCGATCATCGCCAGCCGGCGCTGGCGCTGTCCGACCCGCCATCGCTGCCCGTCACCGAGGCAGCCGCCGAGCAGGTATTGACACTGCCCTGTTTCCCACAGCTGCGCGACGACGAGATCGAGCGCGTATGCGCGGCGCTTCGGACGATGCCATGACGAGCCCGGTCACCTCCGGCGTGAGGTACACCGTGGTGGTGCCGGTGTACGGAAACCGGGACACCCTGCCGGCCCTGGTGGACCGTCTCGCCGAGCTTGCGAAATCGCTCGACGGGGGCCTGGAGGTGGTGTTCGTCGTCGACGGCTCCCCCGACGACTCCTACGCGGTGCTGCGCGACCTGCTCGATGCCGGCCACCTGCGCGGACAGCTGATCACCCATTCGCGCAACTTCGGCTCCTACGCCGCGATCCGCACCGGGCTGACCGCCGCGAGAGGCGACTACATCGCGATCATGGCAGCCGACCTGCAGGAGCCGCCCGAACTCGCGGTGCAATTCTTCGCGCTGTTGTCCACGGGTGAGTACGACATCGGAATCGGGGCGCGGACCGGGCGTAACGACCCGGCACGCAGCTCGGTTCTCGCCCGGACCTTCTGGCGAGGATACCGGCGCTTCGTGATGCCTGACATCCCCAACGGCGGGGTTGACATCTTTGCCTGTACCCGGCAGGTGGCCACCCAGTTGGCTTCGATGCACGAGGCCCACACAAGCATGGTGTCCCAGCTGTTCTGGCTGGGTTACCGCCGCGTCGAGGTTCCCTACGAACGCCTGCCCCGTCCCTCCGGTCACAGTCACTGGTCGATGCGCAGCAAGCTCAAGTACATGCTCGACAGCGTGTTCTCCTTCACCAACCTGCCGATCACGCTGCTCATCTTCATCGGCTTCGTGGGGATGCTCAGCAGCACAGTCGCTGCTGGCGTCGTCCTGGTCGCCTGGGCCTCGGGGCAGATCACCGTGCCCGGCTACACCGCCCTGATGCTCGTCGTCCTCATGACGGGATCGAGCATGCTGACCGGGCTCGGCGTAGTGGGTTCCTACGTCTGGCGCACCTACGAGAACACCAAGGGGCGCCCGTTCGCGGTCTCGCGCTCGCACGAGGTCTTCGTGGCGGCCGAATCCGTCACCCTGCCGGTGGACCCCGGCGAGCACAAGGTGCGCTCACCCGCCGCCGGCCCGGACCGGTAGCCGGGTGGTCGTCCGGCCCGACCGGCCGCCGCCGCTTCGACGGGGTGCCGCCGCAAGATTCGTCATGCTCGGGGCGGCCAACACCGCACTCACGTTCCTGCTCTTCACCGCGTTGCAGCACGTGAGCCCCGTCGCGATCGCCTACTCCATCGCCTTCGCGACCGGTCTTGCCTTCTCCACGGCGCTCACCGCCCGTGTCGTATTCGGTGCGCAGACGACGGGCATTCGGCGGGCAGCGTTCGCCGGCGGGTACCTGATGATCTACGGGGTCGGTCTGACGGTCTCCCATCTGCTGGCCGGGCACCTGCCGGCCTGGGCGGTATCGGGATGGACCATCGCGGTCACGGCGCCGTTGGGCTTTCTGTGCGCCCGGACGGTGCTGGTGCCGCGGCGGCGAGGAACTCGTCGTAGTCCCTGATGTAGTCGGCGCTGTCGTAGGGGTGCGACGTCAAGACCATGAGCAGCGCGTCCGGGCTGTAGCGGTACTGGGTTCCCCAGGTCATCGGTGGCAGGTACAGCGCCACGGCTGGGTCATCCAGGGTGAACTGTTCCCGGTTGACCCCGTCGTCGGCCACGCACACCATGCTGCCGACCAGGCACACCAGCACCTGCGCGCAGACTCGGTGGGCGTGGGTGCCGCGGACCTCGCGGCTGGGCACCCCGAAGACAGTGAAGATCCGCGCTGGCGGAAACGGAACCTGTTCGGCGAAGGCGATAGCGACCAACGACCCGCGCATGTCGTCCGCGCGGGTGACCCGGCTCAGGGTCACTCCGTGCACGCGGCTGCGGTAGGCCTCGACGCCAGCGGGCACGACCGGCGCGAGCGGGACACTTATGGACGCAGGCGTTGCCGAGGACTCCTGGTACCGGACGATGCGGGCCGGATTGCCGAGCACGACCGCGTTCGCGGGTACGTCCCGGGTGACTACCGACCCGGCGCCGACCATGGCGGCGCGGCCGATGGTGATGCCCGGAAGAACGGTCGCGTTCGCGCCGATCGACGCGCCGTCCTGCACTGTCGTGCGGGCAAACTGCGGCGGAGGCTTGCGGCTGCGCGGAAAGGGGTCATTGGTGAATGTCGCGTTCGGCCCGATGAACACATCGGAGCCGATCCGCAGGCCGTCCCACAGTTGGACGCCGCACTTGACGGTTACCCGGTCACCCAGGACGACATCGTTCTCGATGAAGACGTGGTCACAGACATTGCAGTCCCGACCGATTCTCGCCCCGGCCAGCACGTGCGCGAACGCCCAGATCCGGGTGCCCGCTCCGATCGAGGAGGACTCGCATCGACCGTCCGGATGGAGGAAGAAGTCAGTCATCGGACCCGCGCCCGCCTCCTCGACCACGGCCGCTCGCCGTCGGCATACCGGTCACGATACGTCCCGGGCCGATGAGCCGAAGCGGGCATGTAGCTCGCGAACTATCGCCTCGGACGCCGTGCCGTCGCCGAACGGGCTCGGACGGGCTTCCAGGTCGCGATGCACCCGGGCCAGATCGGCGAGATAGCGGTTGACCGCCGTGGCGACCGTGGCCGGCCCGACGAGGGTGGCGTGGTGCTCGAAGGCCTCAGGCCGCTCGGTGGATCGCCGCACCACCACGAGCGGACGGCCCAGGATCGTCACCTCTTCCTGGACCCCGCCGGAGTCCGAGACCAGGACGGCAGCCTCCGCCGCCAGCCCCAAGAAGGTGCTGCCGTCCATCGGGGGGACGACGCGTAGCGCTTCGAGCAGAGCGTCGATCCCGGCCGCCCGTGCCGCGGCTGCGGTGCGCGGGTGCAGGGGCAGCAGGACGGGCAGCGGCAGCGAGCCGAGTTCGGTGAGGATGCGGGCCAGCGCCGCCGGGTCGTCGGTGTTCTCGGGCCGGTGCAGCGTGGCGAGCACGTATTCACCGCGACGCAGGCCGTACTCGCGGAGTAACTCGGCGCGCCGTGGGGGGCCGGGCAGCTGGCGAGCGACTGCCTCCACCACCGTGTTGCCGCAGCAGATCACCTGTGCGCCGGCGATCCCCTCCCGGGCCAGGTTGCCGACCGCTGCGGGCGTGGGTGCCGCGAGCAGATCCGACAGGTGATCGACGAGGACCCGGTTGTGCTCCTCGGGCATCGCCCGGTCGTAGCTGCGCAGGCCCGCCTCGACATGCACCAGCGGGAGCCCGGTGGCGTTGGCCGCAAGGGCGCCGGCGAGCGCGGAGTTCGTGTCGCCCTGGACGATCACGGCGTGCGGCGCCAGCTGCCCCAGCAGAGCCGCCACCTCGGTCGTGCCGCGCCCGATCTGCTCCGCGCGGGACAGGCCGCCCAGCTCCACCCGGTACGCGGGCGCCGCGAGCCCGAGGCCGTCGAGGAAGACCTGGGACAAGCCGTCGTCGTAGTGCTGACCGGTGTGGATCACGACCGCGGCATCGCCCAGACCGTCGATGACACCGGCCAGCTTGATGATCTCCGGCCGGGTGCCGAGCACCACCGCGATCCGAAACATCGCCCTCCTCCGCCGCTCTCGCTCAGGCGACCAGGTCGGCGAGCTGCGCCAGCCCGGAGACGACCGTGACGCCGAGCTCGAGGTCACGGTGGGCTCCGCGATGGGCTCCGCGGCGGTCCAGCCAGACTCCGAGCAGCCCGGCGTCGCGGGCGCCGCGGGCATCGGCGACCAGGTTGTCACCGACGTGCATCGCCTCATGGGCGCCGACCCCGAGGACATTGCACGCGTGCTCGAAGATGGCCGGATCGGGCTTCGCCACACCCACCTCGCCCGAGATCACCACGGCGTCGAAGAGTTCGGCCAGCCCCACAGCGGCGATCTTGTGCCGCTGGTGCGACGCGATGTTGTTCGTGATCAGGCCGAGCAGCAGCCCGCGGGCGCGCAGCATGTCCAGGCACGGCAGTACGTCGTCGTAGAGCGCGTAATGCTGCGCGAGCCCGTCAAAGCGACGCGCCTCGAGACCGGGGGCCGACGGCACATCGTCGTCGCGCCCGACCATGGCCAGGAAGTCGGCCATCCGCAGATCGCGCATCGTCTGGAAGTCCAGTTCGCCGCTCTCGTAGCGCCGGTAGTGGTCCAGCGTGCGCCACAACTCGTAGTCGGCGTCTGCTCCCAGTGTCGCGCCCAGCGAGGCCCGCGCTGCGCGATCGAAGTCGACGAGGGTGTCGTCGACATCGAGGAACACGGCCCGGAGCACGGTCATGATCGGGCCGCTCGCAGCCGGGCCAGCGAGCGCTCGCGCCCGAGCAGCTCCATCGACTCGAACAGCGGCGGCGACACCGTGCGGCCGGTGACCGCCACGCGCACTGGTCCGTAGGCGTTGCGGGGCTTGAGTCCGAGGCCGTCGACGAGGGTGCTGTGCAGGGCCTGTTCGATCGCGGGGGCCGTCCACTCCGTCAGCCCCTCCAGTACCGGGTTGGCCGCTGCGAGCACCGCCTGGCCGGCCTCGTCGAGCTGCTTCGCGGCGGCCGACTCGTCCACCGCGAAGGCCGCGTCGGGAACGACCAGAAAGTGCAGCATCTCGACACCCTCGCCGAGGGTCTGGATCCGCTCCTGCACCAGCGGCGCCGCGGCTGCGAGCAGGTCAGCGTCAGCGGGCACCGCGGCGTCGGCCGGCCGCGCGGCTAGCGCGTACTCGACGAACCTCGTCGCAAAGTCCGCGGGCGCCAGCATCCGGATGTGCGCCGCATTGATGGCCTCGCACTTCTTCGGGTCGAACCGCGCCGGGTTGGCATTCACGTCGGCGATGTCGAACGCGGCCACCAGCTGCGTCATCGAGAAGACGTCGCGGTCGTCGGCGATCGACCAGCCGAGCAGCGCCAGATAGTTGAGCAGGCCTTCGGGCAGGTAGCCGGCATCTCGGTACCGATTCAGCGCGGACTGCGGATCCCGCTTGGACAGCTTCTTGTTGCCCTCGCCCATCACGTAGGGCAGATGCCCGAACTGCGGCACGAAGTCGGTGACACCCACATCGATCAGCGCCCGATAGAGGGCGATCTGGCGCGGCGTCGACGGCAGCAGGTCCTCACCGCGCAGTACGTGAGTGATCTTCATCAACGCGTCGTCGACGGGGTTGACCAGCGGGTAGAGCGGCTCGCCATTGGCGCGCACGACAGCGAAGTCCGGGACGCTCCCGGCAGCGAAGGTGACCTCGCCCCTGACCAGATCGGTCCAGGTCAGCTCCTCGTCGGGCATCCGCAGGCGCAGCACGGGCTCGCGGCCCTGCGCCCGCAGATCAGCTCGCTGCGCGTCGCTCAGGTCGCGATCGAAGCCGTCGTAGCCGAGCTTCGCGTTGCGCCCGGCTGCGACGTGGCGCGCCTGGACCTCATCCGGCGTCGAATAGGACTCGTAGAGATGCCCGCGGGCGCGCAACGTGGCGATGACATCGGCGTAGATCGCGCGCCGTTCGCTCTGCCGGTAAGGGCCGTGCGGGCCACCGATCTCGGGGCCCTCGTCCCAGTTCATGCCTAGCCAGCGCAGTGCGTCGAGCAGCTGCCGGTAGGAATCCTCGGTGTCGCGAGCCGTGTCGGTGTCCTCGACGCGCAGCACGAACGTCGCGCCCACGTGGCGCGCATAGGCCCAGTTGAACAGGCAGGTGCGGATCAGCCCCACGTGCGGATTGCCCGTGGGGGACGGACAGAACCGCACCCGTACCGGCCTCATTTCGTGCGCACCGGGTTCGTCAGCGCGCCGACCCCCTCGATCTCGACGGTGACCGAGTCGCCGTCGAGGATCGGCCCGACGCCGGCAGGCGTCCCGGTGAGGATGACGTCGCCCGGGAGCAGCGTCATCACGCCCGACATGAACTCGATCAGCGTCGCGATGTCGTGGATCATGTCGCTGGTGCGGCCGTCCTGGCGCAGCTCACCGTTCACGGTGGCGCTCACCCGCAGGTCCGACGGGTCGAGCACGGTCTCGATCCAGGGGCCGAGCGGGCAGAACGAGTCATGACCTTTACCGCGGGTGAACTGCACATCGGCGCGCTGCTGGTCGCGTGCGGTGACGTCGTTGGCTGCGGTGTAACCGAGAACGTGTGTCATGGCGTCGGCGCGGCCGACGTCACGGGCCGGGCGGCCGATGACGATCGCCAGTTCCGCTTCGTGATCGACACGGACGGCGTCCGCCGGGAGCCGGATCGTGTCGCCTGCGCCGATCACCGACGTCGACGGCTTCAGGAAGATCACCGGGCTGGCCGGAGCGTCACCACCCATTTCCCGAGCGTGCGAGGCGTAGTTCCTGCCGACGGCGACGACTTTGCTCGGCAGGATCGGCGAGAGCAGGCGCACATCGGGCAGCGCCCAGCGATCTCCCGTGAACGTGATCGGGCCGAACGGGTGACCGTCGATCGCCGCCACGGTGAGGGCGTCCACGGCGGCGTCGGCCGGGCCTTCGACGCTGCCCCACGCGACGCCAGCGGACACAGCGGCCGAGCCGGGGTGAACGAAGCGGGCGATGCGCACGATCGTCAAGGCTACCGGGCACGATGGCGCGGCCGGCGCCGTGACGGCCGCCCTACGTTGCTTGGGGAATACTTGTCCAGGTGCATTCCCCCCTGTCGGGCATCCCGATCGCGCGGCGTCGGCAACTTGCGGCGACCCTGGGCCTTTTCGCGGTCCTGTTCGTGGCGGTCGGTGTCGTGGCCGCCACCGGCACCACCACCCCCGGGATCGTGCGGGTGTTCTCGGCGATCGCGCTGGGTGTCGCGGTACTGCTCGGGACGGTGGCCTGGGGCGTGACGCACAGCGTGAAACTCGACCGCGGCGAGGTCGGCCTCGACGCTGCCATCGCCGACGCCGTCCGCTCGCACAGCGGCAGCGGCCGCGCCTGCGGCTGCGGTCACGACCACGATCCCGACGAGATGCACGTCAGCGCCGAGACCTGCGCCCACGACGGCACCGGAACGGACTGCACGCACAGCTGCGACACCTGCATGCTGGCCGCGCTGCGCCCGTCCCCGACGCTCTCGCGCGCCGAGCGGGTCGCAGAGCAGCCTGCGCACGGCAGCGTCGGTCCTCCCGGCGCGAAGCTCTAAGGCAGCAACCCGTAGCGCACGGCGTCGTGTAAAGCCAGCCATGATGCCTCGATGACGTTTGCGTGCACGCCGACCGTCGTCCATTCTCGGTGCCGGTCCGAGGTCTCGATCAGCACCCGCGTCACGGCGTCCGTGCCGTGCCGGCCCGGCATGATGCGCACCTTGTAGTCGGTGAGTTCGAGTTCGGCCAGCCGCGGATAGGCGCGTTCCAACGCCTTGCGCAGGGCGCGGTCCAGCGCGTTGACCGGGCCGTTGCCCTCGTCGGTACAGATTGCCCGCTGGCCGCCCGCGGACACCTTGACCGTGGCCTCGCTGACCATCGTGCCGTCCTCCCGCCGGTCGACGATCACCCGGTAGGACTCCACGGTGAAGGGCTCAGAGTTCTGCCCCAGCTCGTCGCGCAGCAGCAGTTCGAAGGACGCGTCCGCCGCTTCGTAAGACCAACCGTCGGCCTCACGTGCCTTCACCCGCTCCACGACCCGGCTGACGACGTCCGGCCGATCGGCGACGTCGACACCGAGTTCGCGCGACTTCAACTCGACCGAGGCGCGCCCGGCCATCTCGGTGACGAGGATGCGCTGGCCATTGCCCACGATGGTCGGATCGAGGTGGTTGTACATCTCGGGTGCGATCTTGATGGCAGACGCGTGCAGGCCCGCCTTGTGCGCGAACGCCGATGCGCCGACATAGGGCGCGTGGGTGTCCGGTGCGAGGTTCGCGATCTCGGCGACCGCGTGCGCGACGCGGTACATCTCGCCCAGGCAGCCGTCGGGCAGCACGTCCCGACCCATTTTCGTCACCAGCCCGCCGATCACCGAGAAGATGTTGGCGTTGCCGGCCCGTTCCCCATAGCCGTTGGCCGTGCCCTGTGCGTGCGTCGCGCCGGCATCCACGGCGGCCAGGGTGTTGGCCACCGCGCAACCCGTGTCGTCCTGGGTGTGGATTCCGAGCCGGATGGCGGCGCGACGCCGCACGTCGGACACGACGTCGTGCACGCCCATGGGCAGCATGCCGCCGTTGGTGTCGCACAGGACCCCGACGTCGGCACCGGCGGCCGCGGCCGCGTCGAGCACCCGCACGCCGTAGTCGGGGTCGTGCTGGTAGCCGTCGAAGAAGTGCTCGCAGTCGAGAAAGACCCGGCGCCCCTCGGCGCGCAGGAACGCGACCGTGTCGTGCACCATCGCGAGGTTCTCCTCCGGCGTGGTGCGCAGCGCGCGCTCGACGTGCCGCACGTCGGACTTGGCCACGAGGGTGATCACCGCAGCGCGCGAGTCGAGCAGGGCGCGCACCTGGGGATCGTCCTCGACATGCACGCCGGCTTTGCGGGTGGCGCCGAACGCGACGAGCACGGCGTTCTTCAGCGCGAGCTCTCCGTCGGCGGCGCGCGCGAAGAACTCGGTGTCCTTGGGCATCGCGCCCGGCCAGCCGCCCTCGATGAATCCGACGCCGATCTGGTCGAGCAGCCGGGCGACGGCGAGCTTGTCGGCCACCGAATAGGTGATGCCCTCCCGCTGGGCGCCGTCACGCAGCGTGGTGTCGAAGACGTGGAATTCGTCGGTCTGCATCGCTCATCCTTGCTGTTGCTGGCAGTCGGCAAAACAAAAGACCCCCCGCGGGTGCGGAGGGTCTGCGCGTCGGAATGGAGCTCGGCCGGCGCGCTAACTGATAATGAGCTGGAACTGCACGAGGGCGAGTCTGCCACACTTCCCCGCTGCTGACCGGTCGGCCCCGGTTTTCCCCGCTGCTGCTCGGTTCGGTGGCGCCAAACCGGACATGGCCGGGGAAAACAGCGCTGGGGGTGGTCGTCAGCGGGGAAAGGTGGTGGCCAGTTGCTAGCCGGCGGCGGCCTTGGCCAGCCGCTCGCCGATCTCGGCGGTCGAGCCGGGGCGCCGCGGATCTCGCGTGGCCAGATCGGCTTCGACGGCGCCCTCGATGCGCTGGGCGGCGGCGTGCTCGCCGACGTGGGCCAGCAGCATCGACACCGAGAGCACCGCCGCGGTCGGGTCGGCCTTGCCCTGGCCGGCGATGTCGGGCGCGGAACCGTGCACCGGTTCGAACATCGACGGGTTTGCGCCGCTGACGTCGAGGTTGCCGCTGGCCGCGAGCCCGATGCCGCCGGACACAGCGGCGGCCAGGTCGGTGATGATGTCGCCGAACAGGTTGTCGGTGACGATGACGTCGAAGCGCCCCGGATCGGTGACCATGAAGATGGTGGCTGCGTCGACGTGCTGGTAGGCGGTCGCAACGTCGGGAAACTCGGCGGCGACGGCGTGGACGGTACGTGACCAGAGGTCCCCGGCATTGGTCAGCACGTTGGTCTTGTGCACGAGGGTCAGGTGCTGGCGCGGCCGGGCCCGGGCGCGGGCGAACGCGTCGCGCACCACCCGTTCGACGCCGAAGGCGGTGTTGACGCTGACCTCGGTGGCGATCTCGTGCGGCGTGCCCTTGCGCAGCACACCCCCGTTGCCGGCGTAAGGACCCTCGGTGCCCTCGCGGACCACCACGAAGTCGATGACCGGGTCGCCGGCCAGCGGGCTGGCGACGCCGGGGTAGAGCTTGGCTGGGCGCAGGTTGACGTGGTGGTCGAGCTCGAAACGCAGCCGCAGCAGTAGACCGCGCTCCAGCACGCCGGATGGCACCGACGGGTCACCCACGGCGCCGAGCAGGATCGCGTCCTGCCCGCGCAGTTCCTCGAGCACCGCGTCCGGCAGCAACTCACCGGTGCGGTGCCATCGGGCCGCGCCCAGGTCGTACCGCGTCGGCTCGACGGCGGGCAACACCGCGTCGAGCACCCGCAGCGCCTGCTCGGTGACCTCCATGCCGATCCCGTCGCCCGGAATCACGGCAAGTCTCATGCGTGCACCTTACGGCCGCGGGCGGTACGGGTCAGCGCGCCGCGGTGCCCTCGGTGTAGTCGTCGTCGCCGCTCTGCACCCACGACATCAGCCCACGCAGCTTGCGCCCGGTGTCCTCGATGGGATGCACCTCGCCCTTCTTGCGCAGCGCGATGAATTCCGGCGCGCCGGCGTCCTGGTCGGCGATGAACCGCTCTGCGAACGCGCCGCTCTGGATGTCGGCGAGGACGGCCTGCATATTGGCCTTCACGTTCGGGTCGATCACCCGCGGCCCGGAGACGTAGTCGCCGTACTCGGCGGTGTCCGACACCGACCAGCGCTGCTTGGCGATGCCGCCCTCGTACATCAGGTCGACGATGAGCTTGAGCTCGTGCAGGCATTCGAAGTAGGCGATCTCGGGCGCGTACCCGGCCTCGGTCAGCACCTCGAAGCCGTACATGACCAGCTGCGACGCGCCGCCACAAAGCACCGCCTGCTCGCCGAAGAGATCCGTCTCGGTCTCCTCGGTGAACGTCGTCTTGATCGCGCCGGCGCGGGTGCCCCCGATGGCCTTGGCGTAGGATAGTGCCAGCGCGAACGCGTTGCCCGACGCGTCCTGCTCGACGGCGACGAGCACCGGAACGCCCTTGCCGTCGACGAACTGGCGGCGAACCAGGTGACCAGGGCCCTTCGGCGCCACCATCGCGACGTCGACGTTGCCGGGCGGCCTGATGTAGCCGTAGCGGATGTTGAACCCGTGCCCGAAGAAGATCGCATCGCCGTCTTCGAGATTCGGCTCGATCGACTCGGCATACAGCTTGCGCTGCGCGGGGTCCGGGGCCAGCACCATGATCAGGTCGGCCTCGGCCGAGGCCTGCGATGGCGTCAGGACCCGCAGCCCTTCGTCCTTGGCCTTGGCGCGGCTCGCGCTTGCCTCGGGTAGCCCGACCCGCACGTCCACCCCTGAGTCACGAAGGCTCAGCGCATGCGCGTGACCCTGGCTGCCGTAGCCCAGGACAGCCACCGTGCGGCCCTGGACGATGCTCAGATCGGCATCGTCGTCGTAGTAGATGTCCACTGCCATGACTGCGCGTTCCTCTTCCCTGTCGATCTTTCCTGTCGATGAGATGGCGCTGCCGTACCGACTCAGGCCGTGCGCTCCGCGGCGCGCAGCGTGGTCTGGGTCATCGAGCGAGGTCCGCGGCCCAGCGCGACCATGCCGGACTGGACCATCTCGCGGATGCCGTACGGCTCGAGCATCCTCAGGATCGCATTCAGCTTGTCCGGGCGCCCGGTCATCTCGATGGTGACTGCCTCGGGTCCGACATCGGCGACCTTGGCCTTGAACAGCTCGACGATCTGCAGCACATCGCGACGGGTGCTCTCGTCGGCACGAACCTTCACGAGCAGCAGTTCACGCTGAACGGCCTGCTTCTCCTCCAGTTCGACGATCTTGAGCACGTTGACGAGCTTGTTGAGCTGTTTGGTGACCTGCTCCAGCGCGCTGCCCTCGACGCTGATCAGGATCGTGATGCGCGAAATCTCCTCGTGCTCGGTGGGGCCGACCGCGAGGGACTCGATGTTGAAGCCGCGGCGGCTGAACAGCCCGGCGACGCGGGCGAGCACGCCCGGCTTGTTCTCGACCAGCACGGACAGGGTGTGGGTACTCATCGCGGCCTCACTCGTCGCTCTCGAACGTCGGCCGGATGTCGCGGGCGGCCTGGATCTCGTCGTTGCTGGCTCCGGCCGCGACCATCGGCCACACCATGGCGTCCTTGCCCACGGTGAAGTCCACGACGACGGGCGCGTCATCGATGGCCATCGCCTTCTCGATCGTCTTGTCGACGTCTTCCTTTGTCTCGCAGCGAAGGCCGGCGCAGCCGAGCGCCTCGGCCAGCTGCACGAAGTCGGGGATGCGGCGCTTGGCCAGGCCGGCGGCTGCGGGGGTGGCGTGCGTACCCAGTTCGGTCTGGCTGTAGCGCTCGGCGTAGAACAGCGTCTGCCATTGACGCACCATGCCCAGGTTGCCGTTATTGATCACCGCCACCTTGATCGGGATGCCTTCGACGGCGCAGGTGGCCAGCTCCTGGTTGGTCATCTGGAAGC
>QHCC01000197.1:512-22476 GCA_003243915.1 Pseudonocardiales bacterium | reverse complement strand
TAGAGCCGGTTGTCGGCGTTCTCGCGCACCGCGCAGGTGTTGAACACCACCAGATCGGGTCCATCGGCTGCGTTCGCTTCGATCCGGACGTAGCCCGACTGCTCCAGCAGGCCGGCGAGGCGCTCGGAGTCGTGGATGTTCATCTGGCACCCGTAGGTGCGGATGTCGTAGGTGCGGGCCATGGCGGTTCGAGGATACGGGCGCTCACGAAATCCGGCGGACGGCGGCCCGGTCAACGCCTACCCTCGGCGACATGCTCGAGAAAGAAGTGGTCGAACTACGCGTTCAGACCGATGACGACGAAGCGGTCCTGTATCAGATCGTGGCGGACCTGGACACCTGGGAAGAACGCTCGCCGCGCTCGCCGGCGCCGCTGACCCTCGCCGCGTACCGGGAGATCGTGAGCTCTCGCGCCGTGGACGGCGACGCCGTCTTCATCATCAGCGTCGGCGGACGAGCGGTGGGGCGCTGCGCGCTGTTCCACGAGGACCCGTTGGCGCGACATGCCGAGGTCGGCATCGCGTTGCTCGAGCAGGAGCGCGGACGCGGCTACGGCACCGAGGCGCTGCGCCAGATGGTCGATTTCGCCTTCACCCGGCGCAACCTGCGCCGCGTGTACCTGCACGCCCTGGCCTCGAATGTGGCCGCCCTGGCGTCCTACCGCAGGGTCGGATTCGTCGAGGAGGGGCGTGCCCGGGAGCACTGCTGGGTCCGCGGCAGCTATCAGGACGAGGTGGCAATGGGGCTGCTGCGCTCGCAGTGGCCACCGGCCTGACCGGCGGGGCCAGGGTGCGAAACTCGGCTGCCCGCGTCGGTAGATCCCGGTAGGTTGCGCGTCGTGGGCAGCTTGTGGCGCTCGGTCAGATCGCTGCCCAGCTGGCTACAGATAGTTCTGCTCGGGCAGTTCGTCAACGCCGCGGGCGCCCTGGCCTGGATCTACCTCACCCTCTACCTGGTCGACGCGCGTCACCTCACGAGCGCGAACGCCGGCCTGCTCTCGGCGATCAACGGGGTCGGCCTGATCGCAGGGAACCTGTTCGGCGGTGGGGTCGGCGACCGTATCGGGATGCGCCGCGCGCTGCTCGCCGGACTGTTGGGCTGGGCCGCCTGCTGCGCCGCCGTGCCGATCACCCCGGTCGTCGCGCTCGGGCCGCTCCTGCTCGTCGCGGGAACGCTGGGCGGCGTCACCAGGCCGTTGATGTCGGCGGTCGTCCTCTCGGCGCTACCGGTCGACCAGCGCCGCACGGGCGCGGCGCTGTGGCGGGTGGCGTTCAACGCCGGTGCGATCATCGGGCCCCCGCTGGGCGCGCTCGCGGCCGGTTCACACTTCGGAGTGATCTTCGCCGTGGACGCGGCAAGCAGCCTCATCCTGGCCGCGGTCATCTGGCGCTTCGCCCCGCTCGATTCGGCCCGGCCCTCCCGGAGCTCGCGGGCCGGCGCGCTGCCACTGCGTCGCACGCTTCGCGGTAAGCGGTTCACGGTGGCCGTGCTCGTCACCGTCGTGGTCGTCGACACGTCCTACCGGCAGCTGTATGTGGGCTTGCCACTGGAATTGCACCGCCTGCAGGCGCCGACCCTGGTGTACGGGCTGACGGTGACCCTGAACTGCGTCCTCATCGTGCTGGCCGAGGTCTGGGTAGCCCTGCGGATGGCCCGCCGCCCGCCCGCTGCGGTCATCGCCGCGGGGTACGCCCTGGTGGGGACGAGTTGGCTACTCTTCGGAGCGCACCCCTCGGTCCCGACGGCCATCGCGATGGTCGTGGTGATCTCGGTCGGCGAGATGCTCTACAAGCCGACGGCCACGGCCGCGGTGGCCGACGCCGCTCCGCCCGGTTACGAGGGCCGTTACCAGAGCCTCTACGCCGGCGCGTCGATCAGTGGCACCGTGCTCGCACCCGCGATCGGGGGCGCCGCATTCGGGCACCATCCGGGGCTGCTCTGGCTCGGGGCCGCAGTGGCCCCGCTGCTGGCCGCGGCAGCGCTGGTTACGGTCCGCACGGCCCGGCCCGACGCCGAGTCGGACTATGGCGTCGTCTCGGCACCGAGCTAGTGGTCTGTCTGGGATATCTGCGGTGCAGGTGGTGATCCAGACGGCGGCTCGCAAGGCGGAGGAGGAGGCCACACCGACGCTGTATGGACGACGGCGACGACAACGCCGCGAGGCGACGTCCGGGCGCCACCGGCGCCGCCAGGTCATATCCCAGACAGACCACTAGTGGGCGATCTCGGTCGAGCGTGATTCCCGGACGACCGTGACCCTGATCTGGCCGGGGTAGGTGAGCTCGTCCTCGATCTGCTTGGCGATCTCGCGGGCGATGACCTGGGCGGCGAGATCGTCGATCTCCGCCGGCTGCACCATCACCCGCACCTCGCGGCCGGACTGCATCGCGAACACCTTCTCCACACCGGGCCGGGTGCTGGCGATCTCCTCGATGCGGGCCAGCCGCTTCACGTAGATCTCCAGTGACTCACGACGGGCGCCCGGCCGGGCGGCCGAGCAGGAATCGGAGGCCTGGGTGAGCACCGCTTCGATCGTGCGGGGCTGCACCTCGTTGTGGTGCGCCTCGACGGCGTGCGCCACCGCCTCGCTCTCGCCGTATCTGCGCAGCAGCTCCGCGCCGATGATGGCGTGGCTGCCCTCGACCTCGTGCGTCAGCGCCTTGCCGATGTCGTGCAAGAACGCGCAGCGTTTCACCAGAGTGGGCTCGATGCCCAACTCGGCGGCCATCACCCCGGCGATGTGCGCCGTCTCGGTGAGATGGCCGAGCACGTTCTGCCCGTAACTGGTGCGGTACTTCAGCCGGCCCAGCGTCGGCAGCAGCCGCTCGTCGAGGTCGCCGATGCCCACCTCGGCCAGCGTGTCGCGGGCAGCGCGCAGGCAGAGCTCGTCGACTTCGGACTTGCTCTGCTCGTACACCTCCTCGATTCGGTGCGGGTGGATCCGGCCGTCCAGGATGAGCTTCTCCAGAGTGAGCCTCCCGACCTCGCGCCGTACCGGGTCGAAGCACGACAGCAGCACCGCTTCGGGCGTGTCATCGATGATCACGTTCACGCCGGTGACGGACTCGAAGGCGCGGATGTTGCGGCCCTCGCGGCCGATGATCCGGCCCTTCATCTCATCGGCCGGCAGATGCAGCACGCTCACTACCGTCTCGGCCGTCTGCTCGCTGGCGACCCGCTGGACGGCTTCGACGACGATCGCCCGGGCCCGGTCGGTGCCCTCGGCGCGTGCCTCGTTCTCGATCGTGCGCACGAGCACCGCGGCGTCGCGGCGCGCCGTCGCCTCGACGCTCGTCAGCAGTTCGGCCTTGGCCTGCTCGGCGGACAGGCCGGCGACGCGCTCGAGCTCACGCTCGTGCTCGGCCGCCTGCGCGTCCAGCGCCGCGGAGCTCTCGGCGAGCTCAGCGGACAGGGTTTCGAGGGCCTGCTGGCGTTCGGCCAACTGGCGCAGCGCGCGGTCCAGGTCGAGCGCCTCGGCCTCGAGCCGGACCGATTGGGAGTCCAGGCGGGACTCGGTCTCCTCCAGCCGCGCGGCCTGCGCGGCGAGGTCGTGCTCCGCGCGGCGGGCCCGTTCGGTGATGCGGGCTATCTCGCTGTCGCCGTCGCGACGTGCCTCGGCGAGCACTGCCGCGGCCTGATTCGCGGCGTTGCGCCGAACTGCCTCGGCCTCGGTCTGCGCGCCCCGCGCGTCGACCTTGGCCGAGCGTCGAAGCGCGTCTGCCTCGGCCTCGGCCGCTCGGCGCATGGCGTCAGCTTCGGTGTGAGCAAGCTGACGGATCGAGGCGGCCTCCGCCGCGGCGACGCGTCGCGCCGACTCGATCTCGGAATCCCGCTCGGCGGCCGGCGCCACCGGGCCGACCTCGTCCCGGACACCGGGCGCGCCGCGACGCCAGTAGGCGGCGACGAAAAGGACGCCGACCACGAACACCGCTGCGACTGTCGCGTACCAGACCCCCTGCACTGCTGCCTCCTGTCCGTGCGCAACTGCCGGCCAGGAAAACGCGAGGTTCGTCGATCCACCGATCGGCGGACACGTCGATCCGAGTGGTGCCTGGTGCTGCCTTTCCGTGCGTCGCGGGCAAGTGCATATGTGCTGCCGAGGTCGGCTTCTCGCGGGAGCGAAGCGCCGGGCGGCATCGAGGCGTGAATCCTGGTGACCGAAGGCTATGAACGGCGGCCGAACAAAGCAAGTACGGCACGCCCGTACCGCTCTAGTTGTCGATCTCCACCGACTCGCCGATCACCGCCTGACCCAGCGACTCCCGCACGATCTGGTAGGCCAGTCCGGCCGGATAACCGCGCCTGGCGAGTAACCCGACCAGCCGGCGTGCCTGGGCCTGTGGCTCGAGATCCTGTAGCGAGACGAGCCGGCGGGCAACCAACATCCGGGCTGCGGCAGCCTCGCTGTCGGCGTCGATCTGGCCTACCGCGGTCTGTACGGCTGGCTCGGCGATGCCGCGCTGGCGCAGCTTGACCGCCACCGCCCGGGCCGCCAACCCGCGCTGTCGGTGCTGGGCCAGGGCGAAGCTGGCGGCGAGCGCGCCATCGTCGATCAGCCCGACCTCGGTGAAGCGGTCCAGCACCGACCGGGCTGTGGGCGCGGGGACGCCCCGCCGTTGCAGTGCCGCAGCCAGTTCCGAACGGGTCCTGGCGCGCTGGGCGAGTTGCTGAAGGCAGATCTTGCGGGCCACCGCTTCCGGGTCCCCCGGCGGATCCAGTTCGTCGACCGGGGGGGCCTTCGCCGTCATCGCGCGGCCTGCCTCTAGAAGTCCACCGGGGCCGGCAGCGCCTCGATCGGGGCACCGTCGTCGACGCGCGGGCCGATACCCAGCTTCTCCTTGATCCGCTTCTCGATCTCGTCGGCCAGGTCGGGGTTGTCGCGCAGGAAGCTGCGCACGTTCTCTTTGCCCTGCCCCAGCTGGTCGGCTTCGTAGGTGTACCAAGCGCCGGATTTCTTGACCAGGCCCTGCTCGACGCCCACGTCGATCAGTGACCCCTCGCGGCTGATGCCCTGTCCGTAGACGATGTCGAACTCGGCCTGTTTGAACGGTGGTGCGACCTTGTTCTTGACGACCTTGACGCGGGTGCGGTTGCCGACTGCCTCGACGCCGTCCTTGAGCGTCTCGATGCGGCGGACGTCCAGGCGTATCGAGGAATAGAACTTCAGCGCTTTGCCGCCAGTCGTGGTCTCGGGCGAACCGAACATGACGCCGATCTTCTCGCGCAGCTGATTGATGAAGATCGCCGTGGTACCCGAGTTGCTGAGCGCGCCGGTGATCTTGCGCAGCGCCTGGCTCATCAGGCGCGCCTGCAGCCCGACGTGACTGTCACCCATCTCGCCCTCGATCTCGGCCCGCGGTACGAGCGCGGCCACCGAGTCGACGACCACGAGATCGATCGCACCGGAGCGGATCAGCATGTCCATGATCTCGAGCGCCTGCTCACCGGTGTCTGGTTGACTCACCAGCAGGGCGTCGGTGTCGACGCCGAGAGCCCGCGCGTAATCCGGATCGAGGGCGTGCTCAGCATCGATGAACGCCGCAATCCCGCCGGCCGCCTGCGCGTTGGCGACGGCATGCAGGGCGACTGTCGTCTTGCCTGAGCTCTCCGGGCCGTAGATCTCGACGATGCGCCCGCGCGGCAACCCACCGATACCCAGCGCCACGTCAAGAGCGATCGAGCCGGTCGGGATCACCTCGATCGGGACATAGGGACGGTCGCCCAGGCGCATGACCGAACCCTTGCCGTACTGCTTGTCGATCTGCGCCAGGGCGACGTCGAGCGCCTTCTCCCGGTCGAATCCTGCTGCCATCTGCACGACACCTCTTCGTGAGTCGGATGGGCTGTCTCGTGACGGGCCCGTTGCTGGCGACGTTAGGGCCGACCACCGACAAACTTGCCGAGTGCAGCGTTGGTTGTGGACAACCGGCCCGTTGTGCACAGGCTAGCCGAACACCTGTTCGACGTGGGCGACATTCCCGCGCGACACGCGGGCACAGGTCGCGGGCCTCGCCCACTGCTCAGCGCAGGTCGGCCGGCATCTCGAATTCCGCGCAGACCGCCCGCCAGATCTCCTTGGTCTCGACCCCGTTCGCGAGAGCCTGCTCGACCGTCGAACCGAGCGTGGGCAGCCGGTAGTCGGCGGCCAAGCTGCGCGCGTAGGTGGCGCCGAAGCGGGTCTGCATCCGCTGCCAGAAGTCGGTGAGTCGCACGACACCCAGCCTAGGCATATCTGGGCGACCTTCACCGACGCACCAGTTTCCGACGCCGGCCCCGCACGCCGCTGTGTCGACCGTCCGCCGCGCCTTCGGCATCCCACTCGACGTCATCTGCCGCGCGCAGTCAGACGATCACCGGGGCCCCATGCGGTCCGCCGTCGACGGGTCGACCTTCGGTGGCCAGATCGGTCCGGATGATGACGTGATCAGGCCTGGCTCCGGGCTCCTGCCGCGGTCACACTGGACGGCATGAAGCGAGCCCTCATCGTCATCGACGTCCAGGAATCCTTCCGTCAGCGCCCGACCTGGGCGGCGATGTCCAACCCGGACATCGCCGCGCAGGTCGGCCGATTGGTCGACGCGGCCCGGGCGTGCGGCGACCTCGTCGTCTGGGTGCTGCACTCCGAGCCGGGCACTGGAACCCCGTTCGACCCGGTCGCCGGACACGTCCGGCTCATCGACGGCCTGGAGCGCCGCGACGGGGAACCGGTGATCGTGAAGACGTCGGTAAACGCCTTCACCACAACGAATTTGCAGCAGACGCTGATGACCGCGGGCGTCCGCGATCTCGTCATCTGCGGCATCCGCACCGAGCAGTGCTGCGAGACCACCGCCCGGGTCGGCAGCGACCTCGGCTTCGGCGTCACCTTCGTCACCGACGCCACCACCACGTCGGCCATCCCCGCGCCGGACGCGCCGGCCGACCAGACCGCCGCGGAACTGCTGAGCGATCCGCGGGCGCTGCGCGCCGAAGACCTCATCGAGCGCACCGAACGCGTGCTCGCCGCCCGCGGATTCGCGACGATCGCCACGACGCAGGAGATTGTCGCAGCTGCAGAAGTGCTGGCACGATGACCAGATCGTGACTCGGGTCGTCTTCCTGCTCGCCGGCGGCGTGCACCTGCTGGATCTCGCAGGGCCGGCGCAGGCATTCTCGACCGCGGACGACCTGGGCTTCGGGTACGAACTCGCCTACGTCGCCGAACAGCCTGACGTAGCGAGTGCGCAGGGCATTTCGCTGCGGGCCGAAACCGTCTGGCCGGCGCTCGGGCGCGACGATCTGGTGGTGGTGCCCGGGTGGCGGGCTCCCCAGCTGGCCGGGCGCGGAGCACTGGCCGTGACGACCCTTGCCGCGCTGCGTGCCCATCACGAGCAGGGCGGCACGGTGGCCAGTGTCTGCGCGGGCGCCGACGCCCTGGGCCGGGCGGGTCTGCTCGACGGGCGCCGCTGCACCACGCACCACTCCGTGCAGGACGAACTCGCGCGCCGCTACCCGCGCGCCCATGTGGTGCGCGACGTGCTGTTCACGACCGACACCCGCGTCGTCACGTCGGCCGGTATCGCCAGCGGCATCGATCTCGCGTTGCACCTGATCGCTGTGCGGCACGGCCCCGCCGCGGCGGCGCGGGTGGCCCGCTCGATGGTGGTCTTCAGTCGCCGCAACGGCGACGCCCAACAGATCAGCGCGATGCTCGCACACCGGGCCCACCTCAACGACACCGTGCATCACGTCCAGGACCTCATCGACGCCCGCTTCGACAGGCGGATACGACTGGCTGACCTGGCCGGCGCGGCGCTGGTGAGCGAGCGGACCCTGGCCCGCCTGTTCGCCAAAGCCACGGGCATGACGCCGCTGCGCTACCAGCACCTGTTGCGTCTGGAACGCGCTGAGGACCTGATCGCGCAGGGCTCGAGCATCGAGGCAGCGGCCCGCACGGTGGGATTCGAGGACGCCCGCATGCTGCGGCGCCTGCGCGCCAGATAACCCCCTTTGGCCTGGTTGGCAGGATGGCGGCGTGTCCCATGACCGCTGGTATGCCATGCCCGTCCTCACCGGCCGCCTGATCCGGCTGGAACCACTCGCGCTGGAACACGCGCCCGGCTATCTCGCCGCCGCGGGCACCGGCGAGGACGCGGCCGAAGTGTTCCGCTGGATCTCCCACGCCGCACCAGAGACGATCGAGGACGCCCAAGCCGCCATCCTCACTGCGCTCGGGGACTGGGCTCGTGCTGACCGCTTCGCCTACGCGCAGTTCGACGTCACCACCGGGGACTTCGCCGGCACGTCGTCCTACTACGAAATCAACCCGGCACTGCGCGCCATCGGGATCGGGCACACCTGGCTGGGCAGCCGGTGGTGGCGCACCGGACACAACACCGAGTCCAAGCTGCTGATGCTGACGCACGCGTTCGACACCCTCGGCGCAGCGCGGGTCATCTGGCACACCGACATCCACAACGTCCGGTCGCAGGAGGCAGTCGCCCGCCTCGGTGCCACTCGCGAGGGTGAACTGCGCAAGCACCGCATCCGGCGCGACGGGTCGTGGCGCACGTCGGTGCAGTACTCGATGACCGACGACGACTGGCCCGCCGTCCGGGACCGGCTGACGGAGCGCCTGGCCGCCGGCCGACGTGCAGTGCCGGGCGGCGGACAGCCGAGCTAGGGCGGCACTCTTCCCCGCTGCTGACCGGGGCGGCACCGCATTTCCCCGCAGGTGACCGGTTTGGCGGCCGTCAACCGAGCACGGGCGGGGAAAACATGACCGCTGGCGGGCGCATTCTCGGTGCACCGACCTGACGCGTTGTCGGCACGGGCGGGCAGACTGGATGCCGTGCCCCGCTTCTCCGCCGCCACCCAGGATTGGCTCGACGGTGCCTTCGCGGCGCCCACCGCCGCCCAGCTCGGCGCGTGGGACGCGATCGCGCGCGGTGAGCACACTCTCGTCGTCGCGCCGACCGGTTCGGGCAAGACGCTGGCCGCGTTCCTGTCCTCGCTCGATCGCCTCGCGCAGCTGCCCAAGCCGGCTGATCCGCTGCGGCGCTGCCGGGTGCTCTACATCAGCCCACTCAAGGCGTTGGCCGTCGATGTCGAGCGCAACCTGCGTTCACCACTGGCTGGCATCCGGCAGGCTGCCGCGCGCCTCGGCGTGCCCGGTCCCGAGGTGAGCGTCGCGATGCGTTCCGGCGACACCCCGGCCGACGAGCGCCGAGCGTTCGCCCGACGCCCCGCCGACATTCTCATCACCACACCCGAATCGCTGTTCCTCCTACTGACCTCGGCCGCCCGCGAGGCGCTGCGCGGCGTCGACACCGTGATCGTCGACGAGGTGCACGCCGTCTGCGCCACCAAGCGCGGTGCCCATCTGGCACTCTCGCTGGAGCGGCTCGACAGGCTCCTCGACGCGCCCGCGCAGCGAATCGGGCTCTCCGCCACGGTCCGGCCCGTCGACGAGGTGGCCACCTTCCTCGCGGGCGGGCGGCCGGTCACCGTCGTGCAGCCACCGCTGACGAAAGTGTTCGACCTGCAGGTCGTCGTGCCGATCGAGGACATGTCGGCGTTGGGCGAACCGACCGACGACCTCAGCGGTCCGGCGGCGGGCGCGCAACGCCGCGCGTCTATCTGGCCGCACGTCGAGGAGCGGGTGCTCGACCTGGTCGAGGCGCACCGCTCGACGATCGTGTTCGCCAACTCGCGTCGCCTCGCTGAGCGGCTCACCGCCCGTCTCAACGAGCTGGCCACCGAACGCAGCACAGGCACACCGCTGCAGGGCGGGCAGGTCCCGGCCGCCATGATGGCCCAAGCCGGTTCCGGTCAGCCGGCCGGTGAGGTCGTCGTGGCCCGCGCCCACCACGGCTCGGTGTCGCGCGAGCAGCGGGCCCTCGTCGAGGAGGCGCTCAAGGCCGGTCAGTTGCCGGCCGTCGTCGCGACCTCGTCGCTCGAACTGGGCATCGACATGGGCGCGGTCGACCTCGTCGTGCAGGTCGAGTCCCCGCCGTCGGTGGCCTCCGGACTGCAGCGGGTCGGGCGAGCCGGTCACCAGGTCGGCGCCGTCTCGCGCGGCGTGATCTTCCCCAAGTTCCGCGGCGACCTGCTCGAGTGCGCGGTCGTGGCCGAGCGGATGCGCGATGGCGCCATCGAGTCCATGCGCTATCCGCGCAACCCTCTCGACGTCCTCGCGCAGCAGATCGTCGCGATGGTCGCCCTCGACTCACTGACCGTCGACGAGGTCGATGAGATCGTCCGGCGGGCCGCCCCGTTCGCCGGCCTGCCCCGCTCCGCGCTGGAAGCGGTGCTCGACATGCTCGCCGGGCGCTATCCGTCCGACGCCTTCGCCGAGCTGCGTCCCCGGCTGAACTGGGACCGCGTCACCGGGGAGCTGACGGCCCGCCGGAGCGCCCAACGCCTCGCGGTCACCAGCGGCGGAACGATCCCCGACCGAGGCATGTTCGGTGTCTTCCTCGCCGGAGCGGACGGGCCCGGGCGGCGCGTCGGCGAGCTGGACGAAGAGATGGTCTACGAATCGCGGGTCGGCGATGTGTTCCTGCTCGGCTCGTCCTCGTGGCGCATCCAGGACATCACCCACGACCGCGTGCTGGTGACACCTGCACCCGGCGAGGCGGGCAAGATGCCGTTCTGGAAGGGCGATTCTCCGGGGCGCCCCGCAGAGCTGGGCCGCGCGCTGGGCGCGTTCCTGCGCGAGATTGCGGCCGCGGGCCCCGAGGCGGGCGCGACGCGGGCTCGCGCCGCAGGCCTGGACGACTGGGGCACCGCCAACCTGCTCGCCTACCTCGCCGAACAGCGCGCGGCAACCGGGCACCTGCCAGACGACCGCACCGTGCTCGTGGAACGGTTCCGCGACGAGCTCGGCGACTGGCGCCTGGTCGTGCACTCCCCCTTCGGGGCGCCGGTCAACGCACCGTGGGCACTGGCCATCGGCGCCCGCCTGCGTGAGCGTCACGGCCTCGAGGTCGCCTCGATGCATTCCGACGACGGGATCGTGTTGCGGCTTCCCGACACCGACGCGGAGCCGCCCGACGGCGGGCTCGCAGTCTTCGAAGCCGACGAGATTGAGGCCATCGTCACCGCCGAGGTCGGTGGGTCGGCGCTGTTCGCCTCGCGCTTTCGCGAGTGCGCGGCCCGCTCATTGCTGCTGCCCAAGCGTGACCCACGCCGGCGCGCGCCCCTGTGGCAGCAGCGCCAGCGCGCCAACCAGCTGCTGCAGGTGGCCCGTGAGTACGGCGACTTCCCGGTGGTGCTCGAGGCGATGCGGGAGTGCCTGCAGGACGTCTTCGACGTGCCGGGGCTCGTCGGGCTGATGCGCGATCTCGCGTCACGGCGGATCCGGCTGGTCGAGGTGGAGACGGCGGCCGCCTCGCCGTTCGCGCGTTCGCTGCTGTTCGGCTATGTCGGCATGTTCCTCTACGACGGCGACGCGCCGCTGGCCGAGCGGCGGGCACAGGCGCTGTCCCTCGACTCGGCGATGCTGGCAGAGCTTCTCGGCGCCACCGAGCTGCGCGAGCTGCTCGATCCCGACACCATCGCAGCCGTCGAGGCGGAGCTGAGCCGGCTGGCCGCCGACCGGCACGCGCACGGCCCCGACTCGGTGCACGATCTGCTGCGCGGCGTCGGTGACCTGAGCACGGCTGAGGCGATCGCCCGCGGCGCGAGCGCCGCCGACCTGGCCGGCCTGGAGGCCGACCGCCGGGCGATCCGGGTGCGCATCGCCGGCGCAGAGCGGTGGCTGGCGATCGAGGACGCCGGCCGGGTTCGCGATGCGCTGGGAACTGCCCTGCCCGTCGGCGTGCCCGAGGCGTTCACCGAGCCGGTGCGCGACCCAGTCGGAGATCTGGTGTCGCGGTACGCGCGCACCCACGGACCCTTCCAGGCGGCCGACGTGGCCGCGCGGCTGGGGCTGGGCGTCGCGGTGATCGGGGCGGCTCTGGCTCGCCTGTCGGCCGGCGGGCGAGCACTTCAGGGTGAGTTCCGCCCGGGTGGTGCCGGGCTGGAATGGTGTGACGCCGAGGTGCTGCGCTCGATCCGCCGCCGCTCGCTGGCCGCGCTGCGCCGCGAGGTGGAGCCGGTGCCGGCCGAGGCGCTGGCGCGCTTCATCCCGTCCTGGCAGGGCGTTGGCGCCCGGGCCTGTCGCGGTGTCGACGGTGTGCTTCGCGTCGTCGAACAGCTCGCCGGCGCGCCGCTGCCGGCCAGCGCGTTGGAGTCTCTCGTGCTGCCCAGCCGGGTCGCCGACTACTCCCCCGCCCTGCTCGATGAGTTGACGCTCTCCGGTGAGGTGCTGTGGACCGGAGCCGGCTCGCTGTCCGGCAACGACGGCTGGGTCGTGCTGGCGCCTACCGAGCTGGCGCCGCTGCTGCTGCGTCCCGACATCGACGACCCCCAGTCCGACGGCAGCGCCGACGACGTCGATGGCGCGCTCGAGAGGGCGATCCGGGCGGCGCTCACCGGCGACCAGGCGCTGTTCTACCGGGCGGTGGCCGATCGGGCCGGTCTGGCGGTGCCCACCGCGAACGACGACGAGATCACCGCTGCCATCTGGGCTCTGGTCTGGGCCGGGACGCTGACCAACGACACCCTGGCGCCAGTGCGGGCGCTGCTGGGCTCAGGAGCCCGCACGGCGCACGCCCGCCGCCCCCGTGCCCCACGGTCGCGCTACGGCCGCTACAGCGGCCTCAACCCGCCCGGCGCCGGCTCGCCATCGGTGCGGCCCAGTCCGGCGGCGATGGGCGGGCGTTGGTCGGCGACGCCGGCCCGTGACAGCGACCCCACCCGCCGCGCACTCGCCGCGGCCGACGTGCTGCTGGATCGCTACGGGCTGGTCACCCGTGGCTCGGTCACCGGCGAACGGGTCCAGGGCGGTTTCGCTGCCGTGTACCCGGTGCTCAAGGCCGCCGAGGAATCCGGCCGGGCCCGCCGGGGCTACTTCGTCGACGGGCTCGGGGCGGCGCAGTTCGCCCTGCCCGGCGCGGTCGACCGGCTGCGCGCGCAGGCCCGCCCGCCGGGTATCCGCGACGCCAGCCCGACCCTCGTCCTCGCGGCCACCGATCCGGCAAACCCCTACGGTGCTGCGCTCGGGTGGCCCGCGCCGCCGCCGGAGGGGGCTCGCCGCGGCCACCAGCCGGCGCGCAAGGCCGGCGCTCTCGTCGTGCTGGTCGACGGCGGCTGCGTGATCTACGTCGAGCGGGGCGGGCGCACCCTGCTGTCGTTCACCGACGACGCCGCTGTATTGCAGCCGGCCGCCGACGCGCTCGCCCTCGCGGTACGCGACGGTGCACTCGGCCGCCTGCAGGTCGAACGCGCCGACGGCGCACCGATCGTCGCGTCGCCGCTGGGCGACGCGCTCGAGTCCGCCGGCTTCCGCCCGACGCCGCGCGGCCTACGCCTGCGGGCCTGATCGCGCGATGCCGGAGGGCGACACCGTCTGGCTGACCGCCCGTCGCCTGCACAGCGGGCTGGCGGGCCGGGTCCTGAGCACGTTCGACATGCGCGTGCCGGCACTGGCCACGGCCGATCTGCGCGGCGCGACGGTCATCGAGGTGGTGGCCCGCGGAAAGCATCTGCTCACCCGCCTGGACGACGGCCACACGCTGCACAGCCACCTGAAGCTCGACGGCTCCTGGTACCTGTGCCGGTCCGGTGACCACCCGCGTCGCCATCCCGATCACATGATCAGGGCGCGGCTGGGCAATGCGGACTGGTTGGCGACGGGCTATCGGGTCCACGACCTGCGCCTGGTCGCGACGAGTGCCGAGAGCGACCTCGTCGGCCACCTCGGGCCCGACCTGCTCGGCCCCGACTGGGACCCTGACACGGCGGTCACCCGGCTGCTGAGCGCCCCCGCGGCGGCCATCGGCGAAGCCCTGCTCGACCAGCGCAACCTCGCCGGAATCGGCAACCTGTACAAGTGCGAGGTGCTCTTCGTCGAGCAGGTCCATCCGTGGACGCCGGTGGGCGACGTCAGCGACCTGCCGCGGATGGTGGCCACCGCGCAGCGGCTCATGCGCACCAACCGTGACCACCCCGAGCAGTCGACGACCGGGCTGCGGGCGCGTGGGCAGCAGCACTGGGTCTACCAGCGGTCCGGCGAAGCATGCCTGCGGTGCCGCAGCACGATCCGGCGGGCCGATCAGGGCAGCCCGCCGCGGCAACGCAGCACCTACTGGTGCCCGACCTGCCAGCCGGCCCGGCGCTGACTCAGCCCTGCTCGGGCTCGGCCTGCTTCGTGGTGTCGATCACCGGCGCGGCCGCCGGATCGCTCGCCGAGGCGTCGATCGCCGGTGCTGCCGAGCTACCTGCCACGGCCGGCTTCTCCGCCTCGAGCGAGGCCCGGATCTCGTCCAGCCGGGCGGCACCCTGCATGTTGACCGTGGCCCGCTGGATCTCCATCGTCCGGGCGGCAACGGAGTCCTGCGCGAGTTCGGCCTGCCCGAGTGCAGTGGCGTAACGCTTCTCGATCTTGTCGCGCACCTCGGTCAGCGTCGGGACGTTGGACGGTGCCGCCAGCTCACTCATCTGCTGCAGCGACTTGGACACGGTCTCCTGCATCTTGGCCTGCTCCAGCTGGGTCAGCAGCTTGGTGCGCTCGGCCAGCTTCTGCTGCAGCATCATCGCGTTGTTCTGCACCGACTCGCGGGCCTGCCCGGCCGCCTGCAGCGACTGGTCGTGCAGCTTCTTGAGGTCCTCGACCGAGGACTCGGCATTGACGAGCTGGTTGGCCAGCGCCTGGGCAGTCTCCTCGAACTGGACGGCCTTGACGGAGTCACCGTCGGCCCTGGTCTTGTCGGCGAGCACCAGGGCTTGCCTGGCCTGCGCCTGCAACGTTTCGATCTGGCCGAGCTGGCGGTTGAGCTGCATCTCGAGCTGGCGCTGGTTGCCGATGACGGCGGCGGCCTGCTGGGTCAGCTGTTGGTGTTGCTGCTGGGCGTCCTGGATGGCCTGCTGGATCTGGATCTTGGGATCGGCCTTCTCGTCGACCTTGGCCCCGAACCAGGCCGACATGTACTTCCACGCCTTGACGACGGGGTTCGGCTTGGCCATGTAATGCCCTCCAGAGCATCGGAGTCGGCAGGCGCGCCGACGGCGTTGCTCCCATCGTGTCAGACGCCCGGCCGGCGTGGCAGGGCCGCTGCTCAGGCCGGCTGTGCCTGCAGAGGTGCCGCGGGCCCCGGCTGCGCCATGACCCCTTCGCGCGCGGGTGGCAGGCCGCCGAGCAGGACGGCGACGTCGGCCGCGACCGAAGCCGCACCGGACGGGGTGAGCAGGTAGGACGCGAGCCACCGCACGACCGTGTCGGTGCCGCCACGTGATTCGGCAGTCAGCGCGCAGACGACGCCATCGCGTGCCGTGCGCCAGCCCTCCGCGCCCGGATCGACGCAGCCGAGCCCGGCCACGGTGGCCGGTTCGATCCGGGCCAAGGTGCGCAGCAGTGGGTGGCCGGCGACGGCATTCGCCGCACCGGCTAGCGCGTCCGCCAGAGGCAGGTCGGCGAACTCGTCGACCAGTCGGGCGACCTCGGCGGCCAGCAGCGCCGAAAGCACCGCCTCGCGGGTGCGGAAGTGGTTGTACAGCGTTGCCTTGGCCACGCCCGCCGTCGCGGCCACCTGCGCCATGGTGATCTTCGTGCCGCTCATCTCCACGCTGCGCCGCGCGCCGTCGAGCAGCGCCGCACGGGTGCGGTTCATGGCGTTGCCGGCGCGCGATCGCGTGCCCGCTGCACGGACCGGTGCCGCCGACGCGATCGACGGGGCGATCGTCGTCGGTCGGAACAGCGTGTCGAAGAGCGGGTCGCGGACGTTCATCGGCACTCCCGCTCGTAGCGTTCGGTCATGACCGGCAAGTTACCCCGCGCACGCCACTCGGCGGGGAGGACGCGCGAGGCGCGGATGAGGCCACGACTTGTCGATCAGCCCGACCGCGAATCGCTCCTGCGGGAGTGACTCAGGCGGCCACGGTCGGCAGCGAGCGGACCCTGGGCCCGATCGTCGCGCTGCCCGGGGCGACACTGATGCGAGCTGCACCCGCGCCTGGCATCGTGGCCATCCTGCCACCGGCCACGGCCAGCTTCTCTTCTCGGCGCAGCGTGATGCTGACCTCCCAGAACAGCTCGGACAGCTCGACGTCCAGGGCGCCGCAGATGGCGGCCAGCAGCTCGGAGGACGGCTCCTTCTGGCCCCGTTCGACTTCGGACAGGTAACCCAGGCTGACCCGCGCGCTGGCGGACACCTCTCGCAGCGTGCGGCGCTGGCGCAGGCGCGCGCCACGGAGGGTCTCACCCACCACTTGGCGGAGCACTGGCATCGGGTGACCCCCTGTCCGGGAACGGTCGAACGGTGTGCAACAACGTCAGTCCCTGCCACGGTACCGGGCCGGCCCCGCCAGCGAGCGGCGATTCCTTAGTCGTCCGCTCTCGGCGAACGTAACCATCAGCCCGGCCGGTCGTATTCCGCGCTGAGCAGTTCCAGGCACACCCGGACGGCAGCCGCCCGGATCTCGGCGCGGGAGCCTGCCAGCCGATCCTCACGTACCACCTCGCCGCGCGGGCCCGCGACGGCCGCGAAGAGCGTCCCGACCGGCTTGCCGTCCTGCGGATCCGGGCCCGCCACGCCGGTGACACCCACGCCGTACGTCGCGCCGAGCCGGGTGCGGGCACCGCGTGCCAGGGCCAGGGCCACCTCGGGGTCGACGGCGCCCCGCTCGTCCAGCAGCGCCTCACTGACCCCCGCCAACGCCGACTTGAGCTCGCTCGCGTACACCACGAGCCCGCCACGGACAGTGGTGCTGGCACCGGGCGGGTCGGTGAGCGCTGCGCAGAGCAGGCCGCCGGTCAGTGACTCGGCGACCGCCACCGTCGCACCGAGTTCACTCAGCCGGGCGTGCACCCGCGCGGCGATACCGCTCGAGGTCTCCGGGGCTGTGCTCGCCGTGCCGCCGGGGTTCGTCACGTGCTGACGCGGGCGGCCCGCCCGACCCGCCGCAGCCGGACCGCGCGCGCCACGTAGTCCGCGCCGGTGACCAGCGCGACGGCGATCGCCGCGAGCATGAACGCCCAGGCGACGCCGTGCAACCAGCCCGACAGCGGCAGCACGAACAGTCCGATCGCCACTCCTTGGAGCAGGGTCTTGACCTTGCCGCCGCGGCTCGCCGCGATCACGCCGTGCCGGATGACCCAGAACCGCAGGACGGTGACGCCCACCTCGCGCACGAGAATCAGCACCGTCACCCACCAGGGCAATTCGCCCAGGACGGACAGGCCGACCAGCGCCGCGCCAACCAGGGCCTTGTCGGCGATCGGATCGGCCAGCTTGCCGAACTCGGTGACCAGATTTCGTCTGCGGGCGATGTCACCGTCGAAGCGGTCGGTGATCGAGGCCACCGCGAACACCGCCCAGGCCCAGATCCGCCAGTCCGTGCGGTGGCCGCCGCTGTGGAACAGCGCTGCGATGAACACCGGGACGAGCAGCAGCCGGAACATCGTCAGACCGTTGGCGATGTTCCAGGCAGACGCCCTGCTCGGGGGGTCCGCGATCGGGTCGGTCGTCACCGGCGGCGTCTTCACCACGGGGCACCGCCGACCTCGGCCACCAGGTCGACGCCCTCGGCGGCGATGACGAATGCAGGGACGAACCCACCGCGCCGGACCCCATCGAGCGTTCCGACGAGCCGCGTCGTGCCGTCGACATCAGGGCCCTGGTGCGCGCCCCGGCCGATCGTCTCCCCGCCGGTTTCCTCGACCAGCACCTCGACACGGGTGCCGATCCGGTCCTCGGCGCGCTGACTCATCAACTCCTCGGCGAGTGTCCGCACCCGCTCGACCCGCGCGGAGATCACCTCACTCGCGAGCTTCGCGGCGAAGCCTGCCGCGGCGGTACCGTCCTCGTCGGAGTAGCCGAAGACGCCGATGGCGTCGAGACGGGCCTCGGTGAGGAAGCGCTCGAGTTCGGTGACGTCGGCCTCGGTCTCCCCGGGAAAGCCGACGATCACGTTGCTGCGGGTGCCGGCGTCGGGCGCGAGTCCGCGCACCCGGGACAGCAGCTCGAGAAAGGCCTCGGTAGAGCCGAAGCGCCTCATCCGGCGCAGTACCGGCGCGCTGGCGTGCTGGAAGGACAGGTCGAAGTACGGGGCGACCCCGGGCGTGGTGGCAAGCGTCTCGAGCAGTGACGCCCTCAGTTCCGCGGGCTGGAGGTAGGACACCCGGATGCGCTCGATACCGTCGACGGCCGCGAGGTCGGGCAGCAGCTTCTCGAGCGCACCCAGATCGCCGAGGTCCTTGCCGTATGACGTGGAGTTCTCGCTGACCAGCACCAGCTCGCGCACCCCGGTGCCGGCGAGCCACCGGGCCTCGGCCAGCACCTCGGCCGGCGGGCGCGACACGAACGAACCGCGAAAGGACGGGATGGCACAGAACGTGCAGCGCCGGTCACAGCCCGACGCGAGCTTGAGGTAGGCGACCGGCGAATCGTCCAGGCGGGTGCGGGCGCTGCCGGACGGCAGCCAGGCATGGCCCGGTACCGCGACCTCGGCGACGGCGGCCGGTCGCTGCACGGGGGCCACGGGCAGCAGGGTGCGCCGGTCCCGTGGGGTATGTGCCGTGATCGGCCGGCCCGCGGCGACGTCGTCCAGGCGCGCGGCGATGTCGGCGTAGGAGTCGAAGCCGAGCACCGCATCGGCCTCGGACAGCGACTCGGCCAACTCGGCGCCGTAGCGTTCTGCCAGGCAGCCGACAGCGACCACCTTCTTGCCGCTTCCGGCGGCTGCGAGCACCGTGTCGATCGAATCCTTCTTGGCCGAGTCGATGAAGCCGCAGGTGTTGATCACGACAACGTCGGCGTCGTCACCGTCGGTGAGCGTCCAGCCGCCGGCGCCCAGGCGGCCGGCCAGCTCCTCGGAATCGACCTCGTTGCGGGCGCAACCCAACGTGACGAGCGAGACGCTTCGGGACGGCTGCGACACGTGAGCAGGCTACCCGCGCGCACCGGGGCGGTCGGGCCCGTGCCGCATGTTCAGCGGATTGCGTGGACATGACGTTCTGTCCCCTGTCGATGCATTACCACGAACGGAGCGGCGGCAGCGTCGGCATTCGCGCCCCCGACCTCGGGCAGAGCGAAGCCGCCGACGCGGCTGTCTTTCGGGGCGTCGACGTCGGGAGAGCTGGTCAGTAAGACACGCCGGCCGGGCTCACCTTGACACGCGCGGCCCGCCGGCGGCCGGTGCCCGATACGGTGCCGACGTGACCGTTCTCGTCCGCCCGGCCCGCACCGCTGACGTGCCGGCGATCAAGGCGCTCGTCGACATCTACGCGGGTTCCGGGCGCAAGCTGCTCGCCAAGGAGCTCGTCGCGCTCTACGAGGACGTCCAGGACTTCCGGGTGGCCGATAACGACGGTGCGGTGGTCGGCTGCGGTGCGCTGCACGTCCTGTGGGCCGACCTGGGCGAGGTGCGCACTCTTGCCGTGCACCCCGCCCATCGCGGCGCCGGCGTCGGCGCGGCAGTGCTCGGCGCGTTGATCGCCGCGGCCCGCGAGCTCGGCCTGAGGCGATTGTTCGCCCTCACGTTCCACACCGGCTTCTTCACCCGGCACGGGTTCATCGAGATCGACGGCTCGCCGGTCGACCCCGACACCTACGATGCGCTGCGCCGGTCATACGACCCCGGCGTGGCTGAATTCCTGGCACTGGAGTACGTCAAGCCCAACACCCTCGGAAACACCCGGATGTTGCTCAACCTGTGACCCACCAGTACCGCGCGCCTCACGTGCCACATCCGTGTCCGAGGTTAGCGTCGGTGCTAGGGAGGTGATCACTGTGACCACTGCAGATCGGATCGACCCGATCTATCGCACCTGGGCACCGACGGTCGTCGTGCCCGACGCGGACAGCTACGTCGGCAAGCATCGTCGACTCGGCCGCAAGTCCTTTTCGCTGCATCGAATGTTCTATACCGCGCGCCACGTCGGCCGCGGGCGCTGAGGCCCGCGCCGGCTCTTCCCGAGTGGTCACCTATCCGCCTATGGGCGGTTATCGGTGGCCACTCGGCATGTACGTGACCACTCGACGGGGGCGAGCTCAGATCGCGTCGGCTGGCGCCTGGCCACCCATGACGTCATGGGTGGCCAGGCCATCGTCGGCGCTCACCAGATCATCCGCGCTACCGCCGTTCTTCAGCGTGTAGAGCAGGCCGGCCAACTCGTCGGGCAGGACCAGAACCTCGCGGGCCTTGGATCCTTCCGACGGTCCCACGATGCTGCGTGATTCCATCAGGTCCATCAGCCGGCCGGCCTTGGCGAAGCCCACCCGCAGCTTGCGCTGCAGCATCGACGTCGAGCCGAACTGCGTCGACACGACCAGTTCGACGGCCGAGAGGAACAGCTCCAGGTCATCGCCGACGTCTTCGTCGATCTCCTTCTTCACCGCCTGCGGCGCGGTGACGTCGTCCCGGTAGGTCGGCTGCAGCTGGGTCTTGCAATGCCCGACGATGCCGTGGATCTCGGCATCGGTGACGAAGGCGCCCTGCATGCGCGCCGGCTTGGACGCCCCCATCGGCAGGAACAGCGCGTCGCCCTTGCCGAGCAGCTTCTCCGCGCCCGGCTGATCGAGGATGACCCGCGAGTCGGCCAGCGAGGACGTCTTGAACGACAGCCGCGACGGGATGTTTGCCTTGATCAGACCGGTGACGACATCCACCGAAGGCCGCTGCGTGGCGATCACCAGGTGGATGCCCGCAGCCCGGGCCAGTTGGGTGATACGCACGATCGAGTCCTCGACGTCACGCGGGGCGACCATCATCAGGTCCGACAACTCGTCGACGACCACCAGCAGGTACGGGTACGCGGTGTAGACGCGCTCGGACCCGGGCGGTGCCACCAGCTCGCCGCCCTGCACCTTGCGGTTGAAGTCGTCGATGTGGCGCACGCCCGAGGACTCCATGTCCTCGTAACGCATCTCCATCTCGCGAACTACCCAACCCAGTGCCTCCGCTGCCTTCTTCGGACTGGTGATGACCGGTGTCACCAGGTGCGGAATACCTTGGTAGGCCACGAATTCGACCCGCTTGGGATCGATGAGCACCATGCGCACCTGGTCGGGGGTGGCGCGGGCCAGGATCGACAGGATGAGCGTGTTGATACAACTGGACTTGCCCGCCCCCGTCGCTCCGGAGACCAGCAGGTGCGGCATCTTGGTCAGGTTCGCGACGATGAAGCCGCCCTCGACATCCTTGCCGAGCGCGACGAGCATCGGGTGGTGATCGCGCTGAGCAACAGGTGAGCGCAGCACGTCGCCGATCATCACGATCTCGGGGTCGGCGTTCGGGATCTCGACACCGACGGCGCTCTTACCCGGGATCGGGCTGAGGATGCGCACCTCGGCGCTCTTGACGGCGTAAGCGATGTTGCGGGTCAGGTTGGTGATGCGCTCGACCTTCACGCTGGGACCCAGCTCGACCTCGTAACGGGTGACAGTAGGCCCGCGGCTGAAGCCGGTCACCCCGCAGTCGACGTCGAACTCGGAGAACACCTGNNGCAGCGCGGCGATCACCTCGTCGTTGGCCTTGGTGTGCTCCAGGTGCGGGCTGCCGTGCGCGAGGTCCTTCAGCGACGGCAACGTGTACATGCCCGCACCGTTGTCCAGTTCGAGCTGCACGGGGCGGGTGATCGGCGGCAGATCGTCGGCCGCCTTGGCCCTGCGCGGCTTGCGGGGCTTCGTCACGCGGTCGGCGGCGAGTTCGGCGGCGGCCCGCTCCACCGACTCGTCCACGCCGGGAATGTCTGCGGTGTTGGCGTCCGGGTCCGCAGTGAGCGGGAGGCGGACGCGCCGCTTGCGGGTCGGATCGACGTCCTCGCCGACGGCCTCGGAGGGGCTCGTGATGAAGAACGCGCGCAGGTACTCGCGCAGCGCGCTGATGGGGGTGGCTGTGACCACGAGGATGCCGAACACGCCCAGGCCGAGCAGCAGCGGGA
>QHCC01000197.1:0-505 GCA_003243915.1 Pseudonocardiales bacterium | reverse complement strand
CAGGCCGGCGGTGAGCGGCGCGGCCACTGCTGTGCCGATCACCCCGCCGCCGTACGAGCGTCCGTGGGTGGTGTGGGGCGAGCCGGCGCCCAGGTCGAGCAGGCCCAGCACGGAGAGCGTGAGTGCGCACGTGCCGACCAGGATGCGCCCTCGCGATTCCGGCTGCGCCACCTGGCGCAGCAGGTGGGCGCCGACGGCGATGAGGATCAACGGCAGCAGTCCGGCACCGTTGCCCAGCACCAGTCGGCACGACGACGTGATGACCCGGCCGACCGGGCCGGCGGCGTGCGCCCAGATGGCCATGGCGCCGATCAGCCCGAAGGCCACGACTCCGAGCCCGGCTCCATCGCGGCGATGCTCGGGCTCGAGGTCACGGGCGGTGGCCGCGTTGCGCCCGGCGGCGCGCGCGATCCCGCCCACCACGCGGGCGCTGGCTCGCCAGGTCGCGCTGATGGCGTGCCCGAGCCCGTTCAGGGGACCCGCGTGCGCCCGTGGCCGGGGGCGC
>QHCC01000196.1:138-4515 GCA_003243915.1 Pseudonocardiales bacterium | reverse complement strand
GCCGCATCATGATCTCGAGCTTGGCCATCTCCAGGGAGAAGATGACAGTCGGCTTGCCGTGCTTCACCGCTGCCGACCGCGCAATGTCCAAGGCCAGCGTGGACTTGCCAGAGCCAGGTCGGCCTGCGACGGTGATCATCTGGCCGGGGTGCAGACCGTTCGTGATCTCGTCGAGCTGGTGGAAGCCGGTGGGGATGCCGGTGCCGATGCCGCCGGTGGAGGAGATCTTGTCGATCTCGTCCAGGGTGGTCTGCAGCAGCGATTGGATGTGGACGTAGTCCTCGCTGGTGCGCCGCTCGGTGATCTCATAGACCTCGGCCTGGGCACGGTCGACGACGTCGTCGACGCTGCCGATGATGTTCGCCGACCCAGACGCGGTGTCGTAGCCCATCTGCACGATGCGGGTGCCCGCCGTGACCAGCCGGCGCAGGACGGCTCGCTCGGCCACGATCTGGGCGTAGTAGCCCGCGTTGGCGGCAGTCGGCACGGTGTTGACGAGCGTGTGCAGGTAGTTCGCGCCGCCGACCCGCACCAGCTGGCCGGCGCGGGTGAGCTCGGCCGACACCGTGATGGGGTCGGCCGGCTCGCCTCGCCCGTAAAGGTCGAGGATGGCGTCGAAGACCAGCTGGTGCGCGGGACGGTAGAAATCCCCGGGGCGCACCACCTCGACGGCGTCGGCGATGGCGTCCTTGGACAGCATCATCGCGCCCAGCACGGACTGCTCGGCCTCGACCGCCTGCGGCGGGGTCCGGTCGTATTCCGCCGGTCCGGAAGCCACCCGCGAGCTTTCAGCCAGCGTCACGCGCCACCCCGCCCTCCCGGCCCCACCCGAACGTGCGCACGCCCGAAGAGTTACCGGACAGTGCCGACACTTTCCGGATCGGCATGTCCTGCAGGACTCCCACGGCGGTCTCGATGACGCTAGGGCCACCGCCCGACGTCGGCAATCCGAGCTGTGCACACACCTGTGCACAACCCTGTGGGAATCGCCGTGGCGGCTGTAGACGATTGGTGGACGGCCGTGTGGATATCGCACCCGATCCGGCGGGAGGCCCCGCAGCTGCTCGGGTTGGTCATCCACCGCCTGTGGATGGAAGAAACTTTGCGGATGAACGCCGGGTTACGCGGCGGTTACGGTCGCTGAGCGCAGCCGACGAAGCCGGCGTCCGTCCACAGGGACGGCCGGCGTCTCACCGAGTGGATCGGGTGCGGGTCAGACCGGTGTGACGGTGACCGGTACCGAGGCCACGACGTCGGGGTGCAGGTCGACGGTGACGTCGTGCGGGCCGAGCGTCTTGATGTGCCCGGGCAGCTGGATGCGCTTCTTGTCCAGCAGCGGGCCGCCGGCCCGTTTCACCGCATCGGCGACGTCGGCCGTGGTGACCGAGCCGAACAACCTGCCGTCCTTGCCGGCGCGCGCGGTGAGCGTGACAGCGAGCTTCTCCAGGTCCGCCTTGATCTCGCGAGCATGACCGAGGTCGCGGATCTCCCGGGCGTCGCGGGCCCGCTTGATCTGGACGATCTGCTTCTCGGCGCCCTTGGTCCAGGTGATGGCTGCGCCGCGCGGCACGAGGAAGTTGCGGCCGTAGCCGTCGGCCACTTCGACGATGTCGCCGGCCAGGCCGAGGCCCGCGATCTCACGCGTCAGGATGAGCTTCACGTTCTCGCCTCCGATCAGCGTGCGGTCGAGGTGTAGGGGAGCAGTGCCATCTCGCGGGCGTTCTTGATCGCCTTGGCGATCTGGCGCTGCTGCTGCGAGCTGACGCCGGTGACGCGCCGCGCGCGGATCTTGCCGCGGTCGGAGATGAACTTGCGCAGCAGGTTGGTGTCCTTGTAGTCGATGTAGTCGATCTTGGCTGCGAGTAGCGGGTTGGACTTCTTCTTCGGCTTACGAATCGGTGGCTTGGGCATTCGGGTGATCTCCTGGGTGACGGTCTGTGGCTAGAACGGGGGCTCGTCGGACAACGCGGCGCTTCCGGCGGCCGGTGCCGAACCCCACGGGTCGTCGGCCGGCGCGCTACTGCCGCCGCCGGAATCCGAACCGGACGAGCCGAAGCCGCCGCCGCTGGACGAGCCGCGTTGGGTGCGGTTGACCTTGGCGCTGGCGTACTTCAGCGACGGGCCGATCTCATCGACCTGGAGCTCGATGACGGTGCGCTTCTCGCCCTCGCGGGTCTCGTAACTGCGCTGCTGCAGGCGCCCCTGCGCGATGACGCGCATGCCGCGGGTGAGCGACTCGGCGGCGTTCTCGGCCGCCTGACGCCACAGCGAGCAGCGCAGGAACAGCGCCTCGCCGTCCTTCCACTCGTTGGTGTTGCGGTCGAAGGAGCGCGGCGTCGAGGCGATCGTGAACGACGCGACGGCCGCACCCGACGGGGTGAAGCGCAGTTCGGGATCGGCGGTGAGGTTGCCCACCACCGTGATGATCGTGTCGCCTGCCATGGCCGCCTACCGCTCGTCCGGGCGCAGGACCTTGGTCCGCAGCACCGATTCGTTGAGGTTGAGCTGTCGGTCGAGCTCCTGCACCGATGCGGGTTCGGCCTGCAGGTCGATCACCGCATAGATGCCCTCGAGATTCTTGTCGATCTCGTAGGCCAGTCGGCGCTTGCCCCAGATGTCGACCTTCTCCACCGAGCCGCCGTCCTTCTTGACGACGCTGAGGAACGTGTCGAGCGAGGGAGCGATCGTGCGTTCCTCGAGGCTCGGGTCGAGGATGACCATGACTTCGTAGTGGCGCATGAGAGTGCCGTGCCTCCTGTGGACTGATCGGCCACGGACTCTCCGCGGCAGGAGGTGCCCGCGCCACCGTTACTGGTACTCGATCCGGCGCACCATTCAGCGCGGATCACGGCAGGCGAACTGGTCCAGCTTACCGGGCGCGGTAACGCATCCCGAAATCGTCCCCAGCACCCCTGCCTTTGCACCTTTCAGCGCCCCAATCGCGCTCAATTTGGGGCGCTGAAAGGTGCAAAGCGAGTTTGGTGGGTCAGACGTTGCGGCGCAGCAGGTAGAGCCGGGCGTAGGTGGCCGTGACGAGCGACAGCGCGATGATCGCGATGATCGCCAGCAGCACGGGCAGCTGGGCGGCCGGAGCCTTGTTCGAGGCCAGGTCGAGCTTCCTGGTCAGCACCCTGTTTCGAGCGGCGGCGCTGGCCGAGGACTTCGGGTCCGCGGGGTTGTTGCCGGCGACCGGCACCTGCGGCAGGTTCGTCCCCAGTGGCGTGGAGCCGTTGGCGTCGGGCTGCACGCCGCCGAAGCCCCCACCGATACCGCCCATGGCCTGCTCTGGCACGGTGCGTGGCGGCGGGGTGTAGTGCACGCCACCCCCGGAGTTACCCGGATGGCCGCCAGTTCCCGGCTGGGTCGGCTGCCCGCCCCCGGCACCGGGCAGGCCCGGCAGGTTCGGCAGGCCCGGCAGGTTCGGCAGCGTGGGTGCGGGGATGTTCACGTTGATCGGCGGGACGGTCACCTTGACCGGGCCGACGCTCACCACGACCTGCGGGGTACCCACGCTGATCTTGCACTTCGCCGTGTCGTTCGTGACGTGGATGACGCCGTTCCAGCTCAGCGATGCACCGGACTGCAGCGCGCTGTTGCTCAGCGGGACCGTGACTCCAGCGCCGAGACCGCCGAGAGGGAGGTTAGGCAGCACCACGACGGAGTCAGCGGTCCAGGTCAGGGTGTGGTTGCCGCCGGACAGGCTGGCGGCATTGCCGTACACGGTCGTCTTGCCAGCGGCGACCGTGAAAGTCTGCGCGTGAGTCGTGGCAGCATCGACCTTTGCGGTGACGTTCAGGCCGACGACCTGGCCCCCGAGAACGCTGACCAAGTTGGTAAGCAGCGGCAGGTTCAGGCCAACGGCACTAGAACTAAAGTTGATCTTATCGCCGGGCTTGATCCACACCTCGGTGCCGCCGGTGGAGATCGTGCAGTTGCCGTCGACCACTCCGAGGGCTGTAAACACGGCGGGATCGGCGCCTGGGTGGTAGCTCGGGTTGGGCGTCGGGGCGGCACCGGCCGGGTTGGCGGTGGCCATGATCGCGGCGCCTGCGGCGGCCACGATTCCGACGCTCAGGGCGCCCGCCATCCAGCGCAGACCCGTCCGCACAGACGGGCGCTGCTGGTGACGTCCCTGCATGTTTTCTCCCGGCTTGTCCTGCTTTTAGCTGACACCAGCTTAACGTGATGTCGCGGAAATCAACGAGCCCGACCAGTCTGGGTTACGCGGCGTCGAAATGCCAGCCCCACTCGTCACACCCGCGCCGTAGGGTGCTGGGCATGCCAGTCATCGGTGCACATGTCGACTCCACCGATCCGCTGGCCGCGGCGGCCGCCACCGGCGCCGCGGCAATCCAGTTCTTCCTGGCCGACCCGCAG
>QHCC01000196.1:0-123 GCA_003243915.1 Pseudonocardiales bacterium | reverse complement strand
GCCGGTCGAGCACGCGCACGCCGCTGAGATCCGGGCCAGCGATCTCACGGTGTACGTCCATTCGCCCTACGTGCTCAACGTCGCGACGACGAACAACCGCATCCGCATCCCCAGCCGCAAGCT
>QHCC01000195.1 GCA_003243915.1 Pseudonocardiales bacterium | reverse complement strand
TGGTAGGTCGCGTAGAGGAGGAAAATGATCAGGAACGACACGAGCGTCGGCTCGTTCCAAACCCACCAGTGCCCCCACGACGCGCGCGCCCAGATCGATCCGGTGACGAGCACGCCAACGCCGAGGATGATCGACAGGTGGATCGCCACGTAGGAGCGCATGTCCCAGCGCGAGTCGCGGGTTCGCAGGTGCGCGATCGCCATCAGACCGCCGGCCACGAAGCCGCACAAGGCGACGATCGCCATCGGCACATGCACGTAGAAGATTTTCTGCGAGAACCCTTGGTCGGCGTCCATCGGAGCGTAGAAGAACGCCAGCGCGAGCGCGCCGCTCAACACGACGGCGGTGACGATCGAGAGGGAGCGAAGCCCCTTGCCATACATGGCTATCTCCTAGTAAATCTCTAGCAGGAAGGCGAACGCGGCGAGGGCCGGTAACGTAGGCGGCGCCGTGAGATACTAGACCCGCAGCGTGCTCAGCAGGCGCACTGGTATCCCCGGCGTCGAGCCCGCCCGCGGCACGCCCAGCGCGGCCCGCGTCGGAAGCCGGCCGGAGGACTGCGGGCGCGGCTCGGCGCAGCAGCGCCGGCGGGCGCGCCGTGAGCGCCGCGGCAGCGTCCGCCAAGCGCGACTGGACGGCCGCGCCACGGCGGGCAGCTGCGCACCGCAAGCGGCGGGCGCCGCTCGGTTGTCGCGGCGCCTCAGCGCTCGCTGCGCCGTAGCGCCATTGACGCTGCGCGACGGCGACCAGAACAGGGCAGCCGGCACCTCCGGGCGCCTACTAGCTAGAGCTCGCAGTGCCGCCGCGAGGCACGCCATCGCGAGTCGGGGTGGTCCGTTGCGGGCCGGGTAGCGTATTGAAGAGTATGGGCCCCTTAACCTCCCTTTCCGCACTTCTCGGGGGCCGTATCCGTCCCCCAAGTTGGAGCGCGCGCGGGGTCAGGCGCTGGGGGTGTAGGCGGTGGCGGGCACGGCGAGCAGGTCGAGGAGCTGCGTTTGTAGCGCTGTGAGTTGCGGCTGGAAGGTCTGCACGATGTGCTGGTCGCGGGTCAGGTGGTGGCGTTGGAGCGGGGCGAGGTGGTCAAAGACGCGGGCTGCGGTTGGTGCGGTGCAGGAGCGGTCTTCGGGGTAGATCGGGAGGTCGGTGATCTGCTCGCGGGTCATCGCGTTGCGGAGTTCGCGTTCGATCAGGCAGCAGCACAGCAGCGCGATGAATTGGCAGGCGAAGAGCGCTTCGATGCGGGCGGGGCTCTTGAGCGTGACTGGTGCGGCGTCTTGGACGGACTTCAGGTGGTGGTGGCGTTTCTCGAGGTTCGGCTGGTAGCGGTAGGCGATCAGGATCTCGGTGTCGGTGAGTTGCTGGTCGTTGGTGATCAGTGGGAAGCACCCGTCGGATGCGGCGTCGTGACGGACCTGGTCGGCGTCGACGTGCGTGGTCACGGCGAAGCGGGTCTTGGTGATCTTGCGGTAGCGGGTGTCGTTGCCGGGGCGGCCGCGTTTCTCCTGGCGGAAGCGTTCCTGGACGGTCTCGGTCACGGTGAACGTGACGTACTGCTCGACGCCGCTGGTGTCGAGGATCTCCTGGGCGGCGTCCTGGGCCGCCACCTTGGTGGTGATCCGTGCGCGTGGGCCGGCGAGACGCTCGTTGAGGTCTGCGAGAGCGGCGAGGGTGCGCTGTATCCGCTCGTGACGGGCGGTCTCATCGCGTTGGTGCTTGGCGCTGGAGTGCACCCAGACGATGCGATGTCCCTCGCTGGAGGGAAACGGAGCCGGGGCGACTTGCCACACCTGGTCGGGGTGAGCGTGGCGTTTGCCCGGTCGGCGGACGGCCTCGGTGAACTCGGGGGTGCTGGCGCTCATCCAGTCCCGTAGCTGGCCATCCTCGCGACGGGTGCGGGGCAACACGGTCACGAACCGCCCGCCGGCGTGGTCGATGTGGCTCATCTGCTCGCGCGTGCATAGCTTGCTGTCGGCGACGTAGAGAAAGTCGGTGCGGCCGGTCAGCGCGCGCAGCTCGTCCCAGGTGTCGATGTGCGTGCGATCGTCGTTGGTGTTCCCGGCGGCGAGGCGGTGGGTGAGCGGGACCGCACCGTCAGCGGTCACGGTCAGGATCAGTACGAGTTGCTTGAGATCGGGACGATGATCCTTGGAATGGCCGCGGGCCGCCAGGACGGTCGGTTTGCCGCCGCGCTCGCGGCCGTCCGCGAGGGTGTAGTCGCCGTGCAGCACGACCGAGGTCGAGTCGTTGTGGAGTTGGCTGCAGTCGATCTGAAACTCGCGGACCGCACCGAGGACCAGCTCGCACAACAGCGAGCCGCGATCGGCGTCGAACAGATGGTCCAGGGCACGGCCGACGCGATCGTCGTTCAGCAGCGCTGCCTGCCCGACCGCAAGGCCGAGCAGGCCCGGCTCGAACGCGGCGGCCCAGCCAGCCAGACCGTAGAGCGGCTCGCGCGCCACGCATAGGTTGCGAACCAGCACGCCGACCGCGGTCGCCGGCGGGAGCGTCGTGCGCGCATCTCCGCCCGGGAGATGGCGAGCAAGGATGCCGGGCAGGTCGATCCGAGCGAGGAAGTGGTCGATCAGTGGCAGCGCGCCGAGACTCGTGGACGCCAGCTCGAACGGGGGCGTTGGGTGCGGCTGGTGATCGCGTTCCGTCATGAGCTGCCAGTAGACTACTGGCAGCCTCGGACAGAAAGACCGCGATGACCCCGCCCAGACCACGAGACCACCAACGCCGCCAAGCGATCCTGGACCAGATCACCACGCTCGGCTTCTGCCTGCCAGGGACCCTGACCGAGCGCCACACCCGCTGCTCGAGTCCCGGCTGCCGCTGCCGCTCAGACCCACCCGCGCTACACGGCCCCTACTACTCGTGGACCCGGAAGATCAACGGCAAGACCGTCACCCGCACCCTCAGCCCCGAACAAGCCCAGCGCTACAGCCCCTGGTTCGACGACGCCCGCCGACTCCGAGCACTCAGCGCCGAACTCGAAGCGCTCTCACTCAAGCTCGCCCAAAACGCCGAAGGGTGGGGGGAGAAATAGCAATCGAGAAGTGCGGAAAGGGAGACAGTGGAAGCGTCTTCGTGCA
>QHCC01000194.1 GCA_003243915.1 Pseudonocardiales bacterium | reverse complement strand
AACCGCACCCGCAACCTGCTCGAGGACAACGTCCAAGCCTGATCACTGCACCGCCCGCGAATCGGCGGTGACGGCCCGGCAACTCCCTCCCTGGGGTCGCCGGGCCATGCCACGTCCCGTTCAGCCCCTTGCGGCCCGGTAGGGGGCCGCGGGGTCGATGCCGTGCGAGGCGAAGACGTCCGCGATGGCCTGCAATGGCGTGCGCCGGGCGGCAGGCTGCTGCAGGCCGACCGCGACGAGGTGACAGCGGTGCGCGCCGAAGCTCATCCCGTTGTCCGGGTATTCGGCGACCGCGGCACCGGCGGCGAGGGGCAGGCACAGCGGAGGCGTGACGGGCCGCAGCAGCGGCGCCAGCGTCTCGAGCAACGCTCCGGGCAGCGTCGATGCGTCCGGTACGGAGAGCACCGCGCTGCCGCTGCGGCTCAACCGCCGCGGGTCAGTCGTGCAGGCCAGCAGCCACGGCTGGGATGCGCCCAGCAGTGCCGCAGTCACGACTGCGACGAACTCGGCCAGAGCGCTGGGACGCGGTGACAGCAACACCCGGACGCATTCTCGCCGGCTCCCGATCGGTGCCCACGAGTCTCCCCAGGTGCGCCACCACCCGTCCCGCCCGACTGCGTCGTGCCGGTCGACCAGTGCGATGCCGTCGGCCAGGATGCGCGAGCCGCTGCCTGCGTGCGCGGCCCGGTAGGTGCCGGCCAGCGGGCGCCACGGCCGGCCCACCTCGACCGAAGGCCCGACGACGGGGCTGTACCAGGAGCCGTAGAGCTCCCTGGCCAACGACTGCCCCTGCCGCCGTACCGGCACGCGCTCGCTGAGGGCGGCGGCCGCGAGCAGTTGCGCGCGCGCCCAGGCGGGCCAGGGATCAGCCGCGGCATCGGGCGCCGGCCCCGACGGGCAACCCGATTCCTGTGCTGCGGCTGACCCCCGGCGTCCTGCCGGCACGGCCGCCCCGCGCACTGGGGCAGTGTCGCTCCCAGCGGGACCGCCGTGCCGCGGTGACGAGCCGTCAGTGTTCTGCCCCCCGACCAGAACACTGACCAGATCCCGATCGGCGCCTGCGTGCCGCGCGCGCTCGTCGATCGTCATCGCTCACCTCCGTCGTCGAATGCTCAGGAGGCTCGGGGGGCTGGCTTGATACCCGTTCGCGGAGGTATTCGCGGAGGTATTCGCGGATGTATCAGGGCGCGGCGGCGTGGCTCCTCTATGTCGAATATGCGGATAGCGCGATGGTCTGGTGCGAGTTGATCGTTTCGCTCTAGGCTCCCCCAGGGGTTCGCGCCCCGAAGCCAGAAAACCGAGGTGGTCATGGACACGCCAGCGGAGACGAGTTACGGCAACTCCGAGCAGCGAACCCCACCGCGGACCCCGCCGCTGGCCCCGCTCGGCCGCGAGCCGTTGCTTGCTCCGTCCGCCGAGGTTCTGGCCCGCCACAACGCCCGGGTGCTCGACCCGTCGACGGCGGTGCGGGTGCCCGGCCAGCCGCCGATCCGGCCGACCGTCTACATCGGCGACCGGCTCATCGTCAGCGGCTCGGCCGACGACGACATGCGCGGCGCGCTCGCGGAGGCGGCCGAGATCAACGGGCTGCGGGTGGTCGTCGACGAGGGCAGCCGGCATGCCCGGACGGCAGACGTGGCCTGCCGGGCCGGGTTGCAGGAGGACAGCATGCTGTTCTCGCACACGGTCCGCCTGGTCCCGGCCGGTGCCGGGCCGGCCGCGCCGCCGGACGCCTGGCTGGTGCTCCAGACATACCGCGCCCTGGTCGGCAGGGGCGACGCGGCCCAGCGGCAGGTCGCCCTGGATCACCTGATGACCGCGACCCCGTACACCTCTGGCAGCCCGTACACCTCTGGCAGCCCGTACACCTCGGGCAGCCCCTATACCTCGGGGAGTCCGTTCGGCGGTTCACCCAGCGCCCAGTACGGCGTCGCCGGATGGGGTGGCCGGACGCCGGTGACCTGGCTCGGGCCTGCGCCGCACCGGCGGTCCGACGCTGAGATGCCGTGCCGACGGCCCGTCATCGCGGTGCTCGACACCGGCGTGGGGTTGCACCCGTGGCTTTCACCGGACGTGGTGGCGCCCGGCGCGTCGGTGATGGGCGTGCCAATCGGCATCCAGGACCCCGCCACGGATCCGGAGCAGACCGGCGTCATCGACGACCCATACGAGGGCGTCCTCGACTCGGATGCCGGTCACGGAACCTTCATCGCCGGCCTGATCCGCCAGGTCTGTCCGGATGCCAATGTGCTCGCGATCCGTGTGATGCCGAGTGACGGCGTGGTGGCCGAGAGCGACCTGCTCGATGCACTGAAGTTGCTGGCCCTTCGCCAGCAGCTGGCCCAGGCGGCCGGGGATGCGCAGGGCGTGATCGATGTCGTGTCTCTGTCGCTCGGCTACTACCACGAGCAGCCCGATGACGTGACATTCGACCCGCAGCTCCTCGGCCCGCTGCGGGAATTGAGCGAATCCGGGGTCGCCGTGGTGGCGTCGGCCGGAAACGACTCGACGGCACGGCCGATGTTTCCGGCCGCCTTTACGCCGCATGCGGGCGGCCAAGTCGCCACGTTCGAAACTGAGTCCGTCCCGCTGGTCAGCGTCGGCGCGCTCAACCCCGATGGCAGCGTCGCGTTGTTCAGTAACTTGGGGCCCTGGGTGAGCTGCCACCGCCCCGGTGCATCTGTGGTGAGCACCTTTCCGGTGACGTTCAATGCCTCAGCCCAGCCCCTTTTTCGCGTAGACGTGCCGGGCGAGGGCTCGCGCGCGACGCTCGACCCGGACGACTTCGTGAGCGGCTTCGGAACCTGGAGTGGCACGTCGTTCTCTGCGCCATTGCTGGCCGGTGAACTCGCGGAGGCGTTGCTGTCGGGCAACTGCGGTCTGCTCGACCCTCCAGACCGAGCCAATGCTGTCAACCGCGCGTGGAACGCCATCACAGCGCGTGTCGGACTGGCCCGGCCGTGATCGGCGCCGAACCCGTGCCCGGGACGCTCGCCTCGCGGGCGGCTGCACTGTTCAGCGCATACCGCGCCGGCGAGGAAGCGAAGATGGGCGAGTTGGTCGCCCTGCTCACTCCGATCCTTTGGCATACCCTGCGTGCGCAACGTCTGGACCGCGAGTCCTGCGAGGACGTGCTGCAGACCTCGTGGCTGGCGCTGGTGCGCAGCGCCGAATCCATCTCCGACCCGCAGGCCGTGTTGCAGTGGCTGATTGTCAGCGCCCGGCGCGAGGCATGGCGCGTCGTCAGGCGTTCGGATCGGATCGAGCCGAGGGACTTCCACGCCGATGACGTCGTGAGCCCCGCCGCTGACTCGCCTGAGGAGTTGGTGCAACGTAGCGAGGGTGAGACTCGGCTTTGGCACCACATCGCTGCGCTGCCCGAGCGCTGCCAGGCCCTGCTGCGGGTGATCGCATTCGCCGACCGTCCCGACTACGCCGACATAGCAAGATCACTCGGCATGCCGGTCGGCAGCATCGGACCGACCCGCGGCCGGTGCCTGGCCAAGCTGCGCCTGCAACTCGCCAACGATCCCGGATGGGAGACCTGATGACCCCCCAGTCCCGCCGTCCAAGCCTGGCCGAGCTGACCGAAGGCCGTATCGACTCCGCGGACGCCCGCGTTCTTGCTCGCGTTGCAGACATGTACAGCTCGCTGGATCCAGTTCCGCAGGGGCTCGTCGAACGCATCCAGTTCGGGATCACGCTCGACGCGCTGCACGCCGAGATCGCTGAACTGCAGCGCAGCAGCGACCTGGCCGGCGTGCGCTCGGATGAGGCCACCGACGCGCAAACCATCACGTTCACCAGCGCCAGCCTGACCACCATGGTGACCATCACTCTGACATCGGCGGACCGCGCTCGCCTGGACGGCTGG
>QHCC01000193.1 GCA_003243915.1 Pseudonocardiales bacterium | reverse complement strand
CGCCTGCAGGTCGAGCACCCGGTCACCGAGGAGACGAGCGGCATCGACCTGGTTCTGGAGCAGTTCCGTGTCGCCGACGGCGAGAAGCTGCGCTTCACCGACGATCCGGCACCGCGCGGGCACTCGTTCGAGTTCCGCATCAACGGCGAGGATCCCGGCCGCGGCTTCCTCCCTGCGCCCGGAACCGTCACCACCTACCGCGAACCAGGCGGCCCCGGGGTACGCGTCGACGCCGGCATCGAAGGCAGTTCCGTCATCGGCGGGGCGTTCGACTCGCTGCTGGCCAAGCTGATCGTGACCGGTGCATCGCGCGCCGAGGCACTGGCCCGCGCGCGCCGTGCCCTGGACGAATTCGTGGTCGACGGGATGGCTACGGCGCTACCCTTCCACCGCGCGGTCGTGCGCGACCCTGCATTCACCTCCGACCCGTTCACCGTGTTCACGCAGTGGATCGAGACCGAGTTCGTCAACGAGATCCCGCCGTTCAGCGGGGGGGCCGAGTCAGCCGATGAGCCGGGCCCGCGCGAGACCATAGTCGTCGAGGTCGGCGGCAAGCGGCTCGAGGTGTCGCTGCCCGCGGGCTTCGGCGCGGGCTCCGGCGGGGGCGCGAAGAAGGCGGCGCCCAAGCGCACGGCCGGCAAGAAGTCCGGCGCTGCGAGCTCCGGCGACGCCCTCACCGCGCCGATGCAGGGCACCATCGTCAAGGTCGGGGTGGCCGAGGGAGATGCGGTCCAGCCCGGTCAGATGATCGTCGTCCTCGAGGCGATGAAGATGGAGCAGCCGCTGACCGCGCACAAGGCCGGGACGGTCACCGCGCTGAACGCCGAAGTAGGCGCCGTCGTCACGTCCGGATCGTCGATCTGCGAGATCAAGGACTGAGCGCAGCGCCTGCCGTCGCCGTGATCAACTCAGGCTCGGTGCGCGCCGCGCGGTGGAACCGTCGACCGGACCCGAGTTGATCACGGTGCGTCGCCGCGGCGGGCGGTGATGCGGTCGATCGCTGCGATGCGCCGGCCCGCGATCTCGGCCATCTCGGCGGTGCGCCGGCGAACGTCGCCGACCGTCGCGCCCGGCGTGAACACCATCGCCCAGCCCTCCGGACCCTCCAGCTCGGGGACGCGCTCGACCATCGTGGCCTTCTCGACGTGATGCGTTCCAGCGAACACGTGCTGGTGATCGACCACGGCGACGAGCACATGGCCGTCGGGGACGTCAGGCAGTGCGGCCACGATTGCTTCGGCGTTCTCGGCGAAGACCGCCGACACGTCGATGGTGCGGCCGGCGCGGGCGCGGGCCTGCGGCGAGAGATCAGGCACTGTCGGTCCCTTCGGAGTGGATCAATCCAGATCGTCGTGCAGCATCAACCGGCGGGCCGCCTCGGCCAACGACCCCGACAGCGACGGATACACCCCGATCGTGCCAGCCAGGTCGGCCACCGTCAGGCCTCGTTGGACGGCGAGGGTGAGCGGGAAGATCAGCTCGGACGCATCCGGCGCGACGACCACGCCGCCGATGACCACGCCGGTGGCCGGGCGGCAATACACCCGCACGAAACCATCGCGTTGACCCTGCATCTTGGCGCGGGCGTTCGTCGCGAGCGGCAGCGTGACCGTCCGGGCCGGCACCTCGCCCGACGCGATCGCCTGGTAACCGATGCCGACCGTGGCGATCTCGGGGTGGGTGAAGACGTTCGCGGCCACCGTCTTGAGCCGCAGCGGCGTCACCGCCTCGCCCAGGGCATGCCACATCGCGATGCGGCCCTGCATGCCGGCGACCGAGGCGAGCAGCAGCACGCCGGTGCAGTCGCCGGCGGCGTAGATCGTCGAGATGTTCGTCCGGGACACCCGGTCGACGCCGATGTAACCCGTGGCGTCCAGCTCGACACCGACGTGCTCGAGCCCCAGCCCGGCGGTGTTGGGCACCGAGCCCACACAGATCAGCGCGTGCGAACCGGCGACCGTGCGCCCGTCCTGAAGTTCGACCACGACGCCCCCGTCCGCGCGCCGAACCGCCGATGCGCGGGCCTGCCTGACCAGGGTGCCACCGCGCGAGGTGAAGACCTGCTCGATGACCGCGGCCGCGTCAGGGTCCTCGCCGGGCAGCACCCGATCGCGGCTGGAGACCAGGGTGACGCGCGCACCGAGTTCGCTGTACCCGCTGGCGAACTCCGCCCCGGTGACGCCGGAACCGATCACGACGAGGTGCGCCGGCAGGTCGCTCAGGCCGTAGACGTCGCGCCAGGACAGGATGCGCACGCCGTCGGGAACCGCCGTATCGAGCACCCGCGGGATGCCGCCGGTGGCCAGCAGCACGATGTCGGCCTCGACGCTCCGGGCCGCGGCGCCGTCATCGAGCACCTCGACACGGTGCGCCCGGGGCGGTTGATCGGCGGCGAATCGGGCGGTGCCCTGGACCACAGTGACGCCTTCGTGCCGCAGTCGTTCTTCGATGTCGGCGGACTGCTGCTGGGCTAGCGTCTTGATGCGGACGTTCACCGACGTCAGGTCGACCCGCACGTCGCCCGATCCGGTACCGACGCCCACGCGCGGAGCATCGCGGAACGCGGTGACCCGGTCGCTGGTGGCGATCAGCGTCTTGCTGGGAACGCAGTCGGTGAGCACGCACGACCCGCCGATGCCGTCGCGGTCGAC
>QHCC01000192.1 GCA_003243915.1 Pseudonocardiales bacterium | reverse complement strand
GCGCCGTGCACGCGGATCAGATCCTGGCTGTCGGCAACGTGCAGCGCTGGCGACGGGGTGTCCGTCCTCGAGGCCTTGCTCATCGCGTCTCCATCTGGTTGGGCGGGGCCGCCCTCGCCGTCTCCGTTTGCCTCGCCCGGCCCGATCTGACCAGCCTCGCACAGCACGCCCGCCTTGGCCGTTACCGACCAACTCGGTGAAGCGAGTGCCGAAGGTGCCAGCGGCGACTGCGACTCCATCAATGGCCTAGCTGAAGCGTCGTGGCTAGACCGGGGTGGGCGGCGACGGCGCTGGTCTTGCAACCGGTAGTTGCGCGAGGATCGAGTTCAGCCAGCCGATCATGTGCTGTTCGTAGCTGATCCCGGCCTGCAGCGTGGCGTAGGACCAATAGGCCGAAGTTGTCTGCTCCAGGTGGTCGTCGCCCTCGGCGGCGAACTGCGTGTCGACGTCGCGGTAGGTCGTCAGCCGATGTTCGCAGTCCAGCCTGACCTCGGCGAGGAACTGTCGCGCTCGCTGCGGTGAGACCATCCACAGCGTGCGCACCCGCAGCATCAACTCCGACTTCGCCGGCTGTGGCGCGAGCGGGGAATCGACCCAGTCCGACAAGGCACGACGTCCCGCCGCGGTGATGGTGTAGATCCTGTTGTCGCGCGGGCCTGGGCCGTCCACCACCTGATGGGTGACGAAAGCGTCCGCGTGCAGGCTCTGCAGCTCGGTGTAGATCCGGCCGTGACTGGCGCTCCAGAGATAGCCGATCGGCACCTTCATGACCTTCGCGATCTCGTACCCGGTGCGCGGCCGCTCGGCGAGCAGGCCGAGCACGGCATAGCCAACCGTTCGCACGATCGCTACGCTACCAACTATGTTCGTCCGAACATATGTGAAGCTCATTGTCCCGACCCTTGCGGCGGTCCTGCTGCTGGCGGACTGCAGCACGGGCGCGAAAACCCCTACCTCGTCGTCATCGCAGTCGGTCACCGCCTCGACCACCACCAAGGCCAGCCAGTCGAGCCCGCCCACACCAAACGCCGAGGCGCGCTGCGGCTCGAAACGTGTGCAGAGCCTGCTGCGACAGATCACCGGGCCCAGCCGCGCTCGGCTGCCCGTGCTCGATGTCGGACAAGGCAGCACGGTCGCCGTCTTCCTCCACCAGACCGACGGCGACGGACTGTGCGGCTGGTGGCCATTCGCCGCCTGGCTCACGGCCCACGTCCACGTCCGAGCCGTCCTGGTCGACCTGTGTGGCTACGGCAACGCCGACTGCCCACCCAGCTCATTCGCCGAAGACCAGAAGGCCCAGGTGGCACTGGCTGTGCAACACGCCCGTACCGCCGCAACCCGGCGCGTCGTCCTGGTAGGAGCGTCCATGGGCGGGGCGCTCGCTCTGGGCTCAGCGACCGCGGTACACGCTGACGCCGTCGTGGACCTGTCCGGACCCGCGGACTGGACCAACGCCAAAGCCGGGCCAGCCGCCCGACTACTGCGGGTGCCCTGCCTGATAGCCGTCAGCCCCCGCGACCCCGACGCCAGCTACACCGACCTGAAGGCGGCCTTCGCCACCATCCCCGCCAGCCCCAAGAAATTCGTCTCCGGCGACGGCGGGCACGGCTGGGACCTACTCAGCGACACCACTGCACCACTCGCGACCACCGTCGCCCACTGGATCGCAGGAACCTACACATGACGCGACAACACCTAGGCGGCCGATAGGTGTTTGGCTATGACCAAGACTTGATGTAGTCCGGGTGGTCGGCGTACACCGAGCAAAGCTCCTCGAGGAGGTCCTCGACAGCGTCACGCTCGAGCAGGTCGCCGGCCGCGTCGTGGCGCAGGTAATCGGCGATCACGGCCCGTTTGGCCTCCACCTCCCGCAGGACGCGAGCGGGGCAATGTCGGGCGATATGGGCGGCCTGCTCCAGGCTCGGACGCCGGGTGTCGGCCTGGACGACGTAGTGGCCGTCCTCGTCTTTGACGTCGCGGTAGTCGTAATGGGTCCGCCATTGCTGCGAGCCGTCGGTCGCGGCCAGTGCGATCAGTTCGTCCTCAGCCAGGCGCGCCTGGAGAAACTCCACCAAAGTCATCGCGATCGTTCCATCACAACGCAGAAGATCCGATTCGAGCGGCGGGGCCGGGAGGTCGCTGCACCAGCGTCCCCGGCCCCGGCTGCCCTCACTCGGCCGGCGTCAGGCGTTGATCGTCTGCCGACCGTTGCCCGACTGTGAGATCTCGATCTTGCGAGGCTTGGCCTTCTCGGCCACCGGGATCCGCAGGGTGAGCACCCCCGCTTCGTAGCCGGCCCTTACCCGCTCGGTGTCGAGATTGTCGCCGAGGATCAGCTGCCGGCTGAACACGCCACGCGGACGTTCGGATGCGATCAGTTCATGGTCACCGTTGAGATGTGGCCGCTCAGCCTTCACGGTGAGCACGTTGCGTTCCACGTCCAGGTCCACCGAGCCGGGGTCCACCCCTGGCAGGTCGAACTCCACGACGAACTCCTCGCCGGCACGCCAGGCATCCATCGGCATCGCCGTAGGACGCGCGCTGGTGCCCAGACTGCCCGCCAGCTGCTGAGAAAGGCGGTCTAGCTCGCGGAACGGATCGGTACGCATCAGCATCGGTTCCACCTCCGTAGATAGTCAGTTGTCGATGCCCTATCCCTAGACTCGGCCGCTACTTATCTACAATGACCGAGATAGATTTTTTATAGCATGGGTGGCACAATACCGCAAGAGGTCAACCGACGAGGAGGGACGCGGGCGATGAACCTGCCCGGGGATGACCCCAGCCGGGGCCTGTACGGCATCTCGGTCGCCGCCGAGCTGGTCGGTATGGGCGCACAGAACCTGCGCCTCTACGAACGCCGGGGCCTGCTCGAGCCCGACCGCAGCGACGGCGGTACCCGGCGCTACAGCAGTGATGACCTGGACCGGTTGCGCCGCATCGGCGAGCTGCTGGCGGCTGGGCTCAACCTCGCCGGTATCGCCGCTGTCCTGGACCTGCAGGACGCCAATGCCCAGCTGCGCGCGGATCTCGCGGGCCAGATCCGGACTCGGCGCGGCGGGGCTGGCTAACAGGGCTTGGCCCAGTCGGTCGGCGCGGGCGACTTATACGGCGACGGCCCGACCGGGCCGGTCGAGGCCTCGGTGTCACCGACTTCGCCCCAGCCGCCCCCGTAGCCGTACCACGCCTGGTCGCGCACGTCCTGCAGGTTGGCCCACGTGTGCCATTGCGGACCCTGGTCAGTGTCGTCGAGGCCGTGCGCGCCGGCGGTGGGGTACGAAGCGTGCGTTCCGTCAGCGCTGTAGGCCACCGGATGGGACTGGGGACTCGCCACGTCGCTCCAAGGCACCGTGCAATAGCTGGCGTGAATGTAGTACGCCACCTGGGTGGCCTGATTGTTCGAGTCGAGCCGGACGCTGATCCGCTCCCAGTCGCCTTCATGATCCGCGACGGACAAGGGAGCGTTGTTGAAGGCGTAGAAGAACCAGTAAGTCACGAACTTGTGGGCCTGGTACTCGAAGTAGACGGGCGCGGCCCGCCCGACGCCATGACGCGCGGCATTGTCCAGATCAAGGAAGAACCCCTCGCCGCCTACCACTCCCCCACGGGGCCTGGTGAAGTCCGTACTGCGGTACTGATGGTCATGGTGGTCGCAGAATGGCCAGGCACTGGCTGTCTGGTGCTGGTATCCCCCGGTGCCGAGGCGGGTGACATCGACATGGCCGCGCGCAGCCAGTTCGTGGTCAGCGCAGCTCTGATCATGTGCCCACCGCAGGTTGGAGTGGGACAGGAAGTCAGCCGTCGTGGCTGGGCGGTAGCTGTCGGTGGAATACAGGAACACCGACGGGGCGTACTGCACCACCGTGCGCCATCCTTCGGCGTCGGGTGCTGCGGTCGCGGGGGTGGACAGAGCGGTGCTCGCTGTCAGGGTCGCGAGCACGATAAGCACGACCGCGCGTACCCGTGCCCAGAATCCCAAGCGATCCATCGCCATCCCGTCCTCGTAGAAGGTTGAAAGTAGCGATTCAGGTGCACGCCCGGATATGGGGAGGGGTCCCACCGGGGTGCTGGAACCGTCTCGGAGCCGGCCAGAGGCCGACCCACGATGACGAACGGCGACTGGGCCTAGCGCGCACCGACGTTGGTGCCGTGCGCTGCCTT
>QHCC01000191.1 GCA_003243915.1 Pseudonocardiales bacterium | reverse complement strand
TGCTTGACACAAAGAGGCCTCGTGAGAACGCGGACGTGAGCAGGCGGTCATGCCTGCGGGTTCAGACTGTGAGGCGACTGGTACCGCATGGCGTGCCTCGTTCACCGACGGTCTCGCCTTCGTCACTACCATCCCGAGCCGGGTGACTGACCGTCCTGCTGCGCAGGGGTCGGCAGTGCACGTGGGGTTAGCTGACGCGGCGATAGCGGATGTGAGTGGTCAGCGGTGAGTGAAGCACTTCGGCGGGTTCGAAGCCGAAGTACTCAACCCCGTCGAAGATGCGCTCGCCCGACCCGAGCAGGACGGGCGCTATGTCGAGGGTGAGCTCGTCGATCACGCCGGCGATCAGTGCCTGTCGGACAGTCGAGGCCCCACCTGCGATGTCCACGCCGTGGTCCCCGGCGGCCTGGCACGCTTCGGTGTAGGCCACGTCGAAGCCCTCGGTGATGAAGTGGAAGGTCGTCCCCCCGTCCATCTGGATCGGATCATGGCGGTGATGGGTCAGCACGAACACCGGCGCGTGATACGGCGGTTCAGGGCCCCACCAGCCCGACCATTCCTCACCCCAGTCCCCGCGGATCGGGCCGAACATGTTCCGCCCCATCACGTACGCGCCCCGGGGGCGCATTAGCCATTCGTTCGCGATCTTGTCAGCGTCGTTGGCCCGCGGGTCGCCGATGTGCCAGTCGTGCAGCTCCCGTCCCAGCTTGCCCAGGGGGTCCTCGCGGCTCTGGTCCGGCCCGGCGACGAAGCCGTCCAGCGAGATCGACATGTGGCAGGTGGTGGCCGGCACCGCGAACCTCCTGAGTGATTGCCCGCTCCTGGAGGAGCCCTAGCCGCCCGAACTCTCGCGGGCACGTCTGACATCCCGGTCAATCATGAACGGCGCTTCCGCAGGATCAGCGCCCAGCCGATCCCGATGCACACGCCGGCTACACCATGAACCTGCGCAACCGCCCGCTGAGTTCATGATGTCGACCTTGCCCCGTCGTGCCGATCGGTGCAACGACCCGTGACGCTCGGCCAACAGAGAACGTCCGCCCAAGCCGCCTTCAGTGCGCCAGCGAATCGCCGATCTGTTCGGCGCCGGCACCTTGGCGGCTGAGCGCAGATGGATGGTTCGAATGCACAGTGTCACGCCGATGCGAGAAGCTGGAGCCATGCTGATCTACTCGATGAGCGTTTCCGTCGACGGGTTCATCGCCGACCGGGAGGGCACGTTCGGCTGGTCGGCTCCTGACGAGGAGCTGTTTCGTTTCCACCTCGAGCAGGTACGCACGCTCGGCAGCATTGTGTGCGGGCGCAAGCTGTACCAGACCATGCTGGTGTGGGAGACCGATCAGTCGTTGCGCGACGATGAACTGGGCGCGGCGTTCGCCGACGTATGGTGTGCCCTCCCGAAGATCGTCTTCAGCCGGACGCTCGACAGCGTTCAGGGCAACGCCCGGCTCGCGCAGGCGTCGGTGGCCGACGAGGTCGCTACGGCGATCGACGCGAGCGATAAGGATGTCGAGATCGGCGGCGCAGGCCTGGCCGCCACAGCGATCGAGCTAGATCTCGTCGACGAGTTGCGCATGTTCCGGAATCCGGTGATCGTCGGTGGTGGTACGCCCTTCCTGCCACCGATCACCGAAAACGTTCCGCTGGACCTGATCGAGACCCGAACGTTCGGTTCGCGCGTGATCTACGAGCGTTACGGACGCTGCCGATAGCGCGGCCATAGTGTCCGCTCACTGCCGCGAGGCCCCCGCCCGAGAGCCGTCGTTTTGCGCACCCAGGCGCAGCCTTGGACCCGCTTTGCCGGAGTGGGTGTTGGGGGCTCTGTTCCCGTCGCAGTACCGGCTGTGCCACGTCGCCCCTTGCGCATGCCAATCCCAGATCGCTCACGGTTCCCACAGGCGAGTGAGGTGGTCCTGATCCACATCACGTTCGCAGCTCGGCTGCGGCGGCCGCTTGCCCAGCCCGGAATCGACGCCCACGACACCGGAGGGATCGTCGTCGACTCGAGCCGGCACAGACAAGCGCCGCGTCGCTGGGGGATCCTACGAATGGGGCAACGTTGCGGGCGCGCCGACGCGGCCGCCGCGGCGCTGAAATGCGCTGCGGTACTCGGTGGGCTTTCGCCCGATGTGGCGGATGAAGATCTTGGTCAACGTCCCGGCGTCCCGGTAGCCCACGGCCGTGGCCACGGCACTAACTGCGAGGTCGGTTGATTCCAGGAGATGGCAGGCCCTGCGCACGCGGGAGGTTTGCAGATACTCCAGCGGTGTCTGGCCGGTGTCGGCGCGGAACCGCCTCAGCAGTGTCCTGGTGCTGACATGAAATTGGGCGGCCAGGCTGGGCAGGTGATAGCTGGAGTTCAGGTGTTGATCCAGCCATCGCGTGACCAAGGCGGAGAACGTTGTGCCGGAGAAGGGCAGCAGCTGCTGATCGACGTATGGGGCCTGCGTGCAGCGGGCGTCGTCGAGCAGCGCGATACGTGCGGTGCGTCGAGCAACTTCGGCCCCGTAGTGCTGACGGATCAGGTTCAGGGCGAGGTCGTACATAGCGCTGAACGCGGCGGTCGTGGTGACGCCGGCGTCGGTAATGGTGAGGTTCTCGGCACGCACGTCCACCCTCGGGTGCCGCCGGCGGAGGGCGTCGGCGAACAGCCAGGACGTCGTTGCGCGCCGGCCGTCGAGCACGCCTGCCTCTGCCGCCAGGAAGGCGCCGACGCAGATTGTGACCAGTGCCGCCCCGCTCTGTCGGTTCGAGCGGATCGCGGCGACCTCCGGGCCGAGCGAGGCGAGGGTGGCGTCAAGGTCGAGCCCGGGTGTGAGCTCGAAGCCGGGAACGATCAGCGTGTCCACCTCGTGCATTGGTGTGACCGCGATGTGGGCACCTCCAGAGGCCGCGACCCGCCGCCGAGGTGACACGATCGAGACCTCGTACGGTGCGCCGACACTGCCGACAGTGCCGACACCGTCCGCGGTGCGGACGGCGTGGACGGCGTGGGCGGCGATCGTCAGCAAATCGGGCACGCCGAACACCTCCGAGGCGAAGCAACCCGGATAGGCCAGCACGCCGATCCGCAGCGGCCTACCCGTGCCCAACAGGCCGGCTTCAGGATCTTGCATGCTGGCGAGATTACACACTAATGTGGCGATCTCGCCCCTGGTCTGCCGCGTCGCGAGGATGCCACGATGCCGGCAGGACTCACCAGGGAGGCACGTGCATGACCCAACCGAGCAGCACCGGTCCTGCTGTGCTGAGCGAGTTCACGCTCCGTCAGATCACCGTCGACGGCGCGACCAAGAACGTCTACCGAGCCGGCTCGGGACCGGCCGTGATCCTCATGCCGGAGATGCCGGGCATCAGCCCCGACCTCGTGCGGTTCGCCGGCTGGATCCGCGACGCCGGGTTCACGGTGTACCTGCCGTCCCTGTTCGGAACCGACGGCGCGTACCCGACCACCGCCGAGGGTGCGGCCGTGGCGCGCCGAGCCTGTGTCAGCGCCGAGTTCCGGGCTTTCGCCGGCGGGGGCACCAGTCCGGTCGTGAACTGGCTCCGCGGACTCGCCCGGGCTGCCCACCAGAGCTGCGGCGGGCCGGGGGTGGGTGCTATCGGGCTGTGCTTCACCGGCAACTTCGCTCTGACCATGACGCTCGAACCGTCCGTCATCGCCCCGGTTCTCAACCACCCCTCGCTCCCGCTGGACGACCCGGGCGGACTGGAGATCAGCGACGAGGACGCGCTCGCGATCCGCGATCGATTCGAGCGCGAGGAACTCACCGCGCTTGCCTACCGGTTCGACAACGACCGCTGGTGCACCGGCCAGCGTTTCGCCGCCTATCGCGCACTGCTCGGCGACCGCTTCGACGGCCGAGTGCTACCGGACGAGATCGCGAACCCGAACCCTCCCCCATTCTTCCGCGACGTCGTGGGCTGCCCGCACAGCGTCGTGACCGCGCACCTGGTCGACCAAGCCGGCCACCCGACGCTCCAAGCCCGGGACGAGATCCTCAACTTCCTCGCCGAGCGCCTGTGCCCGACGGCGGGCGATCCCGCCTGCCCGTAGGCGGAGTGTCCGCAGCACATCGCCGACCTTCGTGCGCGGGCAACTTGGCGATGATCATGCCGCGTCTCGCAGCACCAGCGCGAGGGAAACAAGCTTCCGTCCGCCAGTGTCCATCGCCGACCAGCAGACCCTCGTCATGTGCGATCAGCTCGCCACCGTCGATCTCACCCGTCTGACCGAAGCCGCGGGGTTCCTCAGCGTCGAGGACATGCAACGCGTCGACGAGGCGCTGACCTTGGCGCTTGATCTGTAGCGGTGACAGCGCCTGGTCGCACTGCGCTGCGACGGCGGCATAGCTGATGTTGGCGGCAGCCAAATAAAAGGGCTCCACCGGAGGACTGTCCGTATGGTGAACCGACGGAGGGTGCATGCCCTCGGATGGGAGACAGCGCAGGCATTATGACGGTCGGTGTATTGGCAAAGTTCGAGTTCAAAGCAGGCAACGAGGCGGCCGTTGAGCGGTTCTTTCAGCACGGACAGCTCGTGGTTGAAGGACAGCCCGCCACTACCCTGTGGTTCGCCTACCGTCTGGGGACGACCACGTACGGCGCCTTCGCCGTCTTCGCGAGCGATGAAGACAGGGAGGCGCTGCTGTCATCCGGCGGCCCCAAGGCATCCCGAGAAAGCGCGGATCTGTTCGAGCGGCCACCGTCGTTCGAGAAGGTTGAGATCGTGGCGGCCCGCACGGCCGGTTGATGTCGCGCGTCGCGACTTGATCGACCTCTCATCGGCACGACCGCGCACTGACGGCGGCATGTCCGGATGGAGGGCCGGGCACGCTCGCCGGGATCTGCCGCATGCAGGGCGGCACGGCGCTCGTCAATGCTCCAGGTAGGTGGCCGCCATGTCGAGATCGCCGTGGCCCGCGTCGACGGCCCGGGCAAAGTGCTTGCGGACCGCCGGCATGAGCGCCAAGTCGGTGCCCGCCTGACGGGCGGCGTCCAGGATGAGGTCGACGTCTTTGAGCGCTCCCGATAGCGCGAATGACGGCTCGAACGACCCGGACAGCATCGCGCGGCCCTTGGACTGGACATACGGGGCGTCCACGGCCAGGCCCCGGACGGCCTCAAGAAACAGCATTGGCTCGAGCCCCAGGTCGCGGGCCAGCGCCAATGACTCGGCGATGCCCTCGAGACAGGTGGCGACCCAGGCATTGGCGACCAGCTTCAGCCGAGTCGCCTCCTGCTTCTCGCCGACCCACTGCGTGCGGCTGCCGATGGCGTCAAAGACGGGCTGCACGAGCGGCCGCGCCTGCGGGGGGCCACTGGCCAGGACGACCAGGGCACCGTCCTCGGCCGGCTGCCTCGTGCCGAGCACGGGGGCGTCGACGTAGATGACGACCAGATCCTCGGCGAGCGATGCGAGTCGAGCCGAACCCTCGATGCCGACAGTGCTCTGTTGCAGCCACACCGTCCGCTCGGCGAGGTGATTACGCGCCTGTTCCATCACCCCGGCTACGGCGGCCGTGTCCCAGAGCATGGTGAGCACGACGTCGGCACCCTGGACGGCCTCGAGCACGGAGCCCGCCACCTCGGCGACGTCCTTGAGAAGGTCGGCCTTCTCGCGACTCCGGTTCCACACCCTGACCGGGAGGCCTGCTGCCGCGATGTTGCGGGCCATGGCGCCACCCATGATCCCGGTCCCCAATACGGCCACGGTCGGCTTCGTCGTCATGTGCCCTGCTTCGAAATCCGAAACCATCACACGCTCGGCGCAACGGCGGGGGCGAGGGCGTCGAGGATGTGGTCGAGCTCGTCGACGCTTCGGTTTGGCCGCAGGGTGACGATCGGCATGTCGGCGCCCGCGGCATACCAGCGTTCCAGGGTCTGCCGGCCGGCGGCGGTGTCGCCCCACAGCGTGAGTTCGTCCAGCAGGATCTCCGGCGTGTCCCCGGTCGCGGCCATGACCTCGTCGACGGCCGCGGCGAAGCCGAACTGCCGCAGCCGGGTGGCGTAGAGCGGCCCCATGCTGGTCAGGTAGAACTGGACCCACCACGACGCCAGCGCCCTGGCCCGGGCCGGGTCGGGCGACACCGCCGCCGGGATGAACGGACACACCTGCGGCAGCGCCCGGCCGATGGCGCCGTCTTCCAATAGCACGAGCCCGTCCTTCAGCGCGGAGACCGGGAACAGGAACGGTCCCCAGCGCTCCGCCACCTCGCCGCATACTCGAATCGCGGCAGGCCCGAGCCCGGCCAGCAGGATCGGGACGGGAGACGCGCCGATGGCCAGCCGCAGCCCGCGGCCGCCGCTGGCAGGCGCTAGACGTCCGCCGTCGAGCAGCGCGCGTACCTGACGGGCCACCGCCGCGAGCCGGGGCACCGGCGCGCGGAACGGCACGTCGTGCAGGCCTTCGGCCAGCGCCGGGCTGCCTGCACCCATGCCGAGGACGAAGCGTCCGTGCGAGATCTCGTGCAGGCTGGTCGCGAGCATGGCGATCTGCGCAGCGCTGCGACCCCAGACGTTCAGCACGCCCGTCCCGATCTGGATCCGACTGGTCCGGGTGGCGACCTCGGCCAGCAGCACGGACGCGTCGTGCCCCCACCCCTCGGCCAGGAAGAACGCGTCGTAGCCGAGCGATTCGGCGCGGGTGGCGACGTGCAACACGACGTCGCGCCGGGTCTCGAGGGGGGTCAGGCCGACGGCGAGTCTCACGTCGATGCCTTTCTGGACGGGATCGTCTTGGTGGTCTGGGGGATCGAGTGCTCGATGGACGACAGCTCGTCCTCGATGGGGCGGCCGAAGGTGACGGCATCGAGGACGGCTGCTGGCGCGGTGGTGCGGATGGCGGCATCGGGAAGCACGCCGAGCGCGTCGTTGATGGTGGAGAAGGCCAGGCGCAGGGCGACGAACGTGGTGATGGTGAAGATCTGGCTGTCGCTGAACCCGGCGTCGCGTAGTTCCTGCACGTCCGCTGCGCTGGTGTCGTTGGGGCCGCGGGCCACGTTGCGGGCCCAGCTAGCGATCGCCCGCTCGCTGGGGTCCAGGCCGTCGTCGGGACCCAGCAGCACCGCGGCGGCGGTGTCCGCGTCGCTGTCCTCGGCCAGCTTGCACGCCCAGACAAGCGAGCAGTAGCGGTCACCGAACGCCGACGCGCAGGCGGTGACGAGGATGTAACGCTGGCGCAAGGTGAGCTTGTCCTCGGAATTCACCTGCCGCAACAGGCTGAACAGCCCGTTCATGGTCGCGGGCTGGTAGGCCCACAGCCGCGTGACGTTCATCACGTAGCCGATCTCGGCGACGTCCTCGTCGAAGTTTTTCTGCGCCTCAGCGTTCGTTTCCGGGACGCTGAGGAAACCGATCCCGCTCATTGCGGCACCGTCCCTTCTGTTAGTGGCTTGCGTGCGACAAAGCCGACCAGGGCGATCGGGGCGCGCAAGGGCAGCCCGTCCCTGGCCTGCTCGCGGGCCTGGCTTGCCGCAGCCTCGAGGAAGGCTGCCTCTCCCACGTTTTGCATCGCCTCGAAGGCTGGCCCGGTTGATGCGAGGGCCCGGGCGAATGTCTCCGGGTCGGCGAACTCCCACACGAACGGCACGTCAACTCGCTCGATGTCCACGAAACCGCAGCGCGCTAGGAGATCTTCACCCGCGTGTGGCCGGCCGAGTTGCATGGCGGCCTGGTTGTCCAGCTTCGCCGGGGCGGCCATCCTGAACGGCGCCAACGCCCACGCTCCGGGCGACTTCTTGATGTCGCCCCACACGGTAAGTCCGACCCGGCCGCCCGGCGTCAGGAC
>QHCC01000190.1 GCA_003243915.1 Pseudonocardiales bacterium | reverse complement strand
ACCGGTGTGTGCGTCGCGGGTCGTAGGGTCGCCACCATGGCTGACTACCCCGCACCGCTGGTCGTGGCTGCTGGTGCCGGCGAGGTGATCGAGGTCGGTGGCGTCGAGCATCTGTTCAAGCTCACCGGCCATCAGAGCGCCGGCCGGCTTGCCGTCGAAGAGTTCAGCCTGGCGCCCGGCGCGATGGGTGCGCGGCCCCATGTGCACAGTGCGCACGACGAGCACTTCTACGTGACCTCGGGCGAGCTGACCATCCATGACGGCACCGGCGAGCAGCTCGTCACGGCCGGGTCACTCGTCGCCGCCCTACGGGGCAGCGCGCACGGATTCCGCAACGCCGGGAACACCGTCGTACAGGGACTGACGCTTTTCACGCCGGCCGGCTACGAGAACTACTTTCGCGACGTGCACGCCGCAGTCGCCGGCGGCGCGGTCCTGAGCGATGAACTCCTGGCCGAGCACCGCAGCCGCTACGACACGATCAGCCTGTGAAGCGCTTTTCGACTCGTGGCGGTATACCGGAGCACGTCAGCCGGTGAATGGCTTCGTGGACACCAGCGTGACCTTCATCGTCTTGCCGGTGGGTGTGTCGTAGCTGACGGTGTCACCCTCGCGCGCGCCGGTCAGCGCCTTGCCCAGGGGCGAGGCGGCGGAGTAGACCTGCACGCCGGCCGTCTCGGTCTCCTCGCGCGAGCCGATGAGGAATGTCTCGACGTCGCCGCCGCTGGAGTCACCGAAGCGAACCTCGACCACCATTCCCGGGCCGGCGACGCCGGCACTGACGGGTGCGTTGCCGACCGTGGCCTCGCGCAGCAGGGCTTGCAATTGCAGGATTCGCAGCTCCTGCCTGCCCTGCTCCTCCTTGGCGGCGTGATAGCCGCCGTTCTCTTTGAGGTCGCCCTCCTCGCGCCGGTCGTTGATCTCCTTGGCGACGGCCGCGCGGTTGGCGATCAGCTCGTCCAGCTCGCGCGACAGGCGGTCGTGTGCCTCCTGGGTGAGCCAGGTGACGGTGGCGTCGTCGGTGGTGGACACGCGTGACTCCAGTGCTTGGGCGGACAGGGCGAAGCAGCGAACGTAACATCGTGCGCAGGGAATTGGCGAAGTCACACGGTCTCCGCCGGCCCGTCCAGGGCCTCGAGCAGCCCGTCACACCAGCTGATCGTGTGCCGTTCGAAGGTCCGCCCCGGCGCAGGAGGCGTACGCGCTCAACTCCTTGCTGGCCGGGTCGGCGATGGCTGCATCGGTCGCGCGGACGAACTCGAGGTCGGGTTCGACCACCCACCGGCGTCCGGCGGGCGGCATGGTGAACCGGTACTGGTCGGTGTCGCGCGCCCGGGCCGTGCGAAGGGTCTGCTCGTCGCGACAGACCGGTCCGGGTGCGCGGCTGGGACCTGCTCACCGACGCCGACGGCAACCGTCCGCGTTGGGCCGGCAGGTCGCTGTGTGGGTTCGTGGCCGGGTGGCCTGACCGGGCGTGGCGCCGCTGCGCGTATCAGCGACAATGGAGCGTGTGAGCTTCGAACCACTGCGCCTCATGGCCGTGCATGCGCACCCCGACGACGAGTCGAGCAAGGGTGCCGCGACGATGGCGCGCTACGTCGACGAGGGTGTCGAGGTGCTCGTCGTGACGTGCACCGGCGGCGAACGGGGCAGCATCCTCAATCCGGCGCTGCAGAACCGGCCCGAGATCGAGGCCGACATCACCGAGATCCGGCGGAAAGAGATGGCACACGCCCGCGAGATCCTCGGTGTCGAGCAGCATTGGCTGGGCTTCGTCGACTCCGGCCTGCCCGAGGGTGACCCGCTGCCCGCGCTTCCGGAGGGCTGTTTCGCGCTGGTGCCGCTCGAGGAGGCGGTCGCTGGGCTCGTCGCCGAGATCCGCTCGTTCCGCCCGCACGTCGTCACCACTTACGACGAGAACGGCGGTTACCCGCACCCGGACCACATCCGCTGTCACGAGATCAGCGTCGCCGCATTCGACGCCGCACCCGATCCGGACGCCTTCCCCGAGGCGGGCGAACCGTGGCAGCCCCTGAAGCTGTACTACGACGTCGGCTTCAGCCCGGAGCGCTTCGAGGCGCTGCACGCTGCCCTGCTCGCGCACGGCCTCGAGTCACCGTTCGAGGAGCGGCGCCAGCGCATGCGCGAGATGACCGAGAAGTTCCGCGCTCCCAAGATCACGACGCGGGTCAACGTGGCCGACTGGTTCGAGCGCCGTGACGCCGCCCTGCTCGCCCATGTCACCCAGGTCGACCCGAAGGGCTGGTTCTTCTCCGTCCCGCTCGACCTGCAGCGTGAGGCGTGGCCGACCGAGGAGTTCGAACTGGCCCGCTCCCTCGTCGACTCGACCATTCCCGAGGACGACCTGTTCGCCGGCGTTCGCGACAGCGTGCAGGCGTGAGTACCGGCGCTGTGCTGGCCGGCGCGCTCCTGGCCGGTGGCGAGAACAAGAAGTCCGGGCCGATCGGTCTGGCCGTGATCCTGGTGCTCTGTGTCGCCTGCTACTTCCTGTTCAAGTCGATGTCCAAGCACCTGCGCAAGGTGCGCGAGGAGTTTCCGGTCGACGCCCCGGCTCAGGGTGGTGAGCTCTCGGCGCGCCCGCTCCGGGCCGCCCCGGCCGGGCCTTCACCCGAGCCCGACATCGCCGAACGCCGGGTGGGACCGACCGAACCGGTGTCGCCGGGCGACCCGGCGCCGCCGGCCGAGGCCACGTCGCCTGCCGAGCCCGCATCGCCGGCCGAGGCCACGTCGCCTGCCGAGCCCGTGCCGCCCCCCGACAGCCGGGCATAACGTCGCGTCATCGCCTGCGCGCTGTTCGCGACGAGCTCGCGCAACTCGACTGGCTCGAGCACCTCGACGTCAGCGCCCAGCTGCATGAGCCCGTGCAGAGCGTGGCGAACCGATTCGATGGGGACCGTCGTGCGCGCCCAACCGTCCGGGTCCGGAGCCTGCATGGCTGCATGACCGGCGCGTGCCGCGGCTGTGCCGATGAGGAACAGCAGTGAGCGCCCGTCTGCCGACAGCCGGATCGTGGCGGAGTCTTTGAAGATGCGCTGCTCGTACTCGCGCTGGTAGTCGGCCCAGTGGGTCGCGAGGTCGAAGCCGTCCGGCCGCTGGAAGGCCTGCTCCAGTACCTCGACCGCGCGCACCCGTGACACCCGATAGGTTCGCGGACCCCGCCCGTCGGCGCGCACCGATGCGACGAGGTACCAGGTGCCACCCTTGAGCACGAGGCCCAGCGGTTCGAGGACGCGGTCGACGACGGTCCGGTTGGCGCGTTCGTAGCGCACCTCGACGCGGCGCTGCGACCACACCGCGTCCGCGATGCTCACCAGGTGCGGCGGCGCGTCGACCTCGCGCAGCCAGCCCGGCGCGTCGAGGTGGAAGCGGTCGCGGATGCGGCCCGCTCGCTCGCGCAGCTCAGGCGGCAGCGCGGCGAGCAGCTTGAGTTGTGTCGCGGCGAGCACGCTGCCCAGCCCGAGGTCGGCGGCGGCACCGGGCAGGCCGGCCAGGAACAGGGCATCGGCCTCGTCGGGGCTGATGCCGGTCAGCCTGGTGCGGTAGTTGTCCATGAGTTGGAACCCGCCGTGGCGGCCCCGCGTTGCGTACACCGGGATGCCGGCCGCGCCTAGCGCCTCGATGTCGCGGTAGATGGTGCGCAGCGATACCTCGAGTTCGTCGGCGAGCTGCTGCGCGCTCACCCGGCCGTGCACATTGAGTCGCAGCAGGATCGACAACAGCCGGCTGGACCGCATCTGACGATTGTCGCGCGAAATCATGACGTTCGGTGTCAAGATTAGACAGGAGGATCGGAGCATCCGACGAGAAGGAGTGTTTCCGATGGGCGAATACACCAAGCACGCGACGGTCACCATCACCGGCAAGAGCTGGGAGGAATCCAGGGTGGCCGAGGCCGATCCCGCGCATGCGGTCGCGCGGGCCACGTTCACGACCACATACGCCGGAGACATCGAGGGCGAGTCGACCTGCTGCCTGCTGCTGTCCTACGTCGACGGCGATCCCGACAAGCCCGAGACGCTGGTCGGGCCTTACGTCGGCTACGAGCAGGTCACCGGAACGCTAGCCGGGCGCGAGGGAACCTTCGTGCTCGAGGCGCGCGGCGAGCACAGCGGCGGGGGGGCCCGTACCGACGTACGCGTCGTGCCCGACTCGGGGACCGGCGGGGGGGGGGGGGTGGGGGGGGGCGGG